>JBEKDY010000278.1:0-5584 GCA_050014115.1 Candidatus Sulfotelmatobacter sp. | reverse complement strand
TGCACAAAAACGCGAAGGCGTGAGCCGCAAGGGTTTAAGCTCACCCGACGTCTGTCATCCGCCAAACGCCCTGTCATCCTGAGCGAAGCATTTGTCTCGGCGAAGCCGAGACAAATGCGAAGTCGAAGGATCCCTGCCTCCGTACTACCGCCGGCTCACCCAGGGGTTCTTGCCAGAGTCGATCGCGATACGAAATGCAAAAAACACGTAGAGGCTCGTGCAGGCGGAAGGGATCCTTCGACTCCAAGGCAAGTGCGCGTTCGCGCACTTGCCTCTCCGCTCAGGATGACAGCTGGAGATGACTGAGCAGATCAACAGTCGTCCCTCTGCTAAACTTTCTTTCACCCCTCACGCGAGGCTTCCAATCCCATGCGCGCTTTCATCCCGTTTGCTATCGTCATACTCATGAGCACTGTCGTCGCCGAAACTGCCGCTACCCAGACTTTGCCTGCACCCCAGGCCATCACCGACCCGAAGCAGATTGCGTCCAGGCCCAACGCCCAAGTCGAGCCGCGAACTCTGACCATCGAAAAACTCTACATGACGCGCCAGGTGGGCCGGCCCACGTGGTCGCCCGACGGCAAGAGCATCGCCTTCATCTCCAACATGAGCGGACGCAACAACCTCTGGCTCGTCCCCGCCGACGGCGGATGGCCCACTCAACTCACGGTCAGCGACCAGCGCCAGACCTCGCCCGCGTGGTCGCCCGACGGCAAATGGATCGCCTATCAATCCGATTACGATGGCGACGAACAGTGGGACATTTTTCTGGTCTCGCCCAAGACCGGCAAAGTCGTCAACTTAACCAACACGCGTGAGATCGCCGAAATGAATCCCACGTGGTCGCCCGACGGGCGCTACCTGGCGTACGAAGTAAAGCCGAAAACTTCCGCCGCGTTTGAGATCGACATCTACGACACACTGATGCGCGAAGTGAAGCACCTCACGACAAACACGCCCCAGGACAAGCGCAACGTAAATCCAATCTGGTCGAAAGATGGAAAGTTCATCGTCTACTCGCAAGAGCAAGCGAAGGGAACCGATTCAAACATCTTCATCGCCGAGGTCGCGACGGGAAAGAGTACGCAGCTCACGCCACATGAAGCCGAGCAACTCTACTTCGCCAATGACCTCTCGCCGGATGGCAAGCATGTTCTCTTCACATCGAACGCGGCGAACGGTTACGAGAATGTCGGCTTGCTCGACGTCGCGACCAAGAAGATTTCCTGGCTCACGAAAGACAAATGGGAAATCCGCGGAGGCGAATTTTCGCCGGACGGCAAGCACATCACCTTCAGCGCCAACGTCGATGGCAACGAAGATATTTATCTGCGCGACCTCGCCACTGGCAAATCCACGCCGCTGCCGATCCCGAAAGGCGTGAACGAGCCTGCGGGGGGACATTCCGCGTTCACGCACGACGGCTCGCGCCTGCTCTACTTTCACAACGGCCCCACGGCCCCCGGCGACCTCTGGGTCTATCACCTCGCGACCGGCAAGTCGCATCAGGTCACGCACTCTCTCGTCGCTGGCGTGCGCTCGGAAGACATGGTCGAGCCGTTTCTGGTGCACTATCCCAGCCGCGACGGCAAGTGGACCATCTCCGCGTTTCTCTACGTGCCTTACAACATGGCGCGCAACGGACAGAATGCCGCCATTGTCTACATCCACGGCGGCCCCACGGCGCAGAGCATGAATTCGTTCAACCGCTTCGTGCAATACGCGGCCAATCAAGGCTATATGGTGCTCGCGCCCAACTACCGCGGCTCGACGGGTTACGGCAAAGAATTTCAGCAGGCGAATTTATTCGACATGGGCGGCGGCGACTTGCAGGACGTGCTCGCGGGAGTCGACTGGATCAAGCAGACCGGACATCTCGATCCCAAAAAGATTGCGGTCATGGGAGGAAGCTACGGCGGCTATCTCAGCATGATGGCGGTCACGAAAGCTCCTGACGTCTGGGCGGCGGGCGTGCCCATCGTGCCTTTCGTGAACTGGTTCACGGAAATCGAACACGAAGACCCGGTGCTGCAGCAATCCGATCTCGCAACCATGGGCGATCTGGTGAAGAACAAGGCGCTCTACGAAGACCGCTCGCCCATCAACTTCATCGATCAGATCAAAGCGCCGCTTCTGCTCCTCGCCGGAGGACACGACCCGCGCTGCCCGAAGGAAGAGACGCAGCAGGTGGTCGATGCCATCAGGAAGCGCGGCGGCACCGTCGAATATAAAATTTACGACAACGAAGGCCACGGCTTCGCGCGCGTGGAAAATCAAATCGACGCCTACAAACGCGTCGCCGATTTCGTGCTGGCCCACGTGCAACCCGCAGATTGCAGTTGCTCGCTGACACAGTAGCCTCTGTTTCTGGTTTTCTCCGCGACCTTTGCGGAATTTCCTTTGCGACCTTTGCGGTTAAAAGCTCTAAAGCACTTTTACCGCGAAGAACACAAAGAACGGCAGCGGCGTTCGCGAACTGGCTCGGCGTGCAACCCGCAGATTGCAGTTGCTCGCTGACGGAGTAGCTGACGGAGTAGCGTTTCCAGGTGTGCGTCGTCGTACCGGCTACGCGCTATAGTTCGCCACCACCCGCGCGACTTTCCCAGTGGCGGACAACTCCATGAACTCGGCAGTGCGCGTTCCCTTTTGATTTTTGTAATAGAGCACCACGCTGTTTACGCCGCAGAGGACGTCCTCCAGGTCAAAGCGCAAGTCAGGGTAGGCTTCCAACCCTCGCCGAAAGTAAGCTCTCAAGTTTGCCTTTCCCCGTATCTTGCCATCCGGCGCCCCCAACAACTGGGCCGCGACCGGCGACGTTAACTCTATTCCCTCATCGTAGTGAGTCATGATCGACTCCAGATCGTGGGTGTTCCAGGCCTCGACCCAATGGCTAGCCAAATCCCGAGCTTCATCTCTCGTCACAAAATCTCCCCGTTCTGATTCAATAACTTACGGCTAAGCGATTGATTCCATTTAGCAAAACGTTATTGTAAGTGGCGATTCCAGAGCCGCAGCTCGCCGAACGACCTTCGGGTCCACCCGAGACGCGATCGTCGATTCTAGGGCTGCTGGAGGCTCAGCAAATGGCATCCTGGTGGGCGACCGTGACCGTGATCGAACATTTCTCCCTCAAACTATTCGGCCAATGTTCTCAATAACTTGGCGCTAAGTCGTTGATTTTGCACGAGCGCTAATTACGCGCACGATTGCCTCGACCAAGCCAGGTATGGTGAACTCCTTCGCCTCGATGTCTACTCCCACCCCAAGCTCACGCAATGTCGAAGATGTAACGGGACCAATCGAAGCTGTAAGGATTCTCTCAAGACTCACGTGGGCGCGCGAGCCACCGAGCAACTTCACGAAGTTGCGTACCGTAGACGAACTCGTGAACGTGATCACCTGCGGACGCTGCCGCGGATTCTTGAGCGCCGCGCGCAAACGCGTGCGCGAAGATTGCGGCACCACGGTTTCATAGGCTTCCGCGACCTCGACGCGGGCTCCAGCCCTGCGCAGTTCTCGCGGAATCACGTCGCGGGCAACTTTGGCGCGCACCAGCAGCACGCGCTTCCCTTTCACGCGACGACGCAGGCTGCGCACCACGGACTCTGCCACGTACTCTTTGGGAACAACGTCGACTTTCGCGCCACGCTGCTCGATGGCCCTCTTCGTTGCCGGGCCAATGGCGGCGATTTGCAGACGGCCGACCCCAGCGGCTAAAGCCGGGGTCGATTTTGTGCGCATAGCGGCACGAGTAAACTCGCGCCCTTCCCAAAGATCTCTGTTGTCAAGTTTCAGCTTCTCCATCCGATCCCACATGGCTTCGACGCCATTCACGCTGGTCAGGATCAGCCAGTCGTAGTCGCCTAAAGCTTTTAGCGCCGAATCCAGCGGCTGGTAGGAACGCGGCTTGCGAATTTCGATGAATGGAATTTCGAGCACATGGGCGCCCAGCTTTTTCAGTTCACTGGAGAGAGCGCTGGCTTGATGGCGGGCGCGGCCGACCAGTACGCGCACTTTTCTCAGTGGGCGGTTCGTCGATGCGGAAACTTTCCTGCTCATGGTTAGAGTGGCGGGGAAGAGTGCCCGCCCTACACTATTTTTCTGGAGGCTTTCCCACGCCTTGCTTTTCCATCAGGCGGGCCACGCCGGTGACGACCGTGTCTTCGGCTTTGCTCAGGGACGCCAGCATATTCGCCTGCTCTTGCCTGGTGCGGTTCTGGCCCAGCTTGAATTTGGCTTCGAGTTTCGTCGCGGTGATTTCGAATCCCACGATGTGTTTGAGCATGCTATCGCGGTATTTCTGGTCGAGACTGTCCCATTGCTGGGCGTAGGCGGCCTCGAAGGTAGCGATCAGTTCATGGAGCACGCCTTGCAACGCTTCCGGCGACGCGAACACGCGCGCGGTTCCGTAGACGTGCACGGCGCCGTAGTTCCACGTGGGAACGTTCTCGCGCGTGGTGTAGTTGCTCGGCGAGATGTAGGAGTGCGGGCCGTGGAAAATGGTGAGGCATTGCGGATTCTGTTCGAGATAACGCCAGTGCGGATTCGCCTTGGCGACATGGCCGCGGAGGATGAGTTTGTCCCCAACTTCGCGAATGACCACTGGAACGTGGCTGGCGAAGGGGCCGTCTTCGTGAGCGGACACCAGGATGACAAAGGGATTCGCTTGCATGAACGCAATGGCTGCGGCATGGTCACGGACTACGAAATGTTCGGGTATGTACACGGATCGAGTTCTTTCTCGGTTCGGTTTCTCTGCAGCACTCAGTTTACATTGCGAGCGATCGGTCGATCATGGTTGGGGCGGGATGGCGAGGCCGCGGCTGTAGACGGCGGCGAGGATGGCGTCGCCACCGCGGCTGAGGAGGGCGGCGCCGGCATCGTTGCCGAGCTTTTCGGGATCGTCTCCGTCGCGGGAGTCGCGGAGGACTTTGGAGCCGTCGGGATCGGCCACGATGGATTCGAGATGAAGGCGAACCCCAGCGGCTGAAGCCGATCGGGTCCGTGGCGTCGTATCGGCACGACTGAAGTCGTGCCCTTCCCGGTTTCCTGACCGCGATCCTTCTCCCCGTCCTGCTGAGCGAACCTCTGCGAAGGCGCCGATGGGGACCTGCGTCCTGCTGAGCGAACCTCTGCGAAGGCGCCGATGGGGACCTGGCAACCTCCGCCCAGGCGGTTGAGGAGGGCGCGTTCGCAGGTGGTGGCGGCGCGGGCGGCGGGGTCGTTTAGAAATTCGAGATGCTGGCGCATGGCCGCGTCGCCCTGGCGGATTTCGATTGCGAGTGCGCCCTGGCCGGCGGCGGGGCACATGATTTCGGCGGGGATAATTTGCTTGACCAGTTCCGTTTTACCGAGGCGCTTCAGGCCGGCGGCGGCCAAGATGATGGCATCGTATTCGCCTTGTTCGAGTTTGCGCAGGCGGGTGTCGACGTTACCGCGCAGGGGATGAATGTCGAGATCGGGGCGTATAGCTCTAAGCTGTGCCTGGCGGCGCAGGCTGCTGGTGCCGACGCGGGCTCGCTGCGGCAAGTCTTCGATCTTTGAGTAATTACGCGAGCAGAAGGCGTCGCGCGGGTCTTCGCGC
>JBEKDY010000277.1:0-5276 GCA_050014115.1 Candidatus Sulfotelmatobacter sp. | reverse complement strand
GCAATTTCGCCATCGCCCATGGCCGCGTGCCCGTCTCCGATGTAAAGCAGGCCGCCCTTCACGTTCACCGGAAAATACACGGTGTTGCCCACGCTCGCTTCCGGAGAATCCATGTTCCCGCCAAACTCCGCCGGCACCACCGAACTGCGCGCCTCGCCCTTGGCGGGAGCCACGCCGATGCATCCGAAAAACGGATGCATCGGAATCTTCACCGAAAAATCCGAATCCAGCGCCTTGAACGTGGCCGTGTTCGCCGCATGATCGATGTGGTAATACCAGATCTTCTCCGGCAGCGGCGGATGCAGCATGGGCGTGTAATTGGTTTCGTTGATGGCGCCAAATCCCGGAGCAAACGCGCCCACCCCGGTGTCGCCCTCCACCTGCAAGTCAAGAATCTTCACCGCCAGCGTGTCGCCCGGCTCCGCTCCCTCCACATAAAACGGCCCCGCCAGCGGATTGTCCCCCGTCGCCATGCTCAACGTGTCGCCCGGCTTGCGAATCGTGTTGCCGAAACAGTCGAGCGTGTTGGTATCCAGAATATCCCCCGACTTCAGCCGCGCCACCGGCTCCGCCGTAGCAAAAAGATATTTCACGTTGTCGACGGTAGTGGTGTAGTGAACAACACTCTGACCCAGCGCGGAACCTGTCAACGAACCCAGCAGCACAAGAACAGCAAGCACGCGAGCAATCACAGTAGCCTCCCGGGACCTTCTCAAACTTCTTAAGTCTGACATTCTAAGCGCGTAAACCGTGCCCTGAGCCTGCCGAAGGAAACCTCCGCAACTATGCGTCACCACAACTGGGGGGTGCTCCACCCCAACGTAATGTTCTTTGTAAGTTAGAGGCTGCCCTGAACGAAGCAAAGGGGTGGGAAATTTGACTGGATGGCCAGGCCGTGCTTCAGCGGTGGGGGGCTTTGAGCGTAATAGCCAAGCCCTCATTGAGAATGGCCGGTGGCTATCAGTAGCCGGAGCGAGACGTGACCGCAATGCCTGAGCTCAGGCCACTGCGGACTGACGGCCGAGAGCTGACAGCCGATCGCTACTCCTTCAGCATGGCATCAATCAGCGCGTACAGCTGGCTGCGGTCCACAACTTCGACGAATGGTTTGCCGTTGCGCTTGTTGCTGACTACGTAGAGCGTGGGCGTGTGCTGGATGTTGATGGCCTTGCCCAGATCTTTATCGGCGTTGACCAGCGCGGCGAACTTTCCATCGGGATCGACCACGAAGGGCAATGGCGTTTTATGCTCGGCGCCGAACTTATCCGCGAAGCCGCGCAGGTTCTGAGGAGTCACTTCCAGCTGGTTCGCGAAAATGTAATCCCGGAATTCGTTGCCCAGCTCTTTCGAATGAGTATCGAAAAAGCGCGCCATCACGGCCGCTTCGTAGGACCAGGTATGAAACGGCAGCGGGAAATCATGGCGGATCACGGGAATCCTGTAAGTCTTCCCAGCTTCCTTCACCAGCGGCGCGGCGCGGCGGCAATCGGGACATTGCAGGTCTTCGAATACAACAATCGCTACCTGCGCGCCCTTGGGCGGACGCAGAGCCGGGTTGACCGCTTCCTGGTCCTGCGCCGCGGCGCCGGAGACGGCGGCGAACAGAAACCAGGTCGCCAGCAGCACCGGCCACCGGTTCGGAAGTAGGTTCTTTAAAATATTTCTGGACATGTCTGTCTTAATGGTAACCGAAGCGGCTGCGGGATGTCAGGCCTGGGTTGAGGAGCCTCGGACGCTGATGCGGGTGGTCAGGGAGATTTTAGATTTTAGATTGCAGATTGCAGATTTAAAACCCATGCCGGCAGGCGGGGCTTTCAATCTGCAATCACAAATCTGAAATCTGAAATTGCCGGGGGGCTTCAGTGGTCTTCCGGCGCGAACGGCACTTCGTACAGCTTTGCGGATTCGAACTGCACGAGCAGCTTCGCGTTCCGGCTCGGCTGATGCGGTTGTCCGGCGGCTTCGCACACTTGCTCGACTGTGTCTCTCGAGGATTCGTTCACCACGACCAGCCTGCGATGCGGGGCCTGGCCTCTGCCGCCGATCGACGAATTTAGATATGAAGTTGGCACGCCTTCGCGCTGCAGGTAGTAACGCATCGGGCCGTCGGAGGGAGGCACCGCGACGATCGTGTCGCCGGAACTCAAGTGGCCTTTGAGCCACGCCGCGAGAGCAGGCATGCCGCGGCTTTCGTTGCTTAAATAAACCGAGCCGCTGCGCTCCACGCGCAGTCCGGCAAACAGCGCGGCCACGAGTGCGAGCAGCGCCATGGCGTGGCGCAGATGCGGCCGATGAAAAACCGGTTCGAGCGCCATGGCCAATCCCGCCGCGGCGCAAATGAAATACAGCGGAAGAGCGAAGAGCCAGACGCGCTCAAAAGGAATCACGCGCTGCAGCAACACTAACGGACTCACGCACAGCAGCAAGGCGAGTGCGAGCGGCACGCGCTGCGAGCCGATTTTCCGGTGCCATAGCAACGAGATCAGGAAGCCCAGGTTCAGCGCCTCGGCAGGCCATATCAGCAGATCGCGGTTCCATCCCCACCAGGTCGAGGCGAGCGACGCGGGCAGTTGATGGAGGAATATTGGAAAGGGACTGGCCGACACCCACTTGTTGGCAAACAATGCCTTCGGTCCCGAGACCGCCAGCACCGGACTGTAGAGTTCCACCACCAGCAGCATGGTTAGAACAATCGCAACGGAAAGTCCGGCCAGAGCGCTGCGGGCAGCAGTTGGTGAGTTGGTTTTCGAGTCGGGTTGCGCGTCACGTGGCGCGTACCCCTGCGCGTCTTCCTGTTGCGCATCCTGTTGCGCATCTCCCACCGCGATCGAGAGCAACAACCACAACACCAAACCGCCGAAGGGATAAAGCATGATCGGGATGGTGTAAAAACCGAGCGCCGAAACTACTGCGAGCAACAACCATGCCGCCCCGTTCCGGTGACGCTGCGCATACACGCCGGTCGGGATCATGATCATGAACAGGAGGCAGACGATTTCGTAGCCGCGAGCGTTGGTCGAGTATTCGATCAACGTCGACGATGAAGCTACGAGCGCCGCCGCCAGCAAGGCTCCGTTGTTGTGGTACAGGCTCCGCGCCGCGACGTAAGTGGCGGGCACCAGGCACAGTCCCGCCAGTAGCACGGGCAAACGAAAAGCCCACGGATGATTTCCCAGCGCCAGATACGCCAACCGCACAAGCAGCGTGTGGAACACATGATTGTTGGGCGTGTTGTAGAACGACAATGCGACGTAGAACGGGCGCGAGGCGTATTCCACGAACGTGATCGCCTCGTCGTAACGCATGGGTTGCGTCAGAAGTGGAATGCGCAGGGCGGCAGCGAAAAACGTAAGGCCAGCGAGCGCCAGCCGGTCGATCCCTGGCAGCGAGCGCGCGGCGAGGCAGAAATCTCGGGCGAGAATCAGCGTGTCCGTGAAAACTCGGCGGGCCCACTCATACATTTGCCGGTGCAGAGCGAGCAAAATTATTCCGGCGGCAAGGTTTGCCATTCCGATGAGGCGGAGCCGCATTTGCATCGCGTGGTAAAACTCCGTGCTGAAGAACGTGCCCTGCCCGCTATCGGAAACGCTGCGCACCCGGGCCAGCAACACGCTGAAGGGAACAAGAGAGGCCATGATCGAGGCGAACCCTGCGAGCAGCAATCCGGTGATCAGCGCGTCACAAAGAATCTTCAGCCCGCGCGCGGCAGCGCCGGCTCCGGCAGTGTCGCGGGAAAGACCGGAGACCTTGGAGTCGGAGTGCATCGCGGGCTTCATGGAAGGATGTGGGGAGTGAGGGTACAGCTCCGTCAGGATATTGGTGCGTCAGTATACCTGAGAGAAGGGATGGCTTCGGGCTTCGGGCTTTGGGCTTTGGGCTTCGGGCTTCGGGCTTCGGGCTGGTCTCGTGTGGGGACGGGCACTCTTGCCCGTCCGCCGAGCGCAGCTCGGCTGCTCTCCTCGGCCGGTGGGGAACTCCAGCCTGCGCGGAACTGTCGGCGAGGGGCGAGCTTCGCTCGCCCGGACGGGCAAGAGTGCCCGTCCCCACACGAGCGTCCCCGCACGAAACCGCTTGGGCCAAGCCCGGCGCCAAGCCTAAGGCGCCGCCTTAGGTGCATTCTGCGTAAACTTTTTGGGAGCGGTAAGCACAGCGGGGACGCGCTATAGTTGAGACTGGGCGCTGCTCTATCGTGAAACGGTTTCCTCCATCCCATCTTCGTCGGGTCAATCCCATGCGCGTCATTCTGGCGTTCCTGCTGGCCACGGCTTTCGTCGCGCTTTCTGGCTGCGGTCACCGTGGACGCCGCGTGCTGGAAGTGGCCTATGTTTCCGCGCCGCAGGCTTCGCTGCGCGATCAGGTGGCGGCGGCTTACAACCGAGTGGGCACGGTGAAGAACGGAGAGCGCCTGGAGGTAATCGATCACGAAAAGCATTTTTCCCGCGTGCGCACCGCCGCTGGCCTGGAGGGTTGGATCGAGCAGCGCTACCTGGTCGACCAGAAAACTTACGACGCGATCCAGAAGCTCACGCAGGATAATCAGGCAGACCCGGTGCAGGCCCCGGGCACTCTGCGCAATGACACGAATTTGCATGTCACGCCCGGACGCGAGGCGGAACATCTTTACCAGCTGGCCTCGGGAGCGAAAGTTTCCATACTGAAGCGCGGCACGGCGGAGAAACAAGTGGGAGCGTCCGCCAATGCGATGCCGGCGAAAACCGTGAAGCCGCGCGGCAATGCGCCCGCCGGTCCGGCGCTCGAAGACTGGTGGCTGGTGCGCGACAGCCAGGGACGCGTGGGCTGGGTGCTGTCCCGCATGGTCGACGTGGACGCTCCGCTCGACATCGCGCAATATGCCGAGGGCCAGCGCATCGTCGCGTTCTTCGAGCTGAATGAAGTCGACGACACAGACAAAGGCGTGCAGAAAAAAGTGGGGCAGTATTTGTGCATCCTTACTGATCCGCACGACGGGCTGCCTTATGACTTCGATCAGCTGCGCGTCTTCACCTGGAACACCCGGAAGCATCGCTACGAAACCGCTTACCGCGAGCACGGACTGAACGGAGTTCTCCCGGTTACGGTGACTCACGAAGATTTCGACAAGGAAGGCAATCTGCCGGTTTTCATTGTGCGTGTGAAAGACGACACGGGCAACGTAACCGAACGCAAGTACAAGCTGAATACTCCGATCGTGCGGAGAGTGCTGGCGCCGGGAGAGCAGAAGCAGGCGCCCAGGGCCGCGACGAGGCATCGGCGAAACTAGGTGGCGTGGGATGGGG
>JBEKDY010000276.1:0-5306 GCA_050014115.1 Candidatus Sulfotelmatobacter sp. | reverse complement strand
GCGATGCTGGTGGCGGTGTGCATTGTGGCGGTGAGCTATATTGTTCCGTTCGCCGCGATGTGGATGACCGGCCTGACTCCGACGGCATGGGAAACCGGCTCGTGGGCTGACATTGCCGGGCTGCTCGGCGGACCGCTGCTGCGGATTGGCGTGGTTCTCGGTGGAATGATCAGCGCATTTGGCATGTTCAATTGCCTGGTGATGAGCTATTCGCGCCTGCCTTTGGCGATGGCGCAGGATGGCATGCTGCCCAGCGTGTTCGGCAAGCTGCAGAAAAAGTCGCGAGCGCCCTGGGTTGCGATCATCGTGCTGGCGATGGGATGGGCGATGTGCCTGGGCTTGGGCTTTGCCCGGCTGGTGACGATTGACATTCTTCTTTATGGCGCTAGCCTGGTGCTGGAGTTCGTAGCTCTGGCGGTGTTGCGCTTCCGCGAGCCGGAACTGCCGCGTCCGTTCAAAGTTCCGGGCGGCCTGTTCGGCGCGATCGCGATTGGGATCCCTCCGGCGCTTCTGCTTGTCTTCGCTGTGGCGCGTGCCGATCATGAGTCGATCCTGGGCATAAGCTCGTTTGCCTTCGGAATGATTCTGATCGGCGCGGGAGTAGTGGCCTACGCCATCAATCATTTGTTGAAGCCAGCAGGATGGTCGGCGCCGGCGGAGAAGCCACAGCCGGCAGCCTGATTGCGGTTGGGTCAGGAAATACTCCAAAAAATAAGGACCGGGAAACTCCGGTCCTTATTTTTCTTGTTGTTGAGGACTAGGCAGCGGCTGCACTGTCGCGCAATGTCTTAACGTGATCATGCGCGCGCTGAACGCTGACGGCCTGACGGCGAATAATCTCCATCAGGTTTCCCGGCAAAGTCCCGCGGAGCGCCTTTTCGTAGCTTTCCTTGGCGCTGTCTTCACCGGCCTCCACCGAGTCGAGGATCGTCTTATCGCCGCCGCCAAGACCGACTTTGGTATCGATCCAGGCGCGGCGCAGCGTTCCGCCGACGGAACCGGAAACTTTCTTATCCGGCTTGCCGAACCGGATCAGCTCCGCTTCAAGGTCTCCCGCGAAGCGGGCCCGCTCCAGGCTCTGCTCGTTGAAATACTCCTTCAAGTCAGCCCGCTTCACGTGCGAAGCGGCGTCCTGATAGCCCTTTTGTCCGTCTCTGCAGGTTTCGATGAGACCTTCCAGTACACTGACAGCATTATTTTCGTCCATAATAAACCTCCATGATTTGGATGCGCGCGGGCGGTCAGGGTTTGGCGTGATTCTGCAATCGTGCACTAGTATCGTGAATTAGGAAGAAAAGTGATCGTGCTCTAGAATCAGCTCTAGAATCAATTGAGCGTTTATGACCAAGCGTAAATCCAAGGGTGCGTACATGATCTCGGCCGTAGCCGAGATGTATGGCATCCATCCGCAGACCCTGCGGCTGTATGAGCGCGAAGGACTGCTCAAGCCTTCGCGGACGGAAGGCAACACCCGCCTCTACACTGAGGAAGATTTGCAGCGGCTCGAGTTCATCCTCACCCTTGCCCGCGATCTGGCAGTGAATATTTCGGGGATGGCGATCATCCTGCAAATGCGCGAGCGCATGGAAGAAATGCAACGCCAGATGCAGGAGTTCGTGCAGTTCATCCAGCAGGAAGTGCTCACCCGCGCGACGGCCGCGGCCGATCCCGCGAAGGGCGCGATCGTGCCGGTGCGAAGGCCGATGGTCGTACCGGCGATTCCACACGCGAAAAAGCGTTAGTTTTTCTCCGTCTACCTTAAAGCATTGTCACCCTGAGCGGAGCGAGACGCGGCGCGAAGCGCGGCGTCTTGCGTAGTCGAAGGATCCCTGCCCGCATCTATGAAGTTGGTATCGCAAAGGGTTCCCTCAGTGTCGATGGAATCGCAGCGAGAAAAATCCCAAAGCTTCGCACGTTTGTAAGCAGGTAGGGATGCTTCGACTCCATGAGACGCTTCGCTCCGCGAACCATCTCACTCCGCTCAGCATGACAGGGCGCGGGCTGGACCGCAGTATCATGGGTGGACATCCATGCTTCCCTTCAAACTCATTTACAGCAACGGCTACTACTTGCCCATCGGCCAGCACGTATTCCCGGCCGAGAAATACCAGCGCATTCACGATTGCTTGTTGGAAACGGGCGTCGCACAGCCCAGCGATTTTCTGGATCCACAACCTGCCACGGATCAGGACATTCTGCTGGTCCACACGCCGGAGTACGTAAACAAACTGAAGACCGGCACGCTGAGCCCGCGCGAGGAGATGGAGCTGGAAGTTCCCTTTTCTCCGGAACTGGTGAAAGCCTTCTGGCTTTCCGCAGGTGGATCGATTCTGGCCGCGCGGCATGCGCTGATCGACCGCGTCGCGATTAATATTGGCGGAGGTTTTCACCACGCGTTTCCCGACCATGGCGAAGGCTTCTGCATGATTCACGACGTAGCCGTGGCCATCCGCAGGCTGCAGCGCGACGACAAGATTCGCACCGCGATGACCGTGGATTGCGACGTGCATCAAGGCAACGGCACAGCAGCGATTTTTGCCGGCACACGCACGGCCAGCGAGCCGTTGCCCTCGGCGGGGCCGTCGACTCGAAGCGCGTCGGCTCAAAGTTCGCAGTCTCAAAATTCCGCGCCGCCAGGCAAGATGCGCGGCGCGCACGCCGGAGACGTTTTCACCATCTCCCTGCATCAGCACAACAACTATCCGCCGTACAAGCCGCCCTCGTCGATCGACGTCGACTTGCCCGACGGCATCGAGGACGACGACTACCTGGCCTGGCTCGACAACGCGCTCAGCTCGGGGCTGCGGCAGTTCGAGCCCGATCTGCTGTGCTACATCGCCGGCGCCGATCCTTTCCGCGAGGACCAGCTGGGCGGGCTATCCCTGACGATTGAAGGATTGAAAAAACGCGACGAACTCGTCTTCCGAGTAGCGCGTGCGCGCGACATTCCCGTGATGGTGACCTACGCTGGCGGCTATGCTCGCAACGTGGAAGACACGGTGACGATTCACAGCAACACGGTGATCGCAGCGAAGGAAGTGTTCGCTGCGAGGAGTTGAGGCGCACCAGTTCGGGCGCACCAGAGGATACGCAGCTCCCAGACGATATACTCGATGACATGCTTGTCAGCCCGTCCGAGCTTCCGTACAGCGAGTTTTACAACATCCTGATCAGCAGTGTGGTGCCGCGCCCCATTGCGTGGGTATCCACTGTAAGCGCGACGGGACAGCCCAATCTCGCGCCGTTTTCTTTTTTCAATGCGGTCTGCGCCGACCCTCCGCTGCTGGCGTTTGCGCCAGGTCTTCGACGGCCCAAGCAGCCCGACGCTGTCCACGGCGAAGCGAAGGACACGCTGCGAAATGTTCGCGAGACCAAAGAATTCGTCGTGAATATGGTCACCTACGAACTGGCCGAGGCCATGAACCTGACCAGCGGCGAATACGATGCGTCGGTGAACGAATTCGAACTGGCGAAGCTGACTCCACGACCGTCGCATATCGTGCGCGCACCCAGGGTCGCGGAATCTCCGGTCAGCTTCGAGTGCAAGCTGCATCAGATTCTCGACTTCTCTCCCGCGCCCACCGGCAGCAGTCTCGTGATCGGAAAGATCGTCTCGATTCATATCGACGACGCGAATCTCAAGGAAGGCAAGTTGGATCGCAGCTCGCTGGATCTCATCGGCCGCATGGGAGGGATCCAATACACGAGGACGACGCAGAGATTCGATATGGTGCGGCCGAAGGTTGGGTAGATGTTGCGGGGGCGACGGCGGCTCCGCGTTGATTTCGACGGAATCCTGTCTTAGCCCTCCGGCTGATAAAATGATCACTTACCCTTATGTTTGAGAATCTTCAGGAAAAACTGCAGCGCGCGTTTAAGAGCCTTCGCGGCCAGGCGAAGCTGTCGGAAGAAAACATTGCGGAGGCGCTGCGCGAAATCCGGCTGGCGCTGCTCGAAGCCGATGTCAATTTCAAAGTAGTTAAAGAATTGATCGACCGCATCCAGGCGAAGGCCGTTGGCCAGGAAGTGCTGACGGCGCTTTCTCCCGGCGAGCAGGTCATCAAGATCGTCCGCGACGAACTGGTCGAGATTCTCGGCAAGGATACGGCTCGCGTGAAGTTTGCCTCGCAGCCTCCCACGGTCGTGCTGATGGCCGGACTGCAGGGTTCCGGCAAGACCACAACTTCCGGCAAACTCGCCCATTGGTTCAAGGTCGGCGGCCATCGTCCGCTGCTGGTTTCGGTGGACGTGTACCGTCCCGCGGCGCGCGAGCAGTTGAAAATTGTGGCGCAGGCGGTGAAAGCACCGATTTACGAAGGCACTGTCGGCGAGGCGACCACGCCCACGCAGCTCACGCAAGCAGTCGAGCGACTGGTGAAGGAAGCCCGCCGCGAGGCCATCGTTTCCGGATGCGACGTGCTGATCGTCGATACCGCCGGCCGTCTTCACATCGACGACGAACTCATGAACGAGATGCAGTCGCTGAAGAAGCTGCTGAATCCGTCAGAGATATTATTCGTCGCCGACGCTATGACCGGCCAGGACGCGGTCAACTCCGCCGACGAATTTCACAAAAAGCTCTCGCTCACCGGCGTCATCCTCACCAAGATGGACGGCGACGCACGCGGCGGCGCGGCGCTTTCCATCCGGCAAGTGACGGGGCAGCCCATCAAGTTCATCGGCGTGGGTGAAAAATACGATGCGCTCGAACCGTTCCATCCCGATCGAATCGTCTCGCGCATTCTGGGCATGGGCGACATTCTCTCTTTGATCGAGCGCGCCGAATCGCAGATCGACAAAAAGAAAGCGCAGGAGATGGCCACCAAGGCCCTCACTGGCGACGGCTTTTCGCTGGAAGACTTTCGTGATCAGTTGCGCCAGGTGAAGAAAATGGGCTCGATCAAGAACCTGATCGGCATGATGCCCTCGATCGGACCATTTTCCGGATTGCAGAAAGCCGCGGACAACGTCGACGAGAAACAAATCAACCGCGTCGAGGCGATCATCAACTCGATGACCGACCACGAACGCAATCATCACGAAGTGATCAATGGCAGCCGCCGCAAGCGCATCGCCCGCGGATCGGGTACCAGCGTGCAGGAAGTAAACAATCTGCTCCGCCAGTACGCGCAAATGAAGAAGATGTTCAAGCAGATGGGCAAACCCAGCTTCGCCCGAAGACTGGCAGGGATGAAGATGCCGGGAATGTAGGAAAACAGTTGCCAGTTGAAAGCTTGAGTTTCCGGCAACTGACCACTGGCAACGGACGACTGCTTTTATGAAATGGCGCTCTCTTGAAGAATCGG
>JBEKDY010000275.1:0-5434 GCA_050014115.1 Candidatus Sulfotelmatobacter sp. | reverse complement strand
AGTGGCCGTCCCGCTTACGCATCGGAATGGATTGGCTGCGCGCTGCTATAATCAAGAATTGCGCTCATGACCAGGAAACGACTGATACGCTCGACTACCGTGTTGTCGGTGCGCCGCGATGGCAAAGTGGTTCTGGCCGGGGATGGCCAGGTTACGCTCGGCGAATCGGTGATCAAGCACACCGCGAAGAAAATTCGCCGCCTCTACAACGATAAGATTCTGGCGGGGTTTGCCGGCTCGACCGCAGACGCATTTACACTTTTCAGCCGCTTCGAGGCGAAGCTGGAGCAGTATCACGGCAACCTGGGGCGCGCCGCGGTAGAGCTGGCGAAAGATTGGCGCACCGATAAATTTCTGCGTCATCTGGAAGCTCTGCTGCTGGTTTGCGACAAGGAAACGACGTTTCTGTTGAGTGGGCAGGGCGATGTGATCGAGCCCGACGGCGAGGTCGCGGCGATCGGCAGCGGCGGTCCTTATGCGCAGGCGGCGGCCCAGGCGTTGGCGCTGCATACGCAGCTCACCGCGCGGCAGATTGCCGAAGAGTCGATGAAGATTGCGGGCAAGATGTGCATTTATACGAACGATAGTGTGACGGTTGAAGAGCTGTAAGCAAGTTCTCAGTTCTCGGTTCTCAGTTCTCAGCGAGAACCGTCTGCCAGGGATTTTGCTGAGAACCGAGAGCTGAGAACCGAGAACTGTTTTTTATGGCTATTTACCTTCCATCCTCCGCTGAAGAAGAGCAGTTAGCGCTCGACGAACTCACACCGCGTGAGATCGTGGTCGAGCTCGACAAACATGTGATTGGGCAGAAGGACGCCAAGCGCGCCGTGGCTATTGCCTTGCGCAACCGCATGAGGCGGCAAAAACTTTCCGCGGAACTCGCCGAAGAAATTATCCCCAAGAACATCATCATGATCGGGCCCACGGGGGTAGGGAAGACGGAGATTGCGCGACGGCTGGCCAAGCTGGCGAATTCTCCATTTCTAAAGGTGGAGGCTTCGAAGTTTACCGAGGTTGGGTACGTGGGGCGGGACGTGGAATCCATGGTGCGCGATCTGGTGGAGATTGCGATTGATAACGTCCGCGAAGAGAAGCTGGAGGATGTGGCGGACAAGGCCGAACTCAACGCGGAAGAGCGGCTGCTCGATATTCTGTTGCCGCCATCGGGACCGGCGCCGGGTTCGGCGTCGGCTTCTTCATCGTCATCCTCATCTTCTCCGATGGCTTCGGGTGGGGTGGTGATTGACGGAAACACCGCTTTGGCGGAATCGTCCGGACGCACGCGCGAAAAATTGCGGCAGCAGTTGCGCGAAGGGAAACTCGACGAGCGCATGGTGGAGATTGATGTGCGCGAACGGAATTTTCCGTCGTTCGAAATTATGACGAACCAGGGCGTTGAGGAGATGGACGTCAACCTCAAGGACATGCTGCCCAGCATCTTCGGCCAGCGCACCAAGAAGCGGAAGATGAAGGTGAACGAGGCGTTCGAATATCTGATTCAGGAAGAAGAGCAGCGGCTCATCGACATGGATCAGGTGACGCGCATGGCGATTGACCGCGTCGAGAATGCCGGGATCATTTTTCTGGACGAGATCGACAAGATCGCCGGGCGCGAAGGCGGCCATGGGCCGGACGTTTCGCGGGAAGGCGTACAGCGGGATATTCTGCCGATCGTGGAAGGGACGACCGTCAACACGCGTTACGGCATGGTCCGCACCGATCACATTCTGTTTATTGCGGCCGGTGCGTTTCACGTTTCGAAGCCAAGTGATCTGATTCCGGAGTTGCAGGGGCGGTTTCCGATTCGCGTGGAGTTACAGTCTCTGACCATGGAAGATTTCATCCGAATTTTGACGGAGCCGAAATCTTCGCTGGTAAAGCAGTACACGGCGTTGCTCGAAACCGAGGGCGTGAAGCTGGAGTTCACGCGCGAATCGCTGGAAGAAATTGCGCACTTCGCATTCCGCGTGAACGAGAGCACGGAGAATATTGGCGCGCGGCGTCTGCATACGATTATGGAGCGGGTTTTGGATGAGCTGAGTTTTGATGCGCCGGAGAAAAAAGGCGAGCATGTGACCATCGATGCGGAGTATGTGCGCAAGATGCTGACCGATATTGTGAAGGACCAGGATTTGTCGAGATACATTCTGTAATTTCGAATCCGGCAAGGCCCGTGGGCGCCCGCTCCCACACAAGTCGTTCCTACGCCCGCTTCTGTTAATCTTTTTCTTCTGCATGACAATTCTTGCGCGAAAGCTGCTGCTGGGGATCACGCCGCTGGTGTTGGCGGGGTGCGCGGCAATGGGGCCGCCGCGGCCGCCGTCGCTGGAATTGCCCAAGCCGCCTACGGACTTGCGGGCTGCGCGCAAGGGCGACAAAGTTGTGCTGACCTGGACGGTTCCTGCGCTCACTACCGATCATCAGACGGTGCGAAGTTTAGGAGCGACTCGCATTTGCCGGGGGAGTGAGCCGGTTTTGAAGGAGTGCGGGACCGCGGTGGGGGAGGCTTCGCCTGTGGCACACACTACTGCTTCCCTCCCGCAAACCGAGCGGGCGAGTCGCCCGGTGCCGCGCGGTTCTGGATCGAAGCCGAAGTCTGGACAGAAAATTGCGGCGAGCTATACCGACGAGTTATTTTCCGGGAATGTGCATCCTGAAATGTCTGGGTTTGCCAGTTACGCGGTTGAGGTGCTGAATGCGAATGGACGCGGGGCGGGCGTGTCGAATTCGGCGCGGGTACCGCTGGCGCGGACGCTTCCTGCGCCCGCGGATTTTGGCGCTCGCGTCACGGGACAGGGCGTGGTGCTGAAGTGGACGGCGGCTCCGGTCGAGACCGCTCCTACACGGCGTGAGGTGAGCTATTTCTATCGAGTGTATCGCCACACCGCGGGGAGCAAGGCGAATCTTGTGGGTGAGGTGCCCGTGGTGGGCGAGACGAATCTGTCGCTCACTGATGCGAGCATCGAGTGGGAGCAGACTTACTATTACCACGTGGAAGCGGTGACGGTGCTTGCCGGGGATGACGCGGCCGATCACAAGAAAATCGAAATCGAAGGGGATGACTCGGCGGAAGTGAAAGTGTTCGCGCATGATGTGTTTCCGCCGGCCGTGCCGGCGGAATTGCAGGCAGTATTTTCCGGGCCGGGGCAGTCGCCGGCCATCGATCTGGTATGGGCTCCGGTGACGGATATGGATTTGGCAGGTTACAACGTTTACCGGCACGAGGCGGGAGGCGCGGCGGAGAAGCTGAATGGGGATCCGGTGAAGACGCCGGCGTATCGCGATGCGAACGTCGCAGCAGGGAAGAGTTATTTGTATGCGGTGTCGGCGGTGGATGTGCGAGGGAATGAGAGTGCGCGCTCGGAGGAGGCGGGGGAGACGGTGCCGTGAGGGCGGGCTTCGGGCTTCGGCTATCGGGCTTCAGCTAAAGCCCTCCTACGAGAGAGCGTGGAATGGGTAGGGATCCTTCGACTACGTTGTCGTTCGCTTCGCGGACGACAACTTCGCTCAGGATGACATAACTAAAATCATAAACTTAAGAAGGTTGAGCTGATTTTGGGTTATCCGGAGAACTTCTTTCGAGATTTTTCGCGCGAGTTGGCGGTCTCGTGATTAGATAGGTGACGATGAAATATTGTCGGTTTCAATGGAATGGTGAGGCGCACTACGGGCTGGTTGAGCCGGTGGCGGGGCGGGACGCGATTTTGCGGATTTTGCTGACGGCGCCGGAAGAGGCGGAGGGCGACCTGGAAAGCGTGCGCACGCGGCGCATCGAACAGATTCCGCTGGAAGAAGCGGTGCTGCTGCCGGCGGTGCGGCCGTCGAAGATTGTTTGCATCGGGCGCAATTATCGCGAGCATGCAGCGGAGTTGGGGCACGATGTCCCGACGGAGCCGCTGCTGTTTCTGAAGGCGACTTCGGCGCTGCTGGCGCCGGGAGGGACGGTGCGGCGTCCGAAGATTTCCGAGCGCGTGGATTTTGAAGGCGAGCTGGGCGTGGTGATTGGAAGGACTTGCCACCAGCCGGCAGCCGACGAAGACGTGCGGAAATATATTCTGGGGTACACGTGCGTGAACGATGTGACGGCGCGCGACCTGCAGACGAAGGATGGGCAGTGGTCGCGGGCCAAGGGGTTCGATACGTTCTGTCCGGTGGGGCCGGTGGTGGTGGAAGGGATCGATCCGTGGGCGGGCGTGGGCGTGGAAACCCGTGTCAATGGCGCGGTGAAGCAGGACGGGAACACGCGCGACTTTATTTTTGCCCTGGATGTGGTGATCCGGCATATCGCGCAGGCCATGACTTTATTTCCCGGCGACCTGATCGCGACGGGTACGCCGTCGGGCGTGGGTCCGGTCGTGGCCGGGGACGTGATGGAAGTGACCGTGGCGGGGGTGGGGACGCTGAGGAATGTGGTGGCGGACGAGTGAGAAAAATTTCTGATTGTTGATTAAAGAACCATAGGCCCAAGGGTTTCAATCAGCAATCAGAAATCAACAATCAGCAATTGCTTTATTGCAGCCGGAATCTTTCCCGCATCAGCCGTTGCAGGCGGGGTTTGTAGAGGAGATCGAAGGCGAGTTCTTTGTCGGGGAACATGGCGAGGGCGGCACGCTTGGCCCCGGCGGCGAGTTCGGAGGCTTCTTCCACAGTGAGGCTGAGGTCCTGGCCGATGACCGACAGGACCATACTCATCATCAGTTGCAGGCGGCGGATTTTGCGGGACTCTTCTTCCGTCTCGCGGGCGGCTTCGTCAGCCGATTCGCGGGATTTGTTGGCGAGCGACGGATCTCGATAGCGGCCGGCGTGGTGCGGAGTTTGCATGTTGCTCCTTTGGACCACCGTGCTGCTGAGTTAGATGGCTCGTCCGGCGCGGACGTTGCGGGTCCGCTTATGGGCATTCTGCATTAATTGGCGGGAAAAGCAACCGTACTAAAGTGGGGTAAGAGCGGTTCGAGCGAGCGGGCGGGTTGCCCGCTGCCACACGAGTTCTGGAGGCTTACCGCACCGCTTGGCCCTTCGGCGGAGTAGAATCAGTTTTTGGCCCTCGAATCCCTTGGGATTCCGGAATTGGAGATGCTTATGGCAGAGCTTGACGACCCGGCGGCGAAGTCCCGTCCGAATCCGAATGAGAAGCTGGTGAAGATTTTCGACTCGGAAACAGAAACCGAGGCCCTGGTGGTGAAAGGGTTGCTGGATTCGGCGAACATCGAGAACAGCCTGGGTCCGGTTTCGCTGTCGCAATATGCCTTTCCGGATGTGGGCGGCACTGTGATCCTGGTGAAAGAAGAAGACGCCGCGGCGGCCCGGCAGCTGATTGAGGATTACCGCCGGCCGGAGCTGGCTGCGGATGACGAGACTGCGGAGATTGACATTAATACTGGAGAACCGCGGGTGAAGGGGTAACGCCGTGCCCGTCGAGATAGAAAGTCATGGC
>JBEKDY010000274.1:0-10593 GCA_050014115.1 Candidatus Sulfotelmatobacter sp. | reverse complement strand
ACACCTGCGCCGACATCCGTGTGCTCAGCTCCAGCCCGAATCTCACCCTGACCGTCACCCTGTCCGACCCCCAACCGTAAATGTGAACTCGATGTGATGTCATCCCGAACCGGGCCGAAGGCTCGGTGAGTGACCCTACGATGCGAATGAAGAGGCATGAACGCCCCCAGGCTCGTGAAGGGTGCTTGCACCGGGGGCACTCCCGTTTGCCGCAGCAAAGCTTCCGTCAGAAACAAGGTCTCTCGAAGAACTCCACTCCCGTCGGGATGGCATCGCTCGAGTTGCACCGAGCCCTCGGCATTCTCTCCTAAAGTCCCTACACAGCCTGCCGATCAACCCCTTAGCGCGGGAAGTTGGCCAGACCAGCAGCCCTCCCCCAACAGCAGTGGCCTCAGCGTGGTGGCCTAGTCAGCTGCCGGTCAGCGCAGGTGAGCGGGTGCTAGTCTCCAGCCCGCTCACCGCTCTGATGCTTTCCCCGGCGCCATTTTCGAGACACTCCCCTCCCAATCCCCCGGCAACCTATCCCCGCCGCTTAGAACCTAAGCAGTGAAATCGATGGCTTCCGGTACGCGTTCGAAACCCGCGTGCTGGGGTACAATTTCCCATCCGGGGGAAATTAACCGCAAGGAGAACGACATGAACCCCAAACTCTTTGTTCTCGCCCTCTGTCTGCTCACGCTCCCAGCCATCGCGCAAGATCAACCTGCGCAAGACCAACGCGACCAACCCACCGCCCGCTCCCAGGAACGCATTACCAAGGAAGTTCGCCACGAACTGCTCATGCTCCCCTACTTCACCGTCTTCGACAACATCGCCTACAAAGTGGAAGGCTTCAACGTTACTCTGCTCGGGCAAGTCACTCGCCCCGTCACCAAATCCGACGCCGAGAACGCAGTCAAGCACATCGAAGGTGTCGAGCACGTCGACAATCAGATCGAAGTGCTTCCCCCCTCGCCCATGGACGACCGCCTGCGCCAGCGCCTGTTCCGCAGCATCTATGGCTACCCCGCGCTGCAACGATATGCGCTCGGCGTGCAGAAGCCCATCCGCATCATCGTCAAGAACGGCCACGTCACGCTGGAGGGTGTGGTCGACAGTGCAGCCGACAAGAATCTGGCCGGCATCCGCGCCAACGGCGTCTCCGGCATTTTTTCCGTAGACAACAATCTCCAGGTGTCCCCGTAGAGGATCGTGAACAGCTTCAACTTGTAAGTCTGTCATCCCAATCGAGGGAAGCCTGCCCTGAGCGAAGCCGAAGGGACTCCATGTAAGCCCGCGCTACCAGCGGCCTCCAAAGGAGTTTCCGCCACATTTCAGCTTCGCCTGTGCGCCCCTTCGTGATACTTAGTGTCCTTTGTGGTGAATGGTGTTTGTCTCGATCGCGTCGAGCCACCCGCTCCTTGCGCCCCACCACCCCGCGAGTATAATTCTCGCCGTGCACCCAAGAGGACAATGACGCCATGATGATCGACCGCCGCAGATTCGTGAAAACCGCCGGAGTTGCCGGCGCCGCCTCGCTTCTCGCCGATAAATTCACCTGGGCCGCCGCCGAGCACCGCATCGAGAAAGTCGGCCTGCAGCTCTACACCGTCCGGGACCTGATGAAAGGCGACTTCGACGCCACCATCGCCAAAGTCGCCTCCATCGGCTACAAGGAAGTCGAATTCGCCGGCTACTTCGGCCGCACCGGCCAGCAAGTCCGCGCCGTCTGCGACAAGAACGGTCTGGCGCCGATCGCCACCCACGTGCAGTACGACGAACTCGACGACAAATTTCCTTCCGTCATCGAAACCTCGAAAGCCATCGGCCTGAAATATATCGTCTGCCCCTGGATCCCCGAAGAACTCCGCAAATCTCCCGACATCTGGAAGAAGGCATCCGAAAAATTCAACCACTGCGGCGAGCAGAGCAAAAAAGCCGGCATGCAGTTCGCCTATCACAACCACTGGTTCGAATTTCTTCCCGTCGATGGCAAGCTCCCCTACGACGCGCTGCTCAAGGAGTGCGACCCCAATCTGGTGAAAATGGAAATGGACCTGTGCTGGATCACCGCCGCCGGCGGCGATCCGCTGAAGTATTTCAACGAGTATCCCGGACGATTCCCTCTGGTTCACGTCAAAGACCTCAAGAAACTTCCCGTCATCACCGCCGGAGGTTCGCAGAATTTCGGCGACACCGTCGACCTCACCGCGGTGGGCAGCGGCATCATCGACTGGAAGCGCATCTTCGCGCAATCCGGGAAAGCCGGCATCAAGCACTACATCGTCGAGCACGACAAGCCCGAGGATCCCTACGACAGCATCACAAAGAGCTACGAGTACCTGAACAAGCTCCGCTGGTAGATCTGGCGGTGCCATGAGTGTGGCGCCACGAACGGGAAGGGCACGACTTCAGTCGTGCCTTACGTGCGCCGGCAGAGCCGGACTTCAACCGCTGAGGTTCGCTGTCGCCGCCACTAAAACGAGCGGCCGCGTCCGTCTGACCGTATACGCAACCGTGCAAGAGCGGCGCTCAGCGCCGCGTAAAGTGGAAGAGCGGCGCTTCAGCGCCGCGTAAAGCGGATTGAAATCAGTGGGGCTTCAGCCCCCGGAGGTTTCCACCCAGGCCCATGCAACTCGCCCGCCCGAAAACCTACGACGTCTGCATCATCGGCTCCGGCGCATCCGGAGGCACCGCCGCCAAAGTCCTCACCGAAGGCGGCCTCACCGTCGCCCTGCTCGAAGCCGGCCCGCCCGTCTATCCCGACAGAGATTACAAAGAACATGTCTGGCCCTACGAACTTTCGCATCGCGGCGCCGGCGTCGGCGCCAAAGATCGCGAAGGATTCGCCAATGAATTCCTCGCCCCCAACGGCGCCTGGGAAATCGAAGGCGAGCCCTACATCTCCGCTCCCGGCTCGACCTTCCGCTGGTTCCGTTCCCGCATCGTCGGCGGACGCACCAACCACTGGGGACGCATCGCCCTGCGGTTTGCCCCGGTTGACTTCAAAGTCCGCTCCCACGACGGCATGGGCGATGACTGGCCGCTCAGCTACGACGACGTCGCTCCCTACTACGACAAAGTCGAGTCCTTCATCGGCGTCTTCGGCACCAAAGAAAATATTCCCAGCGCCCCCGACGGAATTTTCCTCCCGCCTCCCAAACCGCGCTGCACCGAAACCATCATCAAGAAAGCCTGCGACCACC
Organism: Candidatus Sulfotelmatobacter sp.; assembly: GCA_050014115.1. Taxonomy (GTDB): domain Bacteria; phylum Acidobacteriota; class Terriglobia; order Terriglobales; family Acidobacteriaceae; genus Sulfotelmatobacter. Next base: position 7,408 of record JBEKDY010000274.1, on the reverse strand, counting down.
TCAACATTCTCTGCGTCCCCTCGCGCCTCGCCATTCTCACCAAGCCGCTCAACGGCCGCGCCGCCTGCCACTACTGCGCGCAATGCGGACGCGGCTGCATCAGCGCTTCCAACTTCAGTTCCAGCCAGGTGATGATTCCCCCCGCGCAGGAAACCGGTCGCCTCACCATGATCACCGGCGCCATGGCCCGCGAACTCATTGTCGGCAAAGACGGCAAAGTCAGCTCCGTCTCCTACATCGACAAAGCCACGCGTAGCGAAAAACGCATCAACGCCCGCGCCTTCATCGTCGCGGCCAGCACCTGCGAGTCCGCGCGCTTGTTGCTGAATTCCCGGTCCACGCTTTTTCCCGACGGCCTCGCCAATTCTTCCGGAGTTGTCGGCCGCAACCTGATGGACACCGTCGGCAGCGATGGCGGAGGTTATTTCCCCATCCTCGAAAAAATGCCCGCCCACAATCACGACGGCGTCGGCGGTATGCACATGTACCTGCCCTGGTGGAAGTTCGACCGCAAAAATGATTTCCTCCGCGGCTACCACACCGAATTCTACGGTGGACGCGGCATGCCTGGCGTCGGCGACTGGGACGACCTCTGCGACGACGAAGAAGGTTACGGCGCGTCGCTCAAACAGAAGGCCAAGAAAAATTACGGCACCTACATCGGTTTCGCCGGGCGCGGCGAAATGATCCCCAACGAAAATTGCTACTGCGAAATCGATCCTTCCATCGTCGACCAGTGGGGAATTCCGGTCCTCCGCTTTCACTGGAAGTGGAGCGACAACGAAATTAAAATGGCGCGCGACATGCAGGAAACCTACCGCGCCATCGTCGAAGCCGCCGGTGGTACCTACCTCACCATCACGAAACCCGACGGGCAAAATCCCTACGGCATCGCCGACGGCGGCGTCATCATCCACGAGGTCGGCACGGTCCGCATGGGCGAGCGTCCCGCAACCTCGGCGCTAAATCAATATTGCCAGGCCCACGACGTAAAAAATCTTTTCGTCACCGACGCCGCCAGCTTCGTCACCAACGCCGACAAAAATCCCACGCTCACCATCATGGCCCTGACCTGGCGCGCCTCCGACTACCTGCTAGACCAAGCCAAGAAAGGAAATCTGTGATTCAAGAATCTGGAGAAGTCTTCTCAGGAATGGGTTTGGGAAGGGCACGGCTTCAAGCCGTGCCATCTAAGCGCACCGCACTGGAGGCTTTAGCCGCTGAGGTTCGCTTGGATCCTGCGGCCGGGAATTTATAAGACGAACCAGTCCCGAAGGGACGATATGCGAAAGCCCGGCACGGAAGTGCCGGGTAAGCAAGAGAAGGCGGAACCAGTCCCGTAGGGACGACACGGGTTTGACGCAAACCTCCGCTGACGAATCCGCAACGTAAGGAAACCAACCATGCCCACCCGCCGCGACATTCTGAAATCGCTCACCATGACCGCCGTCGCCGGATCGGTGCTGCGCGTCATTCCACTCGAGGCCGCCGAATACGCCCACCGCATGGTGACCGCCGAAAAAACCACCAACAAAACCTACACTCCCAAATTTTTCTCCGCGCACGATTACAAAACCCTGCAAACCCTCTGCCAGACCATCATTCCCCCCGAGCAAAACGGAGACGCCGAAGCCGGCGGCGCCATCGAAGCCGGCGCTCCCGAATTCATCGACCTCATCACCAGCGAGAACAAAGACTACCAACTCGCCCTCGGCGGAGGCCTGATGTGGCTCAACGAAACCTGCACCGACCGTTACGGCAATCTCTATCTCGAGTGCACCGCCGACCAGCAAAAAGAAATCCTCGACCAGATCGCCTACCGCAAAAACGCGAAACAAGATCCCAGCCTCGGCCCCGGCATCGAATTTTTCTCCCTGTTGCGCAAATTCACCGCCGACGGTTTCTTCACCAGCGAAATCGGCATCAACTACCTGGGCTACATCGGCAACAAATACCTGATGGATTTCCCCGGCTGATTCTCTTAAAGCCTTGTCATCCAGAGCGAAGCGAATGACCCCTACCCTCACCACCCCCGAATGAGTTTCCACCACAACTTCGCACGAGGTCCAAGGCAGACGCTGCCATCACCCAAACGGATCCTCCAGCGACAAACTCTGCCCCGTAAACAACTCCGCGCCGTTCTCCGTGACGTGCATGTCGTCTTCCAGCCGCACTCCGAATTCGCCGCGAATATAAATCCCCGGCTCGTTGCTGGTAGTCACATTCGCCTGCAGTTTCGTTGCGTTCCCGCGCACCAGATAAGGCCACTCGTGCCCGTCCATCCCCAGCCCATGACCCAATCGATGGACAAAGTATTTGTAATCAGGCCCATACCCGCCGTCGGTGACAACTTTGCGCGCGGCCGCATCCACCGCGCCACACTCCGCTCCCGGCTTCGCCGCCGCCAGCGCTGCGGCCTGCGCCCGATGCACAATGTCGAACACTTTTTTCATTTTGTCGCCAACGTTCGCCGCCGGCTTGCCAATCACAAACGTGCGCGTAATGTCAGACTGGTATCCCTCCACCACGCAGCCGTCGTCAATCATCACGATCGACCCTTCGCGAATCACCTGCGGCGTAGTCGACCCATGCGGAAACGCCGTGTACTCATCTACTTCCACGCTGGCCTCGCCAGGGAAACCCAGTTTTCCGTAAGCGGCCGAAATTAACTCCTCCACTTGATTCTGCGTCATGCCCACGCGCAGCGCGCGATAAACCGCCTCGTATGCCGCCAGCGTGACCTGCGCCGCCAGCCGCATCAGAGCTATCTCGTGCGCGCTCTTGATCATGCGGCAGCCTGCGGTCACCGGAGTCGCGCTCGCCATCGTGACCGAAGGCGCAGCTTTCGCCAGGCCATCGCTGAAGAGAAAACGAATCGTCTCTTCGATCCCGACCGTGCCCGTGGCCAAACCGCGTTCTTTAAGTCGCCGGGCCACCAGCTGATACGGATTCTCGTCTTCCTGCCAGGTGCGCACGTCGGCGCGCGCGCCGTCCGGCGCTTTGGCAATCTGTTCGCGCGCGCGATCTTCTTCAAATGCCGGACACACATAAAATGCCGCGCCCTTCGCGGGCAGGATCAACGCGAACAAGCGCTCGCCGCCCCACCAGCGAATTCCGGTGAAGTAGTTCAGCGACGTGCCCGCCATCAGCACGATCGCGCCCAGCCCGTTCTCGCTCATCAACTTGCGGGCGCGTTCCAGGCGCTCCTGCCGTTCATCTTTCGAAATCGGAGTCGCTTCGGTTTTGCGTGATTGCAGCTGCGCCAGCGAAGCCGTCAGTTCGGCTTCACCAGGTTTCTGCGCCGCCGCTGCCACCAGCGGACCAGAAGTCGCCGCAACCCCGGCCGCCGCAACTCCCGTCAAACCACTCACTTCCAGAAACCGCCGCCGCGAAATCATGTACCCTCCCCCACTCAAAAATGAAAGCCCGGCCATTATAGGGATTGAAGAGATTCACGGGCACATCACAGAATCCTCCGCGTCCTCCAAGTGATTGAAGATGTTCGTAACTCGTTGAGTTCCCGTGCAAGTTGTTGAATGTTGGTAGAAGTCGTTGAAAACTATGAGCTATTGTTGCAATCGTGAATCTGAGTCGATGCGACGGAAGTCTTCCGGTGCCCGGAGGCTTAATTAGAACCCTCGCCAGGGCCACCTGCAGTCCCGTAGCGCGATCTTTGCTGACTGAATGATGATTTCCTCTGTCCGGATTGTCCAGGAGGCTTAAATCGAATTCTAGAGGCCTTTCGTTATCTCATCAGGCTATAACCAGATGGTTAATTCCGGCGTTCTCGAATGAAACTCTCTCCAGCCGGGCGGTGAGAGATAATCTGACAGATGGAAGCTGGTTTTCAATGCGCAGGCTGTGGCGAATGGAATTCCACTACCGTGGACGCGACCGCCGGCCGCCGCCAAAGCTACGTGGAAGACTGCCAGGTCTGCTGCAAGCCCAACATTTTGCAAGTGGAGTATGACGTTTCGTCGCAGGAATTCTTCATCCGCGCGGAACTGGAATGACGAAAAGCGAACGTCGGACGTGGAACCTCGGACTTTGGGGCTCTAACTGTCGGCTCCCGAAAGCTTTTAACCGCAAAGCTCGCAAAGGAAATGCCGCGAAGGACGCAAAGAAAAGCCGGCCACAAGCCTTACTTCGCGTGCTTTGCGGCATTTCCTTTGCGAACTTTGCGGTTAAGAGCTTTTGGTCTTCAGGTTTGACGTCTCAGGTCTGGCGCCTGACGACGTGATGTTGAAGTACTCGCTCTCATGCTTTGCTCGCGCTATAGTTAGCAGTCCTATGCACTGGCGTTACGGAAAGGACTGACCACATGGCAACCAGTTACACAGGCGGTGGAAGAATGGTCGCGCACAACATGGTCACCACGCAATTTGAGCTGGATGGTTTCCGCGTGACCCGCACGCTGGGAGTGGTGCGCGGCATTGTGGTGCGGTCGAGGTCCATTTTCGGCACCATCGGCGCGGGATTGCAAACTTTGGTTGGCGGCAACATCACGCTGCTCACCAACTTGTGCGAGAAAACGCGAGCGGAAGCTTTCGACCTGATGCTGCAGCATGCGGCCGAACTGGGCGGCAACGCCGTGGTCGGCGCCCGCTACGATGCCACCGAGGTGATGCAGGGCGTCACCGAGGTGCTGGCCTACGGCACGGCCGTGTTCGTGGAACCTTCGAAATGAGAATTCGCTTAACGAGAGGCGCTTAATCGGCCGTGGTGGAAGAGCTTTTAACCGCAGAGGCCGCAAAGAAAGGCCGCAGAGAGCGCAGAGAAGAACAAAAGCGCAAATCGGACGAGAACAACGGCGGCTTTTCAGCTGCACCGTGGGGCTCGCATTCGCTGTGGAATCGGCTTGTACTCACGTAATCTTCCCGGCTGACTGGAGCTCTCTCTACAATTTGCTCACGGTGCGCATCAAAAGTGCGGACGCCGGGTTTATTTCTATTGGGGCGTGCGGTTCTGCCCGATTCGTCCATTGCGTTTGGGTCAGCAATTCGGACTTACGACCAACATACCGAAAGGAAATCGAATGAAAACTCTGCGACATCTTGCCGTAGTGGTGTTTCTTGTTGCCGTCTGCGCCAGTTTCAGTCTGGCCGACGAACCGGGGAAGCATCCCCATTACCTGCATGCGCTCAGCGATTTGCGCGATGCGCGGGCTCACCTGGAACGGATCACGCCTTCCGACAAACAGAACGATGAGGAGATGCGCGCGATTGACGAGATCGACCACGCCATTGCCGAAATCAAGAAGGCCTCGATTGATGATGGCAAGGACATTCACGACCACATGCCCGTGGATACTCATCTCGGCCACAGGGGGCGTTACCACAAGGCGCTGGAACTGCTCGACAAGGCGCACAACGACGTGGCTCGCGAAGAAGATGATCCTTATACGCGCGGGCTGCGCGATCGCGCCATCCACCACATCGATGAAGCGCATCGTACGGTCGATCACCTGATCATCAACGCCGCGGGAGACTAATCAGCTGTTTCGTAACTGTGTGGAAGCAAGGCCCGGCCACGTGCCGGGCCTTTTTGTTCACGGACTTGTGGCGCTGCAACGAAGAGCAAAAGCCTGTAACCGCAAAGTTCGCAAAGGAAATGCCGCGAAGGACGCAAAGAAAACTTTAGGACTTGCGCCGCCTTGCGTCCTTCGCGTTCTCCTCAGCAGCCGGGGGCATGATTCGTTCCTCAGCCAGAAAGGACAGATCATTCTTTGTACAGAAAACCCGCGGCCAGTGTGGCCAGGATGCAGCCAATCCACATATCGAGCATCCAGCCGAAGGGAAGGCCGCGGCTGCCGGCGAACCAGGTGGACTGCGCGAAATTGTCGGGCAAGCCCGCGATCAGGCCTACCCAGAAGCCGATGCGCAGCGCGGTGCCGGGGCCGGGGCCGAGCGTCTGGCGGACCCAGGCATAGAGATGCGCGAGAATGATCGCGCCGACAAACAGCAGAACGATCCACTGTACGGCGAACAACGGATAGCGCGGGGTCTTCAGAAAATATCCCGCCGCCTGCGCGGCCGCGTAACGCGCGTCGGTGATGATGAAGCGGCCGACTACAAAACTCCACAGCGTCCAGACCACGCCTCCGGCTAATCCGCCCAGCCAGATTCTGCTTTTGTTAAGTTTCATGGGATGCCCTCGTTCGATGCGCGGAAGTGTACACCAAAATTCGGGCTTCGGGCTTTTGGCTTCGGGACGTCCGTTAGGACAACAGGGCGGGGAGGACTTTCTGGCGCTCGGCGAATGTGCGGTGCATCTGGGGTCGGATCAGGAATCGGTTCGCGATGCGACCGGCGAAACCGAAGCCTACTTCGTAGTCGATTATGTCGCGGAGTCGCGTGCCTTCGACCCCGGCGCGTGTTTCTGTTTTGAATTCGTGGCGGTGATGCCAGGTTTTGAACGGGCCTTTGTCTTGTACGTCGGCGAAATGGTGGTTCCATTCGAATTCGGTGATGCGGGCGATCCAATGGGCGCGCAGCGGGAGGAAAGGGAAGATGCGGAACGAGGTGACGATGATCGTGCCGACTCCGGCCGCGCGCTCGGCCGCCGTGTGGGCGGGCGGAGATGGCGGCGGCATCCGGTTGAGCTGGAGGATTCTTGTAGCGCTCGCTGCGGGCATAATCCGGGGGAGGTTCTCGGGATTCGAGAAGAACGCGAAGACGCGGGGGAGCGGGAAGGGAGCCCAGTGCTCGAATTCGAGGTGATGCGGCATGAATCGCGAATTCGAAGTGAACCGATAAGAACTAGCTTAGGCGGTCCCCTTCAGTATTGAGAAGTCAAAGTCCCCACCCTAACGTCGCAAAGAGCGCGCCGTTAAGGGTGGGGCACCCCCTTGATATCGACGAAATACGCTTGTTCTGACGCTATCTCGCCCACATTTGCACAGGGAAAACCGCGCTGGTCGCGGGATGCAAGAAAAATCTGAGCGAAAGAATAGCGAAGGAACCGGAAGCATAAACGCAACCCCTAGTGGTCACTCGATTGGTTAACCACTAGGCTTCGTACTTTCCCAAAACGCCGCTTTTGCGGGACGTCAACCTTCAAGTTTGGGCTTGACAATCAAGGACTTACAGCTAAGATGTGGTACAAAGTGGTTGGAAGTGGTAAACATGATCTGAGCAGTGGGATTCTGGAGCTGATAAAGAGGAGCCGGTGGGAAACCGACCCGAAAGCACGAAAAACAGCCCGAACCACCCAAGCTTGATGGCATTTTGTGCGGTTTTTACCTCCCTCGTAGCAGTCGTGGTGGCAAACAGAAAGAGCGCTCCGTTTAAAACAACCGGTCTCCAAAGGGGCCCTTTGCATGTTTCGCGGCAATCATCCAACTCGGGTCGACGAAAAGGGACGGCTCAAGGTGCCGGCCGAGTTCAAGCGGGTGATCGACGAGAAATAC
>JBEKDY010000273.1:0-5459 GCA_050014115.1 Candidatus Sulfotelmatobacter sp. | reverse complement strand
TTGGTGCACGTCCATCCCGATATACTTTTCCTGATTCATAAAGGCGCTCCTTTTCGCTAGGTTGGTGATCCGAACAATCTCAACCTACCGCAAAAGTGGGCGCCTTTTTATATTGCGTGTAACCGCGATTTTACGTCAACTTGCAGGTGGCGGCGGTGGGGGATTAACATAGTGTGGCATCGGACCTCCGAATCGAAGCGTCTCGAACATCTTCAATACGAGTTCCTGCTGCGCGCTCGTGAGATCTTTTCCCCAAAGCCAAAGTGCGTCGTGGCCAATCAGTCTGACATAGACACCTGTCAGGCCGCTCCCCGGCGTTCGTGGGTGGGCCACTTTAGCAGAATGCCCGCCGATGGATCGTCTCGAGACAATATGCGCTGGCTTCTTTGCATTCTTGAGATAGCCATTGGAGTATCGGCCATAGTCAAATCGGAGAGTAACGCCATCCCCGACAAATTCGCCAAGGAACGAGTCAATTCCCACTAGTTGGTGAAACTCCCAACCCGGCGGAGCCAGAATCGAAAAGGGACCAGCGTCGAGTTTGTGCCAACGCTCTACGTCGGCTGCGTTGGTTTGTGCGATTTGAGTCGATGCGCAGACTGTCAGGAGGATGAAAGAGACTCCGAATCGAACCACCTTGCGGAATTGCCAGACTGTCATGAGTCGTATTATGGGCGAGAGATGTTGATATTGACAGACTACTGGCGAAACCAGGCGATTACACGTTTTGAGCTGGTCAGCGGTGTCAGCCGAAGTGCATCACTGATTGACAAGGGCCGGAAGGCAAGTGGCAACTTCCACTCAGCGGAAGGATTCAAAGGTTACTTTTTGCGGCCCGGACATGGAAAGCTGATAATCGAACGTTGTTTCGTACTTGCCGTCTGCGTAATGGGTTCCAAAGCGCCATGTCTTCATTGTCTTCACATTCTCAACGGCAGCAGCCTTCAATAACATCGGACCAGACACCGCCTCAACGTCGGTTGGCTCAGCACCGTTCGCCCCCAGAGCGAAAGTCAATTTCACGACTCCTCCAATGCGTGCTTGGCACGCCAGTGCAGGATGCCTTGGTATGTTCGCCGATACCAACAGCGGCTCGCTCTGCGCTGCCATGGTTATCGAGATAGCGGCTGCGAAACAAAGGATGGCACAAATGCGGATCGTCATCGGAACACCCCCTCGGTTGAGGATTGTACTCCCGGTTTTGCTGATCTCCAGCCCGTAGGTGTTGTTAACAGGCGATTACACCAACTACTCTCTCCCTACCCCTGACCCTTCTCCACGTCTCGGAGAGCTTGCCACGCGCTGTAGAAAAATCCAGTGCATAGTACGAACACGACCAGCAAGGCCATCGCCACGAAGATGAGATATTTCCCAAACGACTCCCAGTATGAGTGAAGCGCGTGACCCGCTAGGAACGGGTATATGACCACACACGTCAAGACGAGTGCCATTGTGGAGTAAAGGGAACGTCTCCGCCAAGCGGCAATGCGCTCCGACGCATATTGCCTCACCTCCAGCATGTCCTCATCACTGAGGGGACCTTCCGTGTCAAAGATCGTCAGCATACTCCACATACCTTACGCTCGCCCGGCGACGCGTTCCATAGTTGGCGTAATCAGGCGATTTCGCTCATTGAAGGGCTTGAATGCTGTGGGGGTTTATCGCCAGCAAGCCCCAATCTTCGCTTTGCACCAGTAAGCGACCAGCGGTGACTCCAACTGCACCCCTTGGTAGCCATCGAAATACATGCAAAGCCTGGCATCGTGATATTCGGAAAATTTGAAGCGGAAACTTTTTATTCGCTTACTGTCTGATGTGAGTACCACGAGATGGCTAGTCCGTAGGTCCAAGCCGTCGATTAACACCCGCTTTTTGTGAGGCCACCGAATCGTTGACCCTGCATCGACGCCCACCGTAAGTGAATCTGGGTTGTAGTCGCCTCCGGGCGAGATTCGTGTTGGTGCCTCAGGCGAATTAGGCAAAACGCAAATGCTGCCTCCCTCGATTGGCGTTGTTTGGGCTGCGCTGGCAAAAGACAAGCCAACAAAGAGTATCAAAACGGCGACGATTTTCATGGTGCTCATAGTGGCAATCTTACGCGCCGAACTAGCACCATTGGAAGACGACGGGCGCTAACAGGCCATAGCGCTGATTGACCGCCCGGTTCGCTCGCGCGACGCCCCGGTCGTCGAAGAGGAGACGGCGGTCACCGCACCTGATACTGATTCCTAGTCCACAGTGTGTTTGGCCGTGTAGCCGTCGCGGGCGACGACTTCCACTTTGACGTCTTTGCCTTTCTGATCTTTTATCTTCAACGGGCCGCCATCGGGCGCTACGACTTGGACTTTCAGCTTGCGGTAGGTGCCGTCGAGCTTTGTGTTGGTGGGGTGATAAGCCAGCGAGTACTGATGGCGGATGTCATCGCCAATCGCCTGAAAGTCCTCGTCATACTCCGCCGGAAAACGCGGGAAATACGCACGGCCTCCGGTCATCGACGCGAAGTTCCTCAGCTCGTTATCGGCTTGCAGATAGTCCAGTTCGCTGGCGTGAATGCCCATGCTGCGGTTCCCAGCGGTACCCATGATCCGGGCGATTTGTCCCACACTGATTGGGAAAATGGTCACGTCCTTCGTATCCTTGATCTTCTTTGTGATCTTATCGAGCGTGAGCTTGCTGAAGCTGTCGTATCCGGTGGTAACCAGTATGATGTACTTCTTCCCTTCGACCCGGTCCAGGCGATCCAGCGTGTCGTACAAAGCATCGAACTCGTTGGTCTCGGCGAATCCAGGTATCCGCATCTGGTTCAACGCACCATAGACGGCTTTCTTATCCTGGGTGAAATCCACCAGAATGTGGGGCTGCATGTCGTAGTAGGTAACCGCGATCCAGTCGTCCTTGGTGAGGGTCCTGGCAAAGGCGTAGGAAGCCCGTAGAGCCTCGATGATCAAATTGTAGCGAGTGGATGCGAACTCCACCAGCAACACGGCAGTGATCGGCGCCTGGGTGACGTTAAAATTGGTGATGGTCTGCGGAACGCCGTCCTCGATGATGCGAAAGTGCTCTTTCCTGAGACCGGGAACGAACTGGCCATCTTTGGTGGTGACCAGGACATCCAAATTCACCAGCGGCACGTTGACCGTCAGCGAGTAGTCCGGGACGTCCTCGAGCTTTTTGGGTGTGGGCGGTGGAGGCGGCGGAGGTGGTTCCGTCGCGGTCTTCTTCGGAATGGCATAGGGACCGACGCTGTCACCGGGGCCCCCCGCTTCGGCCGGAACATCCTGCTTGGGCTTGCCGCTGTCGGGAGGCTGGGCTTGAGCAGGAGCTTGCGCCGGGGCCTGCCCGGCGGGCTGCGACTGGTCCTGCGCCAGCGCGGGCAGAGCCGCCAACAGCATGGCCAACGTGCACAAAGCCATCACAAAAAGAGGCCGCCTCTTTGCGGCTGTCGTTTGCTCCCAATGCAGCTGTTCGGTATGCGGCATGGCATGCCGCGCGGTCTCGTGTAAAGCCCTGCAAACCCATCCATTAGACATATTCAACATAGGGAACCCCGGAAACTACTATGCTAGTATAGACGCAAGGATTCGTGATTAGGATGTTCGGCTTGGCCCTCGCACTTCCCCTCCTGGCAACGACTTAGAGTTTGGTGGAGTCTAATCCTGGAGCAGGGTCCTTTGGCCGGTTCTTCGGGGGATTATGAAAAAAGTGGTCCGCACGCGTTTGGTCTGCGTATTGGTCTTCTGCTTCGCCCTGTCTTTATTTTCAACTTCAACTCTGGCCGCTCAAAACTCTCAACCTGCGCAGACCGCGCAGCCGACCATTGCCGTCGATCAGATCCACGCGGGCATGCGGGGCGTGGCTTACACGGTGTTTGAGGGCGTGAAGCCCGAGTCCATGGACGTGGAAGTGCTGGGCGTGTTGCGCAACGTGAACGGGCCCAAGGGTGACATTATTCTGGTTCGCCTGCACGGAACCAAGGTGGAATATACGGGCGTGGTCGCGGGCATGAGCGGCAGTCCGGTGTATCTCGACGGCAAGCTGGCGGGGGCGCTGGCGTTCCGCATCGGAGAATTTTCCAAGGAGCCGATCGCCGGGGTGACGCCGATCGCGAGCATGCTGGAGATCAACGCTCTCGACCGGTCGCCGGCGGAAGAAGCCGCGGCGACGCGACCCTCGGTAACTAGCGCGGGGGGAAAGACGGCTGCTCCGGGAGACGCCGTTGCGCTCGGGAATTCAACACAGGATTACGCGAACTATCTGAAGCCGATCGATACGCCTTTGGTTTTCAACGGATTTTCCGAAGATGCGGTGCGCCGCTTCGCTCCCGAGTTCGCCTCAGCGGGGATCGTGCCGGTGATGGGAGCAGGCTCCGTCAGTGACGACAAGCAGCCCGAACCGCTCGAACCCGGCTCGGCGGTGAGCGCAATTCTGGTGCGCGGCGATATGGATATTGCCGCAACCTGCACCGTGACTTATATCGATCCGCAGCGACTGCTGGCCTGTGGGCATCCGCTGCTGCAGTTTGGCGCGGTCGATCTTCCCATGAACAAGGCGCAGGTTCTGGCCACGCTGGCCTCGCCGCTGAATGCGTTCAAGATCGTCAACACCACGGAAGAAGCCGGAGTGTTCGTCCAGGATCGCCATACCGGCATCATGGGAGTGTTCAACAAGCAGCCCGACATGATTCCGGTCACGTTGACGATTAACGGCAGTAACGGTGTCCAGAAGAAAGAATTTCACTACGAAGTGCTGAACAATCCCCGGCTGAGCCCGGTCGCGATCATGGCAACGGTGTTCAACGCGCTGCACGGAGTCAACGAGTACGGCGAAGAAATCACTTACCGGCTGAATGGCACGATCAACGTCAAGGGCTTTCCGGAAGTTGCGCTCAAGAATATGTTTGCCCCGTCGGAGAACGGACAGCCCGCCGCCATGCAGGCCGCGCTCACGCTGGGCGACCGTTTCGGCCGCATCTACGACAATGCCTACAACACGCCCGCGGTGCAGAGCGTAAAGCTCGACTTCGACCTGGTGCGCGAACGCCGCTGGGCGCGCCTGGAAAGCGCCCGCACCGATGTGACGGAAGCGCGGCCGGGCGATCAGGTGATGGTGGAAACCGTGCTGGCTCCCTATCGCGGCGAGCGCGTGGTGCAATCAATTCCGGTCAGGATTCCGACTTCCGCGAGCAAGGGAACGCTGCGCATTCTGGTCAGCGACGGCGATACCCTCGACCGCGTGGGCCGGATGAATCCTGCGTTCGGACGCAAGCTCGATTTGGCGTCGACCATCGCGCTGCTCAACAAAGAGCACACGAACAACCGCGTCTACGTCTCGCTGCTCGAAGCCGACCCCGAAGCCCGCGTCGCCGACAAAGTGATGCCGACCCTGCCGATCTCGGTGATGAACGTGATGGAAGGCATGCGCGGCAATCAGGAAATGATCGTCAGCGGCGAATCGAACGT
>JBEKDY010000272.1:0-5469 GCA_050014115.1 Candidatus Sulfotelmatobacter sp. | reverse complement strand
ATCTTCGGCCCATAAAATGCGGCTTCGCCAGGCATGGTCTTGTACTCGATATTCTTGCGCTTCAGCACATTCTCGAGCGATTGGATGGCGTGGAGCCATTGCTCTTCGCTGCCCACAAAATTCTTGCGGTCGTCAGGATTCCAGGTGGAAAGCTCGGTCTGGTATTTGTCGAAGCCAAAATCCTTCAACACATCCAGGGCAAAGTCGAGACAACCGGTAATCTCATCTTCGACCTGCTCGGGCGTGCAGAAGATGTGCGAGTCATCTTGAGTAAAACCACGAACGCGCAACAAGCCGTGCATTACGCCCGAACGTTCGTAGCGATAGACCGTGCCCAACTCGCCGAGCCTCACTGGAAGATCGCGATACGATTTCAGTGAATCTTTGTAAATCAGAATGTGGCCGGGACAATTCATGGGCTTCAGGCGATATTCGGCGTCGTCGAGTTCCATGGCGTCGAACATGTTCTGCGAGTAGTAGCCTTCGTGCCCGGAAGTAAAGAACAGCTGGCGCCGCGCCACGTGCGGGGTGTAGACCAGCGAGTAGCCGCGCTTCAGATACTCCTCGCGCATCCAGTCTTCCATCTGCTTGCGGATGATGCCGCCCTTGGGATGCCAGAAAATCAGCCCCGGCCCGGCCAGCTCCTGAATGGAAAATAAATCCAGCTGCTGGCCCAGCACGCGGTGGTCGCGCTTCTTGGCCTCTTCCACCTGCTGCAGATGCTTGTCCAGATCTTTTTGTGAGAAAAACGAAGTCCCGTAAATACGCTGCAGCTGCGGATTCTTTTCGTCGCCCAGCCAATACGCGCCGGCAATGTTGAGCAGCTTGAATGCCTTGATCTTTCCAGTCGAGGGAATGTGCGGGCCGCGGCAGAAGTCCGTGAACTTGCCGGTGCGGTAAAGAGAAATCTTTTCGTCGGGCTTGGTGAACTGCTCGACGAAATGGCACTTCATGAAGTCGCCTTCTTTTTTGAAGTCGGCCAGGCCCTGGTCGCGAGGCACGAACTCGCGCGCGTAAGGAATGTCCTGCTTGACGAGTTCCTGCATCTTCTTCTCGATTTTTTCGAGATCCTCGGGAGTGAAGGCCGTGGGCCGGTAAAAGTCGTAGAAGAATCCGCTCTCGGTCGCCGGACCGTGGCCGAGCTTAGTTTCGGGAAAGAGTTCGAGCACGGCCGCGGCCAGCAAATGCGCGGACGAATGCCGGTAAACTTCGAGCGCCTCGGGATCGCGGTCGGTGAGGATGCGCAGAGCGGTATCTTTTTCCAGCGGGCGGGTGAGGTCGATCAAGTCGCCGTTCGTTTTCGCCGCCAACGCGGCATCCGCCAGACGCGGGCTGATGCCCTTCGCGATATCGAGCGCAGTGGTGCCCTTGGGAACTTCCTTGTCGCTTCCATCGGGAAGCTTGATATGAATGTTATCTGCCATAAGTTTGGAAACCTGCAGGTGGTTTGAATCTTTCAGTCTAAAGAAGGGATGCAGGAGGGTCAAACCGCGCCTGGGGTCGGGTTTGGGGTTAGTTCTGGCCGGGGCTCCCGCGCGTGCGTACGACTTGAAGTTTTGAGCGTAATGGTCTGGTTACAGCGGTTTGTGCGGGGCAGCCAAACGGATCGGCAGTAGGGATCGAGCGTTGGTTACCAGCGGCAGCTTCCTCTTTTCGAGGAACTCGATATGCTATGGCGGAGCGCACATGAGCATAAAAGAGCCAGCCCTGCGAACTTCGGCAAGTCCCGGTCCGGCCTACTGGATTTTTGTTCCCGCGCTCGTGCTCTTCGCATTTGGCTTATGGGCCAGTGTGCCCCACGATCTCTTCTTCATTCTCCTGGCCTTGAGTGGTCTGCTGCCTGCGCTGTGCGGAATCGTTTTGCGAGCGATGCGACAGATGACGGGTGCGTCGATCTGTGCCGTTATTGTGCTGGCCTGGTACTGGCTGCCGGCCATTTTTCTCTTCTTCGTGGCGTCGAGGCGAGCAAGCGCAGGCGGGTTCTTACTCGCCGTCTACTACTCGGAGTTGATCATACCGGTCGGGATCTTCGCCCTGGCGGCGACTATTTCGTTCGCTCGAAGGGTGGGCGCAGGATGGGCGGCCAGCGCGGTGATTACTGCGTTCATCCCGTGTCTTGTCCTGGCGGGTGCGGCGGAAAGGGCGCAGAGTTTGAAGTACACGCATCCCCGGGCCGCCGATCCCATGTCCCTGACAACCGATCTGCTTGCCGTTCACAGGTGCAACCAGGATTTTTCACGCGCGCATCCGGACAAAGGATATGCGGAATCCCTGGAGCAACTCGGGCCCCAGGGAACGCAGTGCTTATCGCCCAATCTCGCCGGCGGCGCGAGCGACAAATTTACCGTTCGATATGAGCCGGGCGCCCCCAGCACGAGCGGAGCGATAGGCGTGTATTCCGTGAGGGCGTGGGAAACTGCTCCAAAAGCCACTACCTGGACCACGATTTACAGCGATGAATCGGGATTGGTCTGGTATCGGCTCGAAGCCCCCGCGGGGCCAGGCAAAGCCGAGCTTGAGCAGCTTTATCCTGGAGGTGATTTCGCCGCCGTTCTGCGCTGCGTTCAGGAGCGCGACCCCACGCATGTGCGCCTCTACCGCGGGGGGAATGAGCCGATGAAAATCACGAGTCGGGATGAGTACATCAGGAATTGCATCTACGGCGGCCCTGTTTTCAATTCCGCGGACACATTCAGCCTGAACGGGTACGAGTATCAGTACAGTTTCTCAGACTACGAATTCGAGGTAAGTGCAAGGCCGGCACCTTATGGCGTAAACCATTTGCGCAGCTACCTGGCGATCGGTCGACTTGGGGAAAACGACAGGCTGGCAACCCTGAGCGTCTACGCGACTCCACAGGATCGCTCCGCGACGATGGAGGATCCGCTGGCCATGGCGGCGGAGGTAGGGCTGCCCTTAAGCACTGGAGTCGCCAGGGAAGAGTACTGCGGAAACCAACTCTGCCCCTGACTTCCAGACGGCACCCTCACCCCAATAGAATCAACGACTTCTTCGGGTAACCAATCCGGGGAACGGGAGGGTGGTGTCCTAAATTTGAAGAGGGCGGTGTCCTAATGTGACGGGGCGCTACCGACCAGAGTGCGTTGCGGAGGATATTTCGCGGGGCTAGGCTGCTAGTCAATGAGCCTTCACTCCCCGCACCCTCATGCCAAATCGCATCCTGTCGCCGCCGTGGCCGCGGCGGGTATCGTCCGTAATCAGCGTCGCAGCAAACGGATGGGACTCATCGCCTCGGTCGGATTGTCCGGAGAAGATCGCCTGAAGTGTTCATTCACCATGCCCGCCCGCGCCACCAATCTCAACCAGCACGGAGCGGCGGTGCAGTTGACTCGTGACCTTGCGGTGGGCTCCGTGGTGCAGTTGCGAAATAAGAATGGCGGCCAGGCTTCTGCGCGGATCGTCGCTCTGGTGAAAGCGTCCCAGGGAGTTTCCACCTACGCCATCGAGTTTGTCGAGCAAGAGGGCGGCGGAACCAATTTCTGGGGCATTACTTTTCCGTCGAGCGCCTAGCGGCCCGCTCGACGGAAGATAGACGAAGCATCGAGCCTCAACACCTGTCCCGCAACTTCCGCCTTCCGATTGTTGTTTTCTGAGTCCCGCAGAGCCTCGACTTGATTAGGGGCGGTGGTCTCTGGTATTGGAGTTTTATTTCGTGGTGACGTCGGTGATCTGGATTTCGGGATACTGGTGGTTCCATTGCGCGGAGATGCTTTCGAAGGTCAGGCGGAAGGGCTGGCTTTGGCCGGGGGCGAGCGGGGAGACGGTGAGGTCGACGGCTTCGGGGTAGGGGCCGGTGGTTTTCAGGGCGCGTAAGGGGACAATATCTTCTTTTTGCGCGACTTGGCCCATGTCATCTTTGAATACGACTTGAACGGCGGCGTGGGTTACGGTCTTGGCGCCGGCGTTGGTCACGGTGCCGTCGATGTAGCTGACGGTGGCGCCGACGAAGTTTTCGGCGGCGCTCATTTTGAAGTCGGAGAGCTTCAGGTTGGCGGCGTAGGCGGGCGGGAGTCCGGAGGCGGCTTTTGGTTCGGTGCGGAGGAGCAGGGCGGCGACTACGGCGATGATCAGGACGACTGCCACGGTCAGAAAAATAATCCGGCGGCTGGAGTCGCGTTCTTCGGTGATTGGAGATTGCGGGGTGAGGCCGCCCATGCGGGAATTGTAGATGGTTGATTTTGGAATGTCGATTGGGGAGAGTGGGCTAGAAAATTCATTTACCACTAAGGACACTAAGGAAATCCTTCAAGTGCGCGACGCCAGCAGCTTTGTGGCGGTGTCGTGGTAGACCTGTTGCAGGATTGGATCTGGAAGGGCGAATCCGTTCAGGGGCCAGTGGTAGTTGAACTGGTCGATTTCGTAGAAGTGTTCGTCTTGGGTTTCGAGGATGCGGAAGGTGGTGCGGTACATGGACTTGTCGAAACCCATGTCGGTGCCGTAGACGAGACGATCGGCGTGCTTGGCATAGAACTGCGAGGCGAAGCGCGGGATGGGGGCGGTTTCGGCGTAGCGCGCGGAAATGTCGGCGTAGAGATTCGGGTTGCGAGCGAACATGTCGCCGAGGCGTGCGAGATCGTAGTCGAGGTTGGCGAAGTGGCAGGCGACGAACGTTGTTTTGGGATGGCGCTGGGCGGTGCGCTCGAGAATATCGACCATTCCGGAGAGGCCGACGATGTTCGGCTGGTTGTCGAGACGCCATTCGTAGGCGTTCATGAGGCCGTCGTTGGTTTTGTCCATTTTCTGGTACATCCAGATGGGGTCGGCGACATGCAGGCTGATGGGCATGCCGAGTTCGGCGGCTTTCTCCCAGATGGGGGAGACGCGAGGATCGTCGGGGTGTACGCCCTGCGCGGTGGATTTGCCGGAGCGAAGCCCTTGGCCCTTGTCGTGAATTTCGCCGATGCCGCGAGCGCCAGCGTCGTGGCAGCGTCCGAGCTCCTTCACGGCCATTTCAGGGAATCCAGGCTCCTTGTACAGGTACTGGCTGAAATCGAGGCCGCACCATAGTTCGTAGCGGTCGGGATATTTTGAGTAGTTGCGGTGGATGGCGTCGAACTCCGCGCCGATGGCCATGGTCAGGATGATTGTTTTCTCTACGCCGACTTCGTCCATGGTTCGTACCCACTCGGCGATTTGTTCGGGAGTCTTGGCGTAGGGGTGGGAGTGCATGTCGATGATGGGGAATTTTGCTTTTGCGACTTCGGTGACGGGAATTTTGTAGAGCGATTTCGGGCGGTAGTCTTTCAGGAGAATTCTTTCGGGGGAGTCGGGGGGTATCACTTTTTTCTGCGGCGTTCCCGGAGGCAACGCGGGCTCTTGCGCGCGGGCGAAGGCGGCTGCGGAAGGGATGCCACACGCTAGTCCTGCTGCGCTGGTTGTTTTCAGGAATGATCTTCGATTCGTGAGATCGCGATTCATGAGGCCTCCGGAGACGCTTGTATTCCGAGT
>JBEKDY010000271.1:0-7203 GCA_050014115.1 Candidatus Sulfotelmatobacter sp. | reverse complement strand
ACCTTCCTGCGCCGCGATATCCGCGAGCGAGTGGCCGCGGTCGTTTTCCACGCGGTGGGCAAACATCGCCGTCTTCTGCGTGAGGCTGCGGTCAATCTCCGCGCGCAGCGAGGCTTCCCAGGCCCGGCCCAGCGTGAAGTCGAGGATCACGGCGCTGGCGGCGATCACGATGAGAAACGCGGCCAGGAGCTTGAAAAAAATCCGGTTCTTCACGGGTTCTTCACTTTGGAGCCTCGAAGCGGTAACCCGCGCCCCGCACCGTTTTCAGGTAGCGCGGGTTCTCCGGGTCCGGTTCGATTTTTTCCCGGATGCGGCGCACGTAGACGTCGACCGATCGCGGAGTGACATAAGAAGTGTCGCGCCACACGCTGTCGAGCAGGTGGTCGCGCGTGAACACGCGCCCGGCATGGCGCGCAAAATAATCCAGCAGGCGGAACTCGGTGGCCGTGGTTGCCACCAGCTTGCCGGCGACGGTCAACGTCATTGCGGAAGGATCGATTTCGATCTCACCCACCTTCAACGGGCTCGGCGGCAGCGGTCGCTCAAACCGCCGCAGCACAGCTTTCACGCGCGCCACGAGTTCACGCGGGCTGAACGGCTTGCCGATGTAATCGTCCGCGCCCAACTCGAGACCGAGCACTCGATCGGCCTCGCTGCTCTTCGCGGTCAGAAAAATTACCGGTACCGCGGCCAGGCCAGGAGTTTGCCGCACCGTGCGGCACAGCTCGAGACCGTCCTTGCCCGGAACCATGATATCGAGCACGAACAACGCCGGGCGCTGCCTTTCGGCGTCGGCCAAAACCGTTGCGCCGGTAGGATACACGCGCACATTGAAGCCTTCGTTCTCCAGGTGATGCCGCACCAGGCGCGAAATATCCGGATCGTCCTCCACCACAAAGATGCTTGGTTTCACGAGAGTATTGTAGCCGCAAGCAGTGGCGCGCACACAGCACCGAGTGGCGATTGCGGCGCGCGGGGCGTGATTTTCATCAGATTGTAATAATCAGGTTGCCGGGGAGGTCGAGGTGAAAGCGCTTTCCCGGCGGGATGACTGTAGTCGCGCTATATTCGGTGATGATGGCGGGGCCGAAATATTTTTTGCCGGGGCGGAGGCTGTCGCGGGAGTAGATTTTCGTTTCCAGTTTCTTGCCGTTGAATAGGACTGCGGCTATGAGCGCGGAAAGCGAGCCGAGCGTTGCTCGGCCTGGACCCCTCGACTCCGCTCGGGGCATGCTCGCAAGAGTCCCCGTCCCCACACGGTTCGTCTTTCTTGAGTCTATTTTCGTGGCCTGAGCTGAGGTGATTTCCAGCCGCGGGCTCTTCACGACCGCGCGGAGGCGCAGCGTGACCAGCTCGACTTCGCGATTGGGATGGACGTAGCCGTAGCGGCGCTGGTGCTCGCGCTCGAATTCTTTTAGGAGATTCTTGCTGAGCGGGATGCTGAGTTCATATCCCTGGCCGCGGTAGCGGACGTCGATGCTTTTTTCGTAGTGCGCTTTTCCGTGCCAGCCTTCCTGTTTGAAAATTTCTGCGGCCCCTCTTTCCAGTTCCGTGAATTCCTGCTTCAACCGTGCGTGCGGAATCTCGCCCGGCACTCGCCACAGCACGGTGCGTGAATAATCTTTCACAACGTCGCTGGCCAAAATCCCGAGGGCCGAAAGGGCCCCCGGCAGCGCCGGGACAATCACCTGCGGAATGCCGAGAGCTTCGGCGAGCGCGCAGGTGTGGAGTCCTCCCGCTCCGCCGAAGGCTACCAGCGCGTAGTCTCGCGGATCGCGGCCGCGCTCGACTGACACCACGCGGATCGCTTTCTCCATGGTGGCATTCACTACGCGAATCACGCCGTCGGCGAATTGTTCGAGCGTGAGGCGCGACCTTTGTTTCTTCAGCCATGCCTGCGTGATTTTCCGCGTTCGCTCGATGTCGAGCTTGAACTCGCCGCCCAGAAAGCGTTCCGCCCGGAGCCTCCCTAATAATAAATTTGCGTCCGTGACTGTGGGCTGCACGCCGCGCCCGTAACAAATCGGGCCGGGATCGGCGCCCGCGGATTCCGGGCCCACGCGCAGCACGCCTCCGGCATCGAAGCGCGCGAGCGATCCTCCGCCAGCGCCTACGGTGTGTATGTCGAGCATGGGCACGCCCACCGGCAATCCGGCGACCTGTGCGTCGTTTCTGGTTGGAATCGCGGCCGTGGCGATCGCGCCGTCTACCAGCGAAACGTCGGTGGAGGTCCCTCCCATGTCGAAGGCGATCACGCGCTCGAAGCCGCTGGCGCGCGCCGTGGCGGCTGCTCCCACTACTCCTCCAGCTGGGCCCGAAAGCACCGTCCGCACGGGCTCGCGCGCGGCGGCGGCCAGCGCCGCGATTCCACCGTTCGACTGCATCACAAAAATTCGCGTGTGTGTGCCCTGTGCCTCAATCGTGGAAGAGCGGCGCTTTAGCGCCGCGACAGCCCGCCGACCGATTCGGGCTTCAGCCCCCGGTGCCTCCGTTCTCGATTCACTCGCCGCGAGGCCATTCGCCCGACGCTGGAGGTTTTCGAGATATCCCTTCATCACCGGCTGTAGATACGCATTCACCACTACGGTGGAGGTTCGCTCATACTCGCGAAACTCCGGCAGGATTTCGTGCGAGATGGAAAGCGGGATGCCCAGCGGCTTGAGCGCTTCCGCCACTGCGAGTTCATTTTTTGGATTGGCAAACGAAAACAGCAGCGAGATCGCGACTGCCTGTGGATGAGCTGCCGCCACGCGCGACGCCAGTGATTTCAAATCCTCCGGCGAAGGCGCGGTCAGGATTTTTCCATCGGACGCCGTGCGTTCCTCGACGCCGAAGCGCAGATCACGCGTCACCAGCGGCTCGACACGGTCGAAGAAGAAATCGTAGAGCTTGGGACGCGCCTGACGGCCAATCTCGATCGCATCTTCGAATCCGGCAGTCGTCACCAGCGCGGCGCGTGCGCCTTTGCGTTCGAGCAGCGTGTTGGTGCCCACGGTGGTGCCGTGCAGCAGGACGAGTTCGCCCTCGTGTGCAATTTTTCGGAGGGCTTCAACGATCGCTTGCGAGGGATCCTGCGGCGTGGAAAACACTTTCAGCATTCGCAGGCTCCCGCTTTCGCCATCTATCCACACGCAGTCGGTGAACGTTCCGCCAGTGTCGACGGCGATGCGCAGAGTTGGGACGCGGCGCGGCATGAAGAAGGAAGGGTACACCAGAAAGGCGCAAGCGAAATCGAGAAGAGCACGAGTTCCACTCGTGCCACAGAAAGCCAGGTGGGCGGAGCGGCTTCAAGCCGCTGCTATGAACCCCTCGATGAGCGACATAGAGATATTTCGCCAACTATTGGGCTTATTAGGCCCAGAGTCATAGAATTACTGACGTGAGACGCGATAAACGACCAGTGAAGGAGCAGGTTCACTCAGGATTTCTGATCGCGGGTAAACTCGTGGCGGCCTTTTGCGTCGCGGCGGCTTTTTTTTCGGGCTGTGCACTGGTCCAGGAAGCGGCTAGTTCGTCTGAAATAGTCGTTGGCTGGCTGCTCATCACCTTGAGCATCGTCGTAATGGCGTCTACCGTCAGGTTTTGGGCTGCAGGATTCGTTGGATTCATCGCCTATGCTGCATTGCGGTTGTTAATAGCAATTCTATTTGCCAGTTCATTGCACGTGTCGCCGCTTCACATAGGCAGCGTGGCGGCGAGCCTGTTTGTAATGAGCATTCTGTGCATCCGTTTTGCATCGGGCAGACCCCGCATCACCCAAGTTGACCGGGCTTCCCTCGTCCTTGCTGCGATTTGTGCTCTCTTGTCTGTGCCGCTGATGGACTCGTACAGAAGCGTAGCAGTGCTGAGCGTTGGCAACGTCGCGCTAGCGTTGTCGTGGTTGGCAGCCCGAGCCTCACGTCAGGCTCGGCAATCGGTTCAAAACACAGCGGCTAACGAGTAGCTGGCGAAAACAAAAACCATGACGCTCGCGACCCGCGGCTGGAATGCTCGCTACTCGGGACTCGCGACTCGGGACTAACCTCTTGTGAACGCCAGCGTGATCAGCGTCTTCTGCTCCACTTCATGCGCCTTGGCGCTGCCGGTTGACGGACTGGCGCTCGCCGAGCGCTTCACCGACAGCACCGGACGCTCGCCCGCGATGCGGCGCAAACGCGTCAGCATGTTGAAGAGCGGGCCCATGTTCGCGGGCTCTTCCTGCACCCACACGATGTCTCCGGTTTTGCCGTGGCGTTCGAGTTCGGCTACCAATTCGTTTTCTGGAAAGGGATACAGCTGTTCCAGAAACACGATTGCGGTGGAATTGTCTTTGCGTTTTTTGCGTTCGGCGCGGAGCTCGTGGCCGATTTTTCCGGAGCAGATCAGGATGCGGTCGGCCTCGCCCACTTCCGCGTCGGGAATCACGTTCAGGAAATTCTTGTGGGTGAAATCTTCAATTGGCGAAGACGCGTCGGGATGCCGCAACATGCTCTTCGGCGTAAACACAATCAGCGGTTTGCGCCAGTGGCGCAGCGCCTGCCGTCGCAGCAGGTGAAAATACTGCGCCGCATTCGAAGGCTGCGCGATTTGAATATTGTGCTGCGCGGCCAGTTGAAGAAAGCGTTCGATGCGCGCGCTGGAGTGTTCCGGTCCCTGGCCTTCGTAGCCGTGCGGCAGCAGCATCACGACTCCCGAAAGCAGATTCCATTTCGCTTCGCCGGCGCTGATGAACTGGTCGACAATGGCCTGCGCCACGTTGGCGAAATCGCCAAACTGCGCTTCCCACAAGACCAGCGACTCCGGGTAATCGCGGCTGTAGCCGTATTCGAATCCGAGCACGCCCGCTTCCGAAAGCGTGGAGTTGTAAATCTCGCAGCGTGCCTGCTTCTCGGCAATATTTTCCAGCGGCACAAATTCATTTTCGTTTTCGATGTCGATCAGCACGGAGTGCCGCTGGTTGAAAGTTCCGCGGCGCGAGTCTTGTCCCGACATCCTGACTGGAATTCCGCCCTTCACCAGGCTGGCGAAGGCCAGCGCTTCGGCCATGCCGTAATCCACGGCGCGTTTGCCCGTGCCCATTTCCGCGCGCTGCTCCAGCAACTTTTTCACCTTGGGATGGATGTGAAAAGCTTCGGGATAGGTGGTCAGCTTTGCGGTCAGTTCCGCGAGTTCGTCGCCGGGCAATCCCGTTTCTACTTCGAATTCTGGCTGGTGACGGCCGCCGTAATATTGATCCCAATATTTCGGGAGGTCGCGCATCAACGGCTTCTGCTTGATCGTGCCGGCTTTTTTCTGCGCGGCCTCGAATTCGGCTTTGATGGTCGCCGCGCGCGCAGGTGCATCGGTGGCGCCAATGTCATCAGCGTAAATCTCCCACAGCGGCGGATGCTCTTTTCCCACAGCGGCGGATGCTCTTTGATCCGCTTGTAAAGCAGCGGCTGCGTGATGGTGGGGTCGTCGACTTCGCTGTGACCGTGGCGGCGATAACCGATCAAATCGATGACCACGTCGGTGCCGAACTTGTAGCGGTATTCCACCGCCATGCGTCCCACGCGGACCACGGCGTCCACATCCTCGCCGTTGACGTGAAAAATCGGAATCGACTGCCGCCGCGCAATACACGCCGCGAACCGCGTGGAGTGTTCTTCGTAATAGTTGGTCGTAAATCCGAGAAGATTATTCGCGATGATGTGAATCGTGCCGCCCACGGTGAAGCCCTTGAGGTCGGCGTAGTTCATGGTCTCGGCGAGAATTCCCTGGCCCGCAAAGGCCGCGTCGCCGTGGACCAGCAACGGCAAATGGGCTTCGCGCCCGCCTTCGCCGGTGCGATCCTGTTTCGCCCGCGTGCGGCCCACCGTTACGGGATCGACCGCTTCCAGATGGCTGGGATTCGACACCAGATGGATGTGAACCTTCCCGCCGCTGCGCGTGATGTACTCGCCGGTCGCGCCCATGTGATATTTCACGTCGCCCGATCCCAGCACGCTGCGCGGGTCCACGTCTTCGAAGCCCGCGAAAATCTCCTGCGGCGGGCGCCGGGCCACGTGAGCCATTACGTTCAGGCGTCCGCGATGGCTCATTCCCATCACCAGTTCAGTCGCGCCGCGCTGCGCACCTGTGTCGAGAATTTCATCCACCAACGGCAGAAGCGCGGTTACGCCTTCCAGCGAAAACCGTTTGCTGCCCAAATAACGCTGCTGCACTACCTGCTCGAAAATATCGGCGCGGATCAGCAGATCGAGAATTCTCGGGTGGTCTTCTTCTTGCGGTTCAGCTTCCATCCGGTCGTAAATCCACTGCCGCCGCTCTGGAGAGTAGATGTGGTTGATCTCCAGCCCAATCGTGCTGCAATAAATCGCCCGCGCTTCCGCGGCATAGTGGCTCTCCACGTGCAACTCCGGCACGACACGCGGCCGCAGAAAGCCTAACGGATCGAGGTCGCCCTCCATGTATCCCCATTGCCGGAACGCCTCGAACACACGCTCGCGCTCGGGGTTGAGTCCATTGCCGGACGCGCTTGCCACAAGCACACCACCGCCAGAAGTTTTCGTTTTCAAAGTGGTCATAAATGAGTAATGAGTGCACTACCAGCATAAAGGATGCGGCAGGGAAAGCGATAGATTCACAAGCGAATCAAGGGTCATCCTAAAGTGCATGATCTTCGTAACATGATCTGCGGCGTATAGAATGTCGGTGCTTGAGTCGCGATGGGTCGGAACGCCATTGAACGCCAACTTGCGCTACACGTCTAAGTTTTTTCTGCTGTGGATTGCTCTTTTCTTTCTTTATACCTTGCCGCGCGCGCTGGCGCAGGCGGATTCCGGCACGATCGTCGTCATCAATTTCACCAAAGACGAGGTTGTGGTCGCCGCCGACAGCCGTGCCATCCGTCAGGACACAGGCGTGCCCGACAACTCTTACTGCAAGGTTGCGGTCTTTCGCCACCAGTTCATTTTCGCGAGCGTCGGAGCGTCACGCTTTCTCGACCGTGCGACCGGGAAAACGCTCTGGGACAATAACGATCTGGCCCGCGAGGCCGTGCGCGCTTCCTCAAGCCATGATCGCCAGGTGAGTGATCTCTACGCGGCAGCGGTCGATTGGTCACAGGCCGTCAAGAGTCACTGGGATGAGCACAGACAAGATGCAAGAAAGAGCCCTGGGCCGCGCGGAGGGCAGATCACCGCCGGCGAATTTATGGACAAGACCCTGGCGATCGAAATCGGC
>JBEKDY010000270.1:0-5728 GCA_050014115.1 Candidatus Sulfotelmatobacter sp. | reverse complement strand
CTTTATATCGATCCGGTGGAGTGCATCGACTGCGGCGCCTGCGTGCCCGTCTGCCCGGTGTCAGCCATTTTCGCACTCGATGATCTGCCGGAAAAGTGGAGCGAGTTCACCGCGAAAAACGCCGCGTATTTCGGCCGGTAGGCTGTTAGCCGTCAGTTGTCAGGACCACGAAGCCGGGGCTGAGTATGGGAAGAAGTTCAAGGGCGTGTGTCCACTCGTGGACGCGCGCCTTTTCGTTTTTGATAGGGACGAAGGATTTGGAGGGCGGACACGCTTGCCCGCCGTTTTTGACCTTGGTGCCGCGCTGATGCTCCTGACTTCTGGCCTCTGGCCCCGGACGTCCGACAGCCCGCCAAACATTTACAATCACTTCGTTACCCCAGCTGAGAATCATGGCTCTGATGGAGTCCGAAGCGATCGTCTTGCGCACTTATCCGCTGCGCGAGGCCGACCTGCTGGTCACGCTGTTCACGCGCGCGGAAGGCAAAGTTCGCGGCGTGGCGCGATCGGCAAAAAAATCGAAGCGCCGCTTCGGCGGCGCGCTCGAGCCCATGACCTATGTCCGCGCGTTTTATGACGTCCGCGAGCGCCAGGAACTGGCGCGCCTCGATGCTTGCGAGGTTATCGAGTCTCCGCTGGCCACTGAGGTCAGCTACGCGCGCGCGGTCGCCCTGGCGCACGTCGCCGAGTTGCTCGACGAACTGCTCCCCGACCGCGAAGCCAACGACGCCATCTTCCGCCTGACGCTCTCCGTGCTGCACGCCCTGCAGCATGTCGAGATTGCCGCCGCAACGAAAAAAATAGATTTGGAAAGGACGCGCTCTGAAGAAGCGGGTGCGGAAGAAGCAAACGCCGAAAAGACAAGTGCAGACAAAAAGATCAGCGCAGACAAGAAGATCAGCTCAGACGCAGACGCAAAGGCGAGCTCAAACATCTGGATGCCCATCACCTATTTCGAACTCTGGTTGACGCGACTGGTCGGATTCCTCCCTGAGCTGACAGAATGCATCGCCTGCGGCCGCGCCCTGAACGGCAGCCGCGCCTGGTTCCACGCCCTGGCCGACGGCCTGATGTGCCCCGACGATAAGCGCTTGGCGTCATCCGAGATTTCAAGTGACTCGCGCATGCTGGCCGCGCAGATGTTTCGCGCTCCGGTAGAAAGTTTCGCCGGCATCCCGTGGCCCAAGTCGCAAGCTGCCGACCTCCGCAAATTCCTGATCCAAACTTTGCAGCGTCACATCGAGAAGAAACTGGTTACGGCCAGCATGCTGGAGAAGGGCGGCTTCTAGCCGTGGACAGCCAAGAGGAACCAGCCATCCTGTCACTTTTTCCACAGCCTAACTCGTTTGCTCTCACTGCCGGCTGAAATTATCAACGACTTAGCGGGAAAATTTCCGAAGTTTTCCACAGTGTTCCTTCAGGAACGTTTTGTAAATACGCGAGCCGAAGCATGCAAGGCTTAGCTGACGACTCCCTGTCGTTTCCATTACAATCATGGATTACCTGCTGGGCTCCAATGGCACTGTGGCGCGGCTTCCAGTTCCCAGCCGCGGGCAGGCGGTGCGGATCAAGGGTTCGCTGGAAGCTAGCAGCTAGAAGCCAGCAGCTGTGTCTCATGCATCCATCCACTTCCAATCCGCCGACGTTCCAGGAACTTATCCTGCGGCTGCAAACTTTTTGGGCCCAGCGCGGATGCGTGTTGCAGCAGCCCTATGACGTCGAAGTGGGCGCCGGGACGATGGCGCCGGAAACTTTTCTGCGCGTGCTCGGACCCAAGCCCTACAAGGTGGCGTATGTGCAGCCCTCGCGGCGCCCGGCGGACGGGCGTTACGGCGAGAATCCCAACCGGTTGTTCAAGCACATGCAGCTGCAGGTGATCCTGAAGCCTCCGCCGGAAAATGTTCAGGAGCTATATCTCGAGTCGCTGGGCGCTCTCGGCATCGACCTGCGCCAGCACGACATCAAGTTTGAAGAAGACAACTGGGAAGCTCCCACCCTCAGCGCGTGGGGTGTGGGCTGGCAGGTGATGCTCGACGGACTCGAGATCACGCAGTTCACTTATTTTCAGCAGTGCGGCGGCGTGGATCTGTTTCCGATTTCAGCCGAGCTCACGTATGGCCTCGAGCGCATCGGCGCGTTTCTTCAGGATGTGGATTCGATATACGACATCGTGTGGGCGCGCGATCCGGAGACGGGGGCTGTGGTGAAGTATGGCGACGTGCGTCTGGCCGATGAGCTGCAGTTCTCGGTTTACAACTTCGAACTGGCGGACGTGGAAAAGGCCTGGAAGCATTTCGATTTGTGCGAGGCGGAATGCAAGGGACTGCTGGAGAAGTATGCGGCGCTGGGGAAAGATCACGCCGAGGGTGACGGGATTGTGCGAGCGAAGGCGCGGTTTCCTCTTCTGGCGGCGTACGATCTTTGTTTGAAGTGCTCGCACATGTTCAACATTCTCGACGCGCGCGGCGCGATCTCGGTGACGGAGCGCGTGGGTGTGATTGCGCGGGTGCGGGCGCTGGCGGTGGGAATCGCGAAGGCCTGGGTGGATCAGCAGAAGAGCGAAGCGGCTGAGAAGACCGACGAGCCCGAACCTGCCAGTCGTGCTGGGAAGAAAGTTAAGGACGAAAAATTGATGCCCGCGACGATTTGAATTTGCGAGTTCTGTCATCCTGAGCGGAGTGGAAATTTCGCGAAGCGAGATTTCTACGCAGTCGAAGGATCCCTATTCGCGAGGCGCAGCGTTGTTCGTCTCCGTTCGTAAGTGGCGACAACGATAGTTAGCACGGAATAGTAGTGGGGGCAGGGATCCTTCGACTCCGCAGAACGATTCGCTTCGCGAATCATTCCGCTCCGCTCGGGATGACATCCACTTGTGATTATGGTCACAACGCCACAACGCGAAACTTTGCGATACTAGAGCTTGCATGGCAGATTTTCTACTCGAGATCGGGTGCGAAGAGATTCCGGCGCGGATGATTGACGCGGCCTCGCGGGAGTTGAGCGAGCGCGTTGGCGGATTGCTGCGCCGCGAACGGCTGTCGGCGGGCGAGGTCACACGTTTCGATTCGACGCGGCGGTTGGCGGTGCTGGCGTCTGGAATTTCGGCGGCGCAGGCTGACGTCACCGAGCAAGTCACCGGACCTTCTGTGAACGTGGCTTATAAGGATGGGCAGCCCACGCCCGCGGCCCACGCTTTCGCGAAGAAATCCGGAGTGGACGTTGCGCAGTTGGAGAAAGTCAGCACACCCAAGGGCGAGTATGTGGCCACCAAAGTCACGAAAAAGGGCCGCACCGCAGCTGAGATTCTCGCGGAGAATCTGCCGAAAGAAATTTCTACCATCTACTGGCCGAAGAATATGTACTGGCGGAAGCCGAACGAGCGGTTCGTGCGTCCGGTTCGCTGGCTGGTAGCGATGCTCGACGGGGAAACGATTCCGCTCGAATTCGGCGGGGTTAGAGCGGGGAGGACATCGCGCGGGCACAGGATACTTTCCGACAATAACGTGACGATAGCGCGCGCCGGATCTTCCTACGTTGATTCTCTGCGGGCGGCGAAGGTTCTGGGACGCGGAGAGCGCGAGCACCAGATTCGCAAGGCGCTCGATGCCGCGACGCGAACTGTTCCGGGGGCACGCTGGCGGGAAGACAAGGCACTGCTCGATATTGTGGTGAACCTGACGGAGTTTCCGTCGGTGATTCTGGGAAGTTTCGATCCGCAGTTTTTGGCGTTGCCGGCGGAAGTGCTGGTGACGGTGATGCGCGATCACCAGAAATATTTTGCGGTCGAAGATGGCGAAGGAAAACTCCTGCCGCACTTTCTTGCCGTGCTCAATACCGACAGCGATCCGAAGGGACTGATCCGGCACGGGAACGAACGAGTGCTGCGGGCGCGCTTCAACGACGCGCGCTTTTTCTGGGAGACAGACCAGAAAAAATCGCTGCTGGAGCGGCTGGAGTTGCTCAAGCATGTGACCTTCCAGAAAGACCTGGGCAGCTATTACGACAAGACGTTGCGCGTGCAGCGGCTATGCAGCTGGCTGAGCGAGATTCTCAAGCAGAACGGAATGGCGGTGCGTCCGGGCGTGGTTCACAAAGCTGTTTGCCTGGCCAAGACCGACTTGACCACCGAACTGGTGAAGGAGTTCACGGAACTGCAAGGCATTGTGGGCGGCCTGTATGCGCGGGCGCAGCAACTGGATCCGAGTCTGCCGGAGGCGACGCGGCTCGCCATTGCGGACGCGGTTTACGATCATTACAAGCCGGAGTCCACCGAAGACGAGGTTCCGCGATCGATCGAGGGGGCTGTGCTTTCTATCGGCGACAAGGCGGATACGATTGCTGGAATGTTTGCGCTGGGGCTGGTGCCGAGCGGGTCGAAAGATCCGTTTGCGCTGCGGCGGCAGGCCAATGCCATCGTGAAGGTGATTGCGGAGAAGAAGCTGCCGTTGCGATTGACGGTGATGATGCGGGACGCGCGGACTGGGTATGCGAAGTCTGAGGCGGAGAAAAAATTCGTCGACGAGGCCACGTTCGATGCGTCGGTGACAGCGTTCTTCCGCGAGCGCCTGGAATTTTATTTGAAAGATGTGCGCGGGTTTGCGTATGACGTGGTGAAAGCGGTGCTAGGGGCTGATGCGGAAGATGTGGTCGATGCGCTCGCTCGTGCCGAGGCGGTCAAGCAGGTTTTGCACATGCCGGAGTTTCAGGCGATTGGCGCGGCTTGTAAGCGGATGCGGAACATTCTGAAGCAAGCGGACGAGAAAGGAATTGCGCTAGCGGCGAAGTTCGAGCCCCTGCCAGATTCCGCGCCGGAAGAGAAGAACCTGGCAGCCTACGTCGAGGTCAATGCCCCGCGGGTCGCAGCGCTGCAGGAAGAAAAGAAATACGGTGATGCGCTACTGCTTCTTTCCACGGCGCGGGAACCAGTGGACGCATTCTTCGACAAAGTCATGGTGATGGTGGACGACGAACGCGTGCGGGCGAACCGGCTCGCGTTACTGCGGACGTTGTTGAAAGAGTTTTCCACGATCGCGGATTTTTCGGAGATTGTGATAGAGAGCAAGAGTTCGGGAAGCTAGGTCCCTCAGGGGCTAAAGCCCGAAGTTTTCCCCTGGGTGCATTCGCAGCGCTGAAAGTGCTGCGCCACCCAAAATCGGAACAAGACTGAGCCCACGACATCTGACTTCGAATTTGCAAAATCTCGAGACAAAGGACTCATAGTTATGGCGACGATTACTCTCGATGTGCTGGGCGGCAAGGGCGCCGGCCTGGCCGAGATGACGAATGCGGGGCTGCCGGTGCCTCCAGGCCTCACGATTCAGACCGAAGCTTGTCGCGAGTACATGCGCAGTGGTGGCGTGTCGAAGGACGTCGACCGGCAGATGGAAGATGCGCTGGCGAAGCTGGAAGCGCTGCAGGGGCAGAAGCTGGGCAAGGGCGACAATCCGTTGCTGGTGAGCGTGCGCTCGGGCGCGAAGTTTTCCATGCCGGGCATGATGGATACCATTCTCAATCTTGGGCTGAACGACAAGAGCGTGGAGTCGCTGGCGAAGCTCAGCAACAATCCGCGGTTCGCGGCGGACTCCTACAGGCGACTGATTCAGATGTTCGGCAACGTGGTGCTCGACATCGACAAAGCGGAGTTCGAGCACGTGTTCGATGCGAAGAAGAAGCAGAAGAAAGCGAAGCTCGACACCGATCTCGACGCGAAGGCGTTGCAGGAAGTGAT
>JBEKDY010000269.1:0-13321 GCA_050014115.1 Candidatus Sulfotelmatobacter sp. | reverse complement strand
GGCGATCAGCGTAGCTTCGAGGTCGTCGAGCGTGTGGCGGTCGATTTCCTTGCCGAAGGAAACGACTTCCTCTATGCGCTCGGCGAGGTTCTCGCGGGTGCGCGTGACCGCCTGCTTCATGCGGTCGAAGAGGCCGGCTTTCTTTTCTTCGGTGCTGCCGAATAAGGTCTGAATCATAAGAGGGTAAAGATTAATTATACGGGTTGTGCGCAGAGCATTCGGGCAGCGCCGGGCACGAGACGGGCCTTTGACAAGCTCAAGGCAGGTTCTTGGCGCAGCCGGCGGGACGACGGCGCTATGCTTCGATTTTGGTTATAGCTGGTAGGGACTGCGCCAATGCCTGCTGCATTTGGGAACGAGCTCGCGGGCGGGGCGCCGGCGGCCACATGGGCTTGTGGAGCCACATGGCTTTTGCCTGCCGGCTATTTTTTAGACGCGGGTTCTTTCCAGCTCAGCGGCTTCGGAGGCGATGGATGCTGCCGGAGCGGTCAAGGGCGCCGCGGGAACCGGGACAGCCGTTGCGGCTGCGGCCGCGGTTGCATTCGATGCTGCGGCTACCGGGCGGCGGATGGTGAACCGCTGCAGCTTGATTTCTCCTCGCGCGTAAACCGCCAGCAGCGCGGCGACTACGATCGGATCGAGTCGCTTGCCCGCCAGGTTTTGAACGATTTGCAGCGCCTGCTCGGGAGTGTGCGCATTCTGGTAAGGACGCGTGGTGGTGAGCGCGTCGAAAGTGTCGGCGACGGCGATGACCCGTGCCAGTAGCGGAATCTGATCGCCCTGCAATCCGTAGGGATAACCGCGGCCGTCGAGCGACTCGTGATGCAGCTCGATGCCGGGCAGCATTTCCGCCAGTTGCGTGACCGGGCGCAAAAGGTTGGCGCCGCGGGTGGTGTGGGTCTTCATGACCTCGAATTCCTCGGCCGTGAGCGCTCCCGGCTTTTTTAGGATGTGATCTTCGATGCCGATCTTCCCGACGTCGTGCAGCTGCGCGGAAATTTGCAGAATCTCCACGAAGGGAGTGGGCAGATCCATTTCGTGTGCCAGCAGCAGGGAATAGCGGGTCACGCGGTCGGAGTGACCGCGAGTGTAGGGATCCTTTTCGTCGACGGCTCCGGCCAGCATTTGGATGGAGCCCATAAACAGGGCTCGATTCTCGTCGGCGGCGCGTTTCAGGTCTTCAACGTAGTGCTCGAGTTCTTGGGACATGCTGTTAAAGGTGTCGGCCAGTTCTCCAATTTCGGTGCGGCTCCGGATGTGGGCGCGCTGGGAAAAATCTCCGCGTGCGATGGCGCGGCTGAATTGTGTGAGCACTTCGAGCGGACTGGTAATGCGTCGCGCCGCTATAATGCTGGCCAGGATGCTCGCCAACACCGCCGCCAGAGCCAGCAGGCGGGCCGTGTGCTGCATTTCAAACACTCCGCTATAGGCTTCCCGCTGCGTCTTCTGCACTACGACAGCCCAGTCCAGTGCCGTCACCGGGCAGTAAGTGCCGAGCATGGCTTCGCTGCCCTTGCTGTCGTTCATGGTGAATTCTTTGGTGGCAGCCAACTGCCCTTTATTGCCGCTATCGACGAAGTTGCGCACGATTTCCAGGTTTTTCATGTCCTGGCCGGTCGCGAACCCTTGTGTGGCCGCAGCCACCAGCCGGCCCTGTGCATCCACTACGTAGGGCGTGAGTCCGCCGCTGCTGGCGTCCTGCAGGCGGCGAATCAGGAATTGCAGGTCTACCACCGCCGCGATCATGCCGAGAAATCGCGGCCCGTACATCACGGGAGTGCTGACCAGAAAAATCGTCCGGGAAGACGTGCCTACGCCCACTGTCAGCGCCTGTCCGTTATAGGCGCGTCCGTCGCGGGCGGCGGAAAATGCACGCTCCAGCTCGCGCTGCAGAAAAATGTCAGGCGCAATGCGCCCGGCCGTTATGCCCTTGCCTTCCGAATTCAGCAGCGTGGTATAGGCGATTTCATTGGAGGAAGACACAAAATTCTCAAGGAGCGCTCGCAATTCCGGGCTTTGAATATTCTTTTCGCCGATGTCACCGCCGCTGGTCACCTGCACCGCCGACGACAGATTCGCCAGCATCATCCGGAGGGACCGCTCGTTCTGTGAGAGATCGTCGGCCAGCGAACGCGTCACCGTGTTCTGCAGCATCTGCTCGTTGCGCACCAGGGCCTCGCGGTTTTTCGATTCCACATATGTGGAATAGAAATACATCGGCACGATGCTGATGACGAGAAGCACTCCGAGGATTACATACAGAATCGGGATGCGCGCGGCGGTGGATGCCTTGGAAGACAAGTCTGTCCCTTCACGTGGAATCGCGAGCGCCGTGGTCGAAGTGGCGGCGTTTTTCAAGCTGTCCATAAAATTCTAACGGGTAGGTGCAGCCCGGAGCTGGAAACCGAAGGACACCGCCATTACCAAAGTACCTGAGCTGAATCCGGCGTCTGGCAAGGGTTTGGCAAGATAACCCGCGGAGCGAGGACTACACGCTCGTTTCCAGGCAACTTACAGAAAGCGAAAGCCTTTAACCGCAAAGCTGGCAAAGAAAACATCGCAAAGAAGAGCCAGAAACTGGAGCTTTGCTTTGCGTTCTCTGCGAGCTTCGCGGTTAAGAGCTATTTCTCTCGCCGCCGCGAGTCGCGCTTTCGCTCTTACCGCTGCGTGTCATCAGGTCGTGGATGGCTTCGCGGGGAGCTTTGCCCTGGCTGAGGATGGCGTGCATCTGTTCGGTGATGGGCATCTCCACTCCGCGGGCACGCGCCAGGCCGACCGCAGCGGTGGTGGTGAAGATTCCTTCTGCGACCGCGCCGTGCATACCGGCGACAATTTCGGGAAGCTTGCGTCCGCGGCCCAGTTCTACCCCTACGCTGCGGTTGCGAGACAAGCCTCCAGTGCAAGTGAGCACCAGGTCGCCCAGGCCGGCAAGCCCCGCCATGGTTTCGGGGCGTCCGCCGCAGGCCACGACCAGGCGCGTCATTTCCGCAAGGCCGCGCGTGATCAGCGCGGCAACCGAGTTATGGCCCAGGCCCAGACCGTGGCAAATGCCTGCCGCGATGGCAATAATGTTCTTCAACGCGCCCCCGAGTTCCACTCCCACCACGTCGGGGTTGGTATAAACCCGGAATGTAGGATCGCTGAACTCGTCCTGCACCGTGCGCGCGAGTTCCGCGTCCTGCGACGCGATGGTGATCGCCGTGGGATCGCCGCGTGCTACCTCTACTGCGAACGTGGGGCCACTGAGCGCGCCCACACGCGGCGCTGGGGCGCCACCGCTCGTCAACATCTGGGTGATGATCTCCGTCATGCGGAGCAGAGAGCCTTCTTCCAGCCCTTTCGTTGCGCTTACGATCAGGGCGTGCGGCGGCAGATGCGGGCGCATCTGCTCGAACAACCCGCGGCAATGTTGGGACGGCATGACGCTGACCACTATCTGCGCGGCGGCAAGCGCCTCGGCGAGGTCGGTTGTCGCCGTTACAGAATCTGGAATCGTCTGCCCGGGAAGAAATGTTTCGTTGGCGCGGCGCTGCGCGATGGCCTCCCTCACTTCTTTTTCGTGAGCCCAGAGGCGGACGCGATGCGATCCTTTCCGCCCCAGCACTACGGAAATCGCGGTGCCCCACGCGCCCGCGCCAATGACTGCAATCCGGCTCACGCGCGTTTTGCTCCCAACCGGTTTTCCGTTCCTGCCAGCAGGCGCCGGATGTTTTCGTGGTGCTTGGCGATGATGATGAGACACGTGAGTGAGATCAGCCACAACGTGAGAGCGCTGTGGCCATAGTCATGCACGACGAGTGCGATAAGGGGAAGGGCCGCGGCCGCGGTGATCGATCCCAGCGATGAGTAGCGGAACAGCAAAACGATGACGATGAAAATCACGGCCGCGATCAGCACTGCCTCGGGAGCGATTACTGCGAACGAGCCGAGTCCGGTTGCGACTCCTTTGCCGCCGCGGAAATTCAGCCACACGGGAAACATATGGCCGAGCACGGCAACCAACGCTGCGACTGCCGCGTGGACGGAGATCGGCGGCATGGAAGCGAGCAGAGTCTCATGCCCCAGAACTGTAGGCAGAGACACGTCCGGAAAAACTTGTGGGCTCAGCAGAATGGCGATGGTCACGGCCGCAAACCCCTTCAGAGCGTCCAGCAGCAGCGTGAGCACTCCAAGCGCGGGTGACTTGCGCGAGACGTTGGTGGCGCCGATATTCCCGCTGCCGCTCAGCCGCACGTCTTCACCGCGAAACATGCGCACTAACAGATAGCCGAAGGGGATTGACCCCAGCAGGTAAGAGATCGCGACGGTGAGGAGAAGTGTGGACATTACGTTGTTCGACAATGCTTCCGACAGATTGCCTGCCACAGCGCGGGCGGGATGCCCTTCGACAGCCGGCGATACGCCGGCGCTACTTCAAAGCGAAGCGCGACAATTTTGTATATCGCGATCCGCCTCTTCCCAGTTCGCTTTGGTACAAAAAGAACTCGTGGGCCGTCATGGTACCAAACTCGGGGTCGGACAGGGCAGCCAGCTTTTCCTGCAAACGTTGAAAACCGCGGTTGGGGCCGTCTTCTTTTCGCCTGTGCGGCGATCCTGAAATATGGGTTCCACGGGCGCCTCCCCGAGCCAGCGTGAGGTGCGGACTGAAACCGCGTTCTTCTCTTGGAATTCCGAGCAGGGCGGCTTGCTGATCGACTGCCGCGGCCAACGTTGCGAGCTCAGGCCCAGCTTCGATTCCGATCCAGAAAACCCGCGGAGCTTTCGCCGTAGGAAAGAATCCATATCCGCGAAAGTGCAATGTGACACCGCCGGCCACGACAGCTCCCAGCGCACGCTTGATTTCTTCGAGCGTCGGCTCCGGCTGTTCCCCGATAAACTTCAGCGTGACGTGGAGCGACTCAGGCCGGACCCAGCGAGCGTCGGCCGCGAAGCCGCTCACCCCTTCCACAAAGCGAACGATGCGCTCGCGGATGACGTCGTTGGTGTCGAGAGCGATGAAGAGGCGCATAATGCAGCTCTCAGCTATCAGCTCCTAGCTTGAATCTCACGGTTGCCGACTACGCTCGTGCTGGTTGTTTGCATCTTTGGACTGTACGCACCGCAAGGCGACGACGAGAAGCTGACAGCTGATAGCTGACAGCTGTTTCACATCAGCTTTCTCCGCACCATATCCAGCGCCATGGTTGATGCGAACCAGCGGATGCGTTTGCGGTCGCCGGGAAAGTTTCGCTGGACCACTTCGGTTCCGCGACTTCGCGACTCACTGCGCCGTGGCGTTCGATCATCTCTCGAGGCACGCCCGCGAATTCTGTTTTCAGTTGGTTGGAGTACACCACCGCCCCTCCCAGAAAATAACGCGAACTTCCGCCGATGGATGTGATGCGCTCCGCCAGCAATCCCCCGGTGCAGGATTCTGCCACGGCCAGCGTGGCGTTGCGCATTTGCAGCCAGTAGCCGACGATCTGTTCCAGCGACTCGCCGTTGCGGGAGAACACTGCGTCATCCAACTCGTCCTCGACCTCTCCCGCGACTTCGTCCACGCGCCGCTGAGCCAACTCGAGACTCTCGGCGCGTTTCGTGAAGTGAAGCTGAACTTCACCCGCGCCGGCCAGGATGGTGGTGTCCACATCGGTGAAACGCTTGTAGATCGGCGACACGCGAGCGTCTACCTGCGATTCTCCGAGCATGGCGATCTTCAAAACGCGGGTCGCAAGATGAGCGGTCGGAATTTTTGCACGCAGCCGCTCGCGCACCTCTGCATCGAACAACGCTTTCAGTTCGAACGGAGGTCCGGGAAGCAGTACGATAATGTGCTCCCGCCCGTCGAAATTTCCGCTCAGCCACTGGCCGGGCGCAGTGCCGTTAGCGTTGGGCAAAACCGTCGCGCCTTCCAGGACGTCGGCCTGCTTGGCGTTGTTGGGCGCCATCTTCCAGCCGCGCGCGGCGAAGCGTTCTTCCAGGCGCGTGAGAATCTCGGCATCGCGGCGCACTGCCAAGCCGAGAGCTTCAGCCACGGCTTCCCGCGTCAGGTCGTCTTCGGTGGGGCCCAGGCCGCCGCTGAAAATCACAATGTCAGAGCGGAACAGCGCATGCTGCGCGGCCGCAACCAGCCGCGGCAGATGGTCGCCGACGATGCTCTTGAAGATTACTTCCACGCCGAGCTGGTTGAGTTGCTCGGTGAGGTAGAGCGAGTTGGTGTCGCTGCGGAAAGGCGTGAGCAACTCGGAGCCGACCGCGATAATTTCGGCGTTCACGAGTAAAAGTGTAAATGAAAAGCGGAAGTAAGAAGCGCGGGGGACGCAGAGGAATGAACGACTATTCCGGCAGCAGCGGCAGCCCCGGAATGTCCCATGAAAGATGATGCACGGCGCTGGTGGTCGCGAGAATCACCGCGCGCCCCGGGGCAAACGCCAATCCCACCAGGCCCTGCCCTGCGACCTCGATCCGCGCTTTGCCGTCGGGGGAGATCTTCACGATGCCGCGCTTGCCCGAGAGCGACGCCGCGACGTACAGATTGCCGGCAACATCGAAAGCCAGTCCCTGCGGCCTTCCCAGGCCGCGATAGAACGTGCTCACCGTTCCGTGCGGATCAATTTTATGAACGGCATCGAAGCTGGAAGTAGTGGGCCCGGTGACGAAGAGGTCGCCCTCGGGGCCAAACGCCAGGTGATAAGCGGAGACGCTGGCCTCGAGTGTGGCGAACACAAAGACCTGTTGATCGCGGCCAATCTTGAAAACCGTGCCGCTGCGGTCTCCCACGTAAAGATTTTGTTCGCGGTCAAAGGCAATTCCGGTGGCGACGCCCATGCCTTCGGCGTAGGTTGTCATTGCGCCGTTGGGCGCGACGCGGTAGACCGAACCGTCATAACGCGAAGAAACGTACATCTGCCCCTCGCGGTCGAACGCAATGGACGTCGCGTTCATCATCTCCGCCACAAACGGCTTCATGGCATAGTTGGTATCAATCTTGAAAACCGAGACTGGCACTTTCTCGCCGCGCGGACCCGAGAACGTCGCGTAGATGTTGCCTTCCGCGTCCAGCGCTGGGTTGGTCACGGGATGGAGATTCTCGGCGATCGGCACCGCGACCCTAACGGTGTGAGCATTGCTGACGTGCCCATCGCTCGCCACCACAACCGGACCCGATGTGGCGCCCTCGGGCACGCGCGCTACCAGAAACGCTTCGGAACTCACGATCAGCGAGCCTTCTACATCGCCGAACTGCACTTTCGGACGCCGCAACTCGTGGGGGCGCAAGCCTGTGCCCGTGATGCGGACTTCGCCGCCGGCCAAGGCGAGCGCCGGTGCGACCGCCTCAATGTGCGGTCCGCCGTTTACGCTCTTGCGTCCGAGAATGCGGTCTGAGAATCCCATGAAGAGTGCCGAGTCCTGATTTCCGAGTTGCGAGAACCGAGGATCGGCTCTCGGCTCTCGGCTCTCGGCCGTTCTACTATCTTAGAACGCCAAAGTGCAGCAGAAGATGCATCACCGCAAATGCATATAATCCCGCCGCGACATCATCCACCACAATACCAGTTCCTTCTGGAAGCGCTTCCAGTTGCCGGACTGGCGGAGGTTTGAGGATATCGAATCCCCGAAAAAGTATAAAACTCGCCAGAAAAGTTTTCCATCCAAAGGGAACACCAATCAGCGCGATGAGCTGTCCTGCGACCTCGTCAATCACCACAAACTGGGGATCTTTTACCCCGGAGCCTCGCGCCACACGGGTGGCAGCGGGAATGCCGACGAGCACCACTAAGGCTGCGAGAACGATGGCGACCGGAGTGCGCAGCGCGGGCGCAACGCCGTAGGCAATCGCGCTCCAGAGCAGAACGGTCGCTGCCGATCCCCAGGTTCCCGGCCCCGGATGCAGGCGGCCGATGCCGAAGAATGTGGCCACCAAAGTTGCCCATCGCGGCGTTGGCGTCACGACTCCTCTTCCGAGTCTTCGGGGTTGCGGTCGCGGACGCCTTCGTCGGCGTCGGTCACCGGCGAGGCAATCACGTACGCGCCGCTTGCCCATTTGCCCAGGTCGATGATGCGGCAGCGGTCGCTGCAGAAAGGAAAATCCGCGTCGGTGCTCTTCACGTTCTTCTTGCAGATCGGACAACGGAGTTTGACGATGCGCTTGCTCGGCATGGCAGGAAGTATTGTAGTTTGAGAGTTAAACCATCGCCGCTACGTAATCTTCGCTAAATAATCTTCGCCACCAGATCGTAATCGTGCGCCTCGGTGATCTGGCAGCGGTAGAACTGGCCGGGCTGCGGCCCAGATTCCTCGGAGAAGTCTTCGGCAGGGAAATCGTTCACGAAGACTTTGCCATCGATTTCGGGCGCGTGCATCGCGGTGCGGCCCTCCAGCAGGAGATCGCTTTCGTCGGACGTGCCCTCGAGCAGCAAATCGAATTCCCGCCCCACCAGCGCCTTTTTTTTCTTTTTGCTGATCTGGCGCTGGATGCCCATCAGATGTTTGCGGCGCCGCTCAATCTCGCGCGGCGAAATCTTTTTGTCGAGGCCGAACGCACCCGCGCCATCCTGATCGGAATAGGCGAACGCGCCCATCCAGTCAAACTGCGCTTCGCGCACAAAATCGCAGAGCTCTTCGAATTCTTTTTCAGTCTCGCCGGGGAATCCCACAATGAACGACGTGCGCAGCGTGACATCAGGAATCGTGCGGCGCATCCTGGCGATCGAGCGCAGGAAAACGTCCGCCCCGCCGCCGCGTTTCATGCGCTTCAGCACGCTGGCTGACGCATGTTGCAGGGGAACGTCCATATACGAGCAAATCTTTTCGTGAGCGGCGATGGTTTCCAGCAACTTGCCGGTGATCTTGTTCGGGTAGGCGTAGAGAAAACGAACCCAGTGCAAGTCTTCGATCGCGGCCAGCTTTTCCAGCAGCAGCGCCAGACCGTCTTTCAAGCCGAAATCCTCGCCGTAGCAAGTCGTGTCTTGCCCGATGAGTGTGATCTCGCGCACGCCCGACTGCGCCAGGCGTTCGGCCTCAGCGACCACGGACGCAAAGCGCCGTGAGCGGAATTGTCCTCGCAACTGCGGAATGATGCAAAAGCTGCAGGGATGATCGCAGCCTTCCGCGATCTTGATGTACGCCATGTGCGGCGGCCCAGACAGAATGCGCGGCGTGGCGTCGTCGTAAAGATAGTTCGGCAGGTCGCCGATGGCTCCCGTCCATGCTTCGCGAGCCCAGGCCTCGCGCGAGAATCGTCCCTGCGCGGCACGGGCATCGCCTTCCGGGCGGGACTGCAGCACCACAAATGGCGAATCGCCCTGCGTGTTATTTCGGCCGGTGCGACTCCGGTAGCGGCCAGGATTTTTTCTAGTTCGCCGGTTCCCACCACGGCGTCGACTTCCGGGATGTCTTTGCGGATCTGATCACGGAAACGCTCCACCAGGCACCCGGCAACCACTAGCTTCTTCGCGCGGCCATCGGTCTTGTGGCCGGCCATTTCCAGAATCGTGTTCACCGATTCCTGCTGCGCGCTTTCGATGAATGAACAGGTGTTGACCACAATCACGTCGGCATCTTCGGCGCGCGTGGTCAATTCGGCGCCAGCCCGGGCCAGCAGGCCCATCATCACTTCGCTGTCGACCAGGTTCTTGGGACATCCCAGGCTGACAAAGCCCACTTTGGTGGGTTTCGTCAGGGGTTTCGCTATAAGTTCCGCGGGACGGACGGGTGTCTCCTCGCCCAGATCGACAATAGGATCGTCGACGGGAACGTCAGTGGGAGCGCTGATAGTGAGGTCGGTCACAGGCATGTAATCTCACTATTTTAGCATCTTCAGCGGGCACTCCCGAGCCGGTTTGGGACCGGGTGCCGGCCTCACGAATGCCGGACCAGAAAAGATAGTAGTTGTGGATTCAAAAGGATACAGGTCGTGCTAGGCTATTGCTTACCGCCACAGTGACAAACTCCCACTTCTCCGGAGGGGAAATGTCTGAGAGACGATTATTGGTTGCGGCCCTGGCAGTGGTGACGATTCTCGCCGCCTCGGCGGCCGCCCAGGACGAGAAGAACGAATTGGTGGGTATGATTGGCCGCATCTTCATCAGCGACCAGGGAATTCAGAACCCGCCCGTGCCCAATGCCGTCATCCGCTCCGGCGCCGGTCTGACCTTCGAGGCCGCATATGCCCGCCACTTGTGGGTTACCCCGATCTACGCGATTTCCGGCGAGCTCCCGGCGGCGTTCAATCTTGACGAGAAACTGAACGCGCCGCAAGGCACGGTGCCCATCAACTACAAACAGTACTTCATCACTCCGGCGGCGCGCCTGAACCTGTTTCCTACCACTGCATTTTCGCCCTGGGTGAGCTTCGGCGGCGGTTTTGCTTATTTCAGTAATACGGTTTATGGCGGCGGCCCCAATCCTGGGAAGTCAGGCGCGACCAGC
Organism: Candidatus Sulfotelmatobacter sp.; assembly: GCA_050014115.1. Classification (GTDB taxonomy): domain Bacteria; phylum Acidobacteriota; class Terriglobia; order Terriglobales; family Acidobacteriaceae; genus Sulfotelmatobacter. The sequence continues at coordinate 2,911 of JBEKDY010000269.1, read as the reverse complement.
GCGATTGAAGGTGGCGCCGGTTTGGATGTGAAGGTCAGGGGCAAGTTCAGCATTCGCGGCGAAGTGCGCGATTTCTGGTCGGGTGAGCCGGACTTCCCGAACGCCCCGACGGGCCACACAAGGCAGCATAATTATTTCGTCGGCGGCGGCGTGGTTTATCGCTTCTAGTGCGGAAAGAAAAAGCGTTCACCACAGAGGGCACAAAGTATCACGAAGGTTTTGCTGGTAGGGTTTCCTTCGTGTGACTTGGTGTTCTTCGTGGTTCAGGCCTTTGATCTCTCTCGTGGCTACTTCTTTGTTGCCAGTTCCACTTCCTCATACAATTCCGGCAGCCGCTGGACGTCTTCCTGCGATTGGCCAAACCGTGCCGATTCATAGGCTTCCGTGAATTGCTGCACCCGCGCCCTTAACGGTTCTTCAGAGATGATCCCGGCAAACTCCCGCGGGGTTTGTGCGGTCAGCTTCTTTACTCCGCGGCGTGCCACGGAGCGCGCCATGCGTTCGTACCACATGGTGGCGGCTTGTTCGGGCGCGTCTTCGGGATGCTCGCGCAGCCGCTTTTCGTGAAGCCACTGCGCGATCCGGCGCAGATTCGCCAGTACCAGGGATACGACCAGCAGGACGAGACCAGCGCCCAGGCCGAGGGCAAACCAGCGTTTGGGCGAGTGTTCGGCTCGCTCCTGGCTGCGACGGGCCCAGCGGAGCATCGCGCCATAATGTTGACGCCACCAGGCGCGTCCCCGTTCCCATACACCGCGCGTCCCGCTGACCGCCGCGTGGCCCAGCGAGAACTGGTGAGCGGCGTCGTAGCTGATCACCCACTCCCGCCAGAAGGAAGACATCGCGTCCAGGTAGAGCATGGCGCGGTCCCAGCCCTGCGGCGTGCCGCTCGCGCCCGCCGGAGTGGGATCGAACGTTTGCCATCCGTAGGCGGGAAAGTAGGCTTCCACCCAGGAATGTGCGTCCTTGGCGCGGACCACGTAGTTTCCCGTGAGGTCGTTGAACTCATCACTGCGGAATCCGTTCACTACGCGCGACGGAATTCCCAAAGTGCGCAGCATCACGGCCATCGACGAAGCGAAATATTCGCAGTGGCCCTGCTTGCGCTCGAACAGAAAATTTGCAAGCGGATCGCGCATCGCCGTGCGCGGCTGTTGCAGGGTATAAGCGTAGCGCGTCTTCAGGTAGATTTCAATTTTCGACGCCCGGTCATAGTTGGTGGACGCGGACTTTGTGATATCCGCCGCCAGGCGCGGAATGCGCGCATCGAGCGCACCCGGCAACTGCAGGTACATGGGCGCGACCTGCGGAGGGTAAATCTGCCCCGCATTCCGTAACTGATCGGGAGACGGAACGGAAATGTCCGATTCCGCTTCATAGCGAGTGATGGGATGCTGAATGTCCTGATCGTAGACCGCGCTGCCCGGATCGACCGCGAGGTTCCTGAAGTCTCCCTTCACGCTTTGCGCCCAGGGCGCCAGGAAGAAGACGTTTGTTCCGATCGGTTCCATCAGGACGCGATAGTGAATCATCTGCTCGCGCGAGTTGGCGGGTGTCGCCGCGCTCTGCGCCGTGTGTTTCGGCGGGACGCGGGTTCCGAACGACGGAATTGCGAAGGCACCGCCCGGTTGTCGATCGAGCACGAACTGCTGGTGGGCATTCGACCAGCCATGACCGTCGAAGTCCGACAGGGAAACGCCGCGCCAGTGCAGATCATACCGGCCAAGATTGTCGCCTTCGATCTGCACATGCATGACTACTGCATTTGACTGCTGAATCTGCCCGATCTGCCCCAGTTGCACGTGGTCGCTGAATCCGGTGGAGAGGTCGGCGCCGAAGGAATACCCGCCCAAATATCCAGCCGACATGCGGGGCAGCAGGAAAAACACCCCCGCCGCGCCCACAAGGATCATGGCCATGAGCGCAGGCGCCATGCGCGCCAGCGCGAAAGCCAAGCGGCGATGCTCCTGAGGATCGGTGGAATGCCGGGCCTGAATGCTCGCGGTGCGGCCGGAGCGCTGCATCTCCATCAATACAAAGGCCGCAACGGCTGTGAGCATGAAGGCGGCGAAGAAGAACAGGAAGACGCTGTCGACGGTGAGAATAGCTGACGCCAGCACCATGAGAAAGGCGAGAATGGCCAGCATCACGTGATCGCGGTCGCGCCGCAGCGAAAACATCCGCACCACCACCGCGAACAGCGCCAGATGGACGGTTGCGTTCAGGAAGCTGCGCGAAAGAAACAGGAAATCCGCAGCGAAAAAAAGGACATAGGCTGCCGAAAGGGGCGCAGTCCAGCGCTCCGACAACACGAAATGCTTGCGTTCCGCCAGAATGTAGCCGCGCACGGCGAGCGCCGCTCCTACCAGAGCGATCGTCGGTAAATCCAGGCCTCCGGTGCTGGCTAGCGTTCCAAAGCCAGTCAGAACAAGCAGATACAGGGAAAGCTGGAAGTAATAGTCAATCGCCTTGGGCATCGGAATTACTCCGGGTTGTGGAGCCTTAGGCGGCATAGGCGTTGGTGCGGCGCTTGAAACTTCTATTGTTCGACAATCGGCCCTAGAAGGGAAGGCCTTGTGATGCGGTTCTTGCACCAAAAGTCACATGCCTTCCGCGGTTTGGAAACGCGTGTTGCTTTTGGTCTTGTTGTTGATTGTGTAGGACGGACACTCTTGTCCGTCGCTTTTGACGTTGATTTTCCTCTCGAAGTTCAAGAACTAAGGACAATTCTTGCAATTCAAAAACAACGTCAAGAGCGACGGACAAGAGTGTCCGTCCTACACAAATCTTGCGGATGCTAGAATCATTCAGGTCAGGCATCGGTCTTACGCGACGCACTCCCGCCAACCCCGCCAGGTCCGGAAGGAAGCAACGGTAACGGGCTCTTGCGTGTGCAGTGAGGCGCCGGTGC
>JBEKDY010000268.1:0-5510 GCA_050014115.1 Candidatus Sulfotelmatobacter sp. | reverse complement strand
CGTGTGCAGGTCGAGCTTGCGCCGCCTGGGCTTGGCCGGGCTGGTCCTTCTCCGGTTGCACCTTCTCCGGCTGAATCTTCTCCGGCTGTACCAGGATCGTCGAGACCGGCCTTGCCGGGGTTCCCTGAGCGACCAGGGAACGGTGTTCGCGGTCAAACTGGATGGTCGGGGCTTCGATGACGTTGGCGTCTTGCCAGAGGCGGGCTCCTCCGGTGTAAATGGCGATCGCGGGATGGTTGCGGGCCGTCATGCTTCGCGCCGTGACGTGAATGGGCGAAGAGGAAGCCAGCAGCGAGCCGTTGGGCTGCTCCTGCAATTCGCTGTAAGTGCTCTTGACGTCGCCTTCGGCTAAGGCTTCGCCGGTGGAGCGGTTGATGCGGATGGTATTTGCGGTGGTGGCCATGCCACCTTCAACCACACGGGGATTGCCGGCCACGGTGCCGGTCAGAACGAGCATCTGGTCGGCGGGGGTGTAGCGGGCCAGGTCTGCCGTAGCCTGCGTGCGCTTCTCCGGGCTCTGATCATCGGCGTAAATAACATTGCCCCGCTGGGTGACGGTGGCGATGCCTCCTTGCGGGAGGAATGTGGCGTCCACAGTTTCGCTGGTGCTGACTCTCTCCGGCTGGCCCGGACCCTGGTTGACGATGCGAGCATTCGGCGCGCCGTGGATCGCGGATAAGCGGCTGCTTCCGTCGACGGTTTCGAAGCTGGCGTTGAACTTTCCGGCAGTGATGATGGTCTGCTGCGCAGCGGGAACTGGCGTGGGCTGCGGGCTCGAAGTTCGCGAAACGGATTGAGCGAGCGGCGCCGAAAGAATTGTGATTTGCGCCGGGCCGAGAGTTTCGGCGCGGTCCAGAAGGCGGCCGTCGACTACAAGGAAGTCAACTGCGGACGCGGTCAGAGCGAAGTCCTGGGAACCCGAATCTTTCGTGGAGCCTTTCGCGGCTGCCGTGTCACGATTCGCGGCGCTTTGCGTCAGGCGGACCTGGTCCAGGGCATGCACCTTTTGAAGCTGGTTTTGGCCGGTGTAATCGAGGGTCACCCGGCCGGCGGTGCCATGCATCGGTTGCGCGCCGCCGCGTTCGAGTTCCACATGGCCGGTCAGGATTGCGGTGCGCAACTGATTCTGTTTCCCGGTAAGCAGGAACTCGGCTTCATCGGAGTGAATTTGTGTATCAGGCGATGGTTCTTGAGGAGCTCCGCTCAGCGGAGTAGTTCTCGCTGGCCCGGTCTTACTCTTCCTCTTCGGCTCTTTTCTTCGACCAGCGGTGGTCTCGCTTGTGGCCTCGCGCAGTTGCGCATGTACATTGCCCGTGGCCAGTATCCGATCCACGTTGTTGTCGGGGGCCAGGAACAGCTTGGCCTGATCCGCCTGCATGGTTTCATCGCCGCGCAGAAGATTCGGATGCTCCAGCAGAACTACGCGGGGGTCGCCAGTAATCAGGCCACTCGAAGCCTCGATGGTCGAGGGGGCGTCCCCGGACATCTCCACGCGAACCTTGGATGCCAGGGTCAACGTGTTGGCCTTGCCTGCATACAGAACGCCCACGGCCGATCCCGAGGCCTGAGGAGTGCTGAACTCGACCCGCGCGGCGGTGGTGGCGTTTCCGCTCTCCCGATTGAAAACCAGGTCGCGCGTCTTGAGATGGATGGAGCTTCGGAGTTCCTTGGGAACGGACTGATCGAGGTTGGTGCGTCCCGCAGGATTGGCCTCCAGATCGATCTGGACTTCCCCTTTGGCGGTGACGTCGCCGGATTTCGGATCGTAAGTGAAGTCGTCGCCGTAGATGCGGTCGAAGCGCGAGGAATCGCGTCCGTAGAGCACAATGTTGACGTTATGCAACTCGGCCCGGTCGTCGAATTTGAATTGCTTGAGGTCGCTGGCCTCGATGGTAAACAGCGTACGCTTTCCGTCGGACTTGGAAAACTGGAAGCCGGTGGCGGTTTGCTTGATGTCGATGCCGATCTTGCCCGGAATGGCTTTCAGTACGCTGAACTGGTGAAAGCGCACGCGCAAATACATCCCCGCAACCACCACCGTGCAGACGACGGCGATGACCACCAACCAGCGTCGCAAGTGGTAGACAGGGAGCGGCATGGGCTAAGTTCAGTGTAATGCTTGGAACCAGTTCTCAGTTCTCAGTTCTCAGTTGCCAGTTCCTGTCGGCCGCACCCTCAACCGCAGTCGACGGGACCGCTTGTCTCGTTGCCCGCTGACCAGTTCTAGCTCGCTTGACCTTCATCTACACTTGGATGCAATGAAGACGAACGCGACACCTCCCCTGCTGGAGTTAAAGAACATCTGCGTCATGCGAGGGCAGACCCCCGCCCTCGACGACTTCAGCCTGCGAATCGGCGCTGACGAACACGTTGCCATTCTGGGCCCGAACGGCTGCGGCAAGTCCACGCTGATCAAGACGATTACGCGTGAGTGTTACCCAGTGGCGCGGGAGAACTCGGCGATCACGATCCTCGGCGAAGAGACATGGGACGTGTTCAGCCTGCGCGCCCGGCTTGGCATTGTCTCGAATGACCTGATGGCTTCCGTGACGGGAGAGGCGAACGGGCGCGACGTTGTGTTGTCGGGTTTTTTCAGCAGCATCAGCATTTTCTCGAATCACAATGTCGAGGCGCGACAACGGCAGTTGGCCGAGGCTGCGTTGCAACAGCTGGGGATTTCACATCTGGCGGAACGGGTGGTGCGCGAGATGTCCTCGGGTGAGGCGCGACGCGTCCTGATTGCGCGAGCTTTGGTGCACAATCCACGGGCGTTGTTGTTCGATGAGCCCTGCAACTCGCTCGATCTCGCGGCGCAGCATACCGTGCGGCAGGCCATGCGCACGCTGGCGAACTCGGGGATTGGAGTTATTCTGGTGACTCACGAACTGGCTGACATTGTGCCTGAGATTCAACGTGTTGTGCTGATGAGCCGGGGACGCATCGTCGCGGATGGACCGAAGGAAGAGATGCTGCAAGTGGAACGGCTGTCGAAACTGTTTGGCGTGAAAGTGGATTTGGCGCTGCGAGATGGGTACTACCATTTGTGGTGACGGATGCGGGAAAACTCATTTTCGCCAAACGCCGGCCATGGCAGCTCTGTCGCGGCCGGTGTGGAAGCATATTATTCGCGCAAAGAAAATAAAAGGACCTAACTCACATGATCGTTCCGCGATCTCGCGCTCATCGTCTTGATTGCATTTGCATACTGCTCGGGCTGTTCCTTGGGCTGGCGGGTCACCACGCATTTGGCGCCCAGCCAGATGCTGTCAGCGTGACTGAAATTACGCCGACACTGCTCGTCTTTTCTACAACGGCGGGTAATGTCGTGGCGTCGGTTGGGCCAGACGGTGCTCTGCTGGTTGGGACGCCATCGGCCGCAAGCACGCCGCGCATCAGCAGCATTCTTGAGACCCGAACCAAGTCTCCGGTTCGTTACGTAGTGATTGCACCGCAGGACTTAGCTCATTCCGAGGGCGATGGGGGATGGGGCCGGCAGGGGGCGTTCGTCGCCATGCACGAGAACGCGCTCCGACGCCTTGGCGGAGATACGATGGGAGCACCTCCGCCACTGTCTCCGCGTTTCGTAAAGCTTGGAGTTGATCGCCCGCGTATCGCTTTTTCTGAGGTGTTGGCCTTTGACGTGAACGGAGAGTCGATACACGTGGTACACCAGAAACCAGGGTACAGCGATGCAGACGCGATCGTGCATTTCCATGTGGCGAAGACGGTGTACCTTGGCGAGGCATTTCCCGGAGACGGCTACCCCGCTATCGACGCTGCACAAGGCGGCACACTCGACGGTCTGGTGAAAACGCTGGAGGGATGGACCGACAGCAGTTTCTACGTCGTGCCGGCGCGAGGAAAGGTAACAGATGGCGCGTCGGTCGAAGCGCTTCGCGACATGATTGTGACGGTTCGCGATCGTATTAAACGCAGGATCGAGGCGGGCCGAACCGAAAACGAAGTAGTGGCCGAGCACCCCACAGCTGACTTTGACGCGGAGTTTGGACACGGTCGCGTCGGACCCGAGGAATTCGTCCACGAGGTCTACGGTGCTCTTAAGGGACAGTAGGCAGATAGTCGCGCAGGGAAAGCTCCAGGCCACCGTACTCGGGATGATCGTTGTGGCCGATGGTGAAGGCGATGTCGATGGTGTCGCCGGCGAGCAGCGGCGACTGCTGGACGCGCTCGGCCATGTTCCAGGCCAGGGCGTCGAAGACGACGGATCTTCGCCAGGTTGCGGAACTCCTTGCGGCTTCATTTCGATTCTCTACTGCGGCTTTCACGTCGCGTCTTGGGATCGATGCGGAATCTGGATGGCAGCGGGGTGAAACCAGAATCGCTGTGCCGGACATTTCCTCGACTGCATCCTCTGTTGGCCCAGCATCAGACCCGGCCGCTGACGCGACCGGCGCGGGCGGGGCGCCCGTGCCCACACGAGCAGAGTCAGCGCCCGAAGTCAGTTTTAGCTTCAGGTGTTTGTCTTTCAGGATGCGCGGCGGGGCGGTTAGCTTTGTGCCGCGTGCAGAGAATACTGGTTCGGGATTTCCTACGCCGTAGGGCTCCAGCAGGTGCAGCGCCTGAAAAAGTTCGGGCGTGATTTCCTCGAAGTAAAGCTCGGCGTCGACATCGAGCACAGGCTCGAAATCCGCGAGCGTGAGGCGGGCGCGGGCAAAGGCATCCAGCCGCGCGCGAAGTGGTTCGATGTTGGCCGCGGGCATGGCGAAGCCACAGGCGTGGGCGTGTCCGCCGTAACGCGAGAAAAGATCGCGGCAGGATTCGACCGCCTCGAGCAGATGAAAGGCGCGAATCGAACGACCGGACCCGAAGGCTTCTTCACCCTCACGCGAAATCACCAGCGTGGGACGGTTGTAGCGCTCAACCACGCGCGTGGCCGTGATGCCGATGACGCCGCGATGCCAGCCTTCGCCGTCCAGCACGATGCAATAGGCGTCGCACAGCGCGGGATCGTCGCTGATGCGATCTTCGAGCGAACGCAGAATGCGGCGCTCTTCCTCCTGGCGGCTGGTGTTGAGCTGGTCGAGTTTCGCGGCCAGCTCGCTGGCGCGCGCGGTATCTTTCACGCTGAAAAGTTCGATCACGTCGCGAGCCACGTCCATGCGGCCCGCGGCATTGATGCGCGGCGCGATGCGAAACCCGACTTCGGTGGAAGTGGGCGGGCGGTTAGGGGAAATCTGCGCGACTTCGAGTAGCGCCTTCAGCCCGGGATTCACGGCGTGGCGCAGCGCATCCAGTCCGAGTTTGGCGAAGACGCGATTCTCGCCGGTGAGCGGAACGGCATCGGCGATGGTGGCAATGGCCGCGACTTTCATGAACGACAACAGCAGCTTGTTCTGATCTTTCGCGTCGAGGCGGCGCTGCATCAAGCCTTGCGCGAGTTTGAATGCGACTCCCGCGCCGCAGAGCTGCTTGTAGGGATACTCGCATCCCGCCTGATTGGGATTCAGAACGGCCAACGCATTGGGCACGCCGTCGGGACCGGGCAGGTG
>JBEKDY010000267.1:0-5591 GCA_050014115.1 Candidatus Sulfotelmatobacter sp. | reverse complement strand
TAACTCACGCGCGCGACGTTGAGGCCCACGGCCTCGACTTCAAAACCGTCCAGATCGGTGCGGCGAAAGCGAATGCCCGTCGCGGGCGAAGCCGGGAGCATGCGCAAAGAAACCGGAGCGCCGCTGTGCAGGCCAATGCCCGTGCACTCCACGGCAGTGCGGATTGTCTGCTCCTGCATCAGATAAGAAACCTGTTATGTTTCGGCGAATTACTAGATTACTGCCCGGCGAGGAAATCTGTGTGTGGCAAAAAAGCCACACTCCGTGGCAGATCATGGACTTGGAACCAACTTGGTATCTGCCACGCTGGAAACGCAAACCCTGTCGGTTCTATGAGTTAACAGCGTGAAAGCAGCAGGACCGCGACGCCTCGTCCCCACTAGTGCTTGGACGACCGTTTATTCGGGACTTTGTTGGGATCGTACCCGGAATGCGGATCGAACATGGTTTGGTCCAGACTCTGGTTGTAGGTCGCTCCACTGAGAAAGCGCTGGCCCGCCATATCTTCGTTGAAATACCGCGTCAGGCTGAAGGGCGTCATGATCCCCTGCACCGGGCGATAGTTATCGTAGATTTCTTCCTCCAGATTTGGCTGCTTGTCGACCGGGTCGCGCCAGCGGAATGTTTTTTTCAGCGGAAGATGCGTGTCGGCATCGACATACAAGCTGACGGCCTCATCCTTGTCGTTGATCAGCGTCACTTTGAGGGCTGGCTTTTCGGCAGCGATGGCGTTGCCTTCATAGAAGAGCGCCACTTTCGGATCGTTGATCCAGGTGCGCAGGAGATTGTCGAGCGAGAACCTGCGCCGCCGCAGGTAAGGGGTAAGATCTTTTTCGTCCATGGGATGCACACCTTTGTAGGTGATTTCGTATCCCCTGTTTCCGACGTAAACCTCGGCCACGTCGCGTTCCTTGCTGAGTTCGTCGCGCTCCTTGTCGGGAAACTCGAAAAAGCTCCAGAACAGCACGCCCGTGCTGGTGGGGCGGCCATGATAGAAGTTGTACCCGCGCCCCTGCATTTCTTTATCGTGGATGGTGAGATAAGCCTGTCCGCCCAGCGCCTGGATCGCCTGATTCAGCAAATCCTTCGCCTTCCGCGCATTCTCCAAGTCCATGGGAATGTTCGGACTCTGCGTGCTCGCCGGGGCGGCGCTCGGTGCATTCGAAGGCGGAGAAGACTGCGTGGCGGACGGAGCCTCAGCCGGCGACTGTCCCCAGGCAGGGGTCTGCGAAAAGACGACCGCCGAAAAGACGATCGTCGGAAACGCGATTGCCAGCGACGGGATCGCCAGAAACAAAATAAGAAGCCGTTTCATCCAGGTTGATGGGGTCGATACCTGCAAACAGAATTGTAGCGTTTCGCGTGGAATTCCCGCTCGCAGCTGCGAATATCCTCAGTTCTTGGATGCACGAACAAGCCCGCAGGCGGAGCCCGAAAAGCATTTTTGTCGCGATCTTCTCCGTCTGTGGCATTGCGCTCACCGATTGCGCTCAGCCAGTGCGCCTACCCCTCCGACGTGCCCTACCCCGCCAGGACCGCGCCCCCATTCACGTTGAAGACTTCTCCGGTGATGAATCCGGCGAGTTCGGTGCACAGGAACAACACCGGAGCAGCAATCTCCTCCGGTCGGCCAGCGCGGCCCAGCGGAATTTCACGGCGAATCTCTTCGCCAACCTTTGGATCGTCCAGGGCCGGTTTCGACATGTCGGTATCGACCCACCCCGGGGCAACGCAATTCACGTAAATGCCGGCCGCCGCCAGTTCAGCGGAAAGGCTCTTCGTCATGCTGATAAGCGCGCCCTTGGTCGCGGAATAGTCGCAATGGAACGCCTCGCCGCGCTGTCCGCTGGTGGAACTGATCAGCACGATGTGCCCGGCAGCGACGTGCCCGGCGGCGGGACCGGAAACTCCGGGCCCGGATATGGCGTGCGACGACATGTCGCGGCTCGACATGTCGTGCCCCGCCGTGATCCCGGCCCGCGGTTGCGACTTCATCTGCGCGACGCCGTGTTTCACCAGCCCAAAAACCGCATCCAGATTGATCGACATCGTGGTCCGCCACTGCTCATCAGACATGCGCTCGATGGCGACATCCTCCGGCGGCCAGACGCCATGGTTGGCCACCAGAATGTCGAGCCGCCCGAAATGTTTAACGGTTTCGGCAATCAAAGCGCGGGCCGCTTCCGGACTATCCAGATTGCAAGCGACAGGGTGACAATTCGCCGCGCCACATTCCCGAGCCAGCGCCTCCGCCTGAGACCGCGCCTTCTGATAACTGAACACAACCTTGGCGCCCGCGGCTGCGAACATCCGCACGGTCGCCGCTCCAATGCCACGCGACCCACCGGAAATGAGAGCCACCTTGCCAGAAAGAGAAAGAGGAATAGACATGGCAGCTAGTGTCCAGTTTCCGGTTTCCAGTTGCAAGTGGGGGAAGTGGAGAGGCAAGGAACCGGAGACGAGAAGCTAAAAGCTAAAAGCTAGAAGCTAGAAGCTAGAAGCTAGAAGCTAGAAGCTAGAAGCTACTACCCTCCCAAGCTAGGGAACGACATCCGCTCCGACTTCAGTTCGCGCAGCAGCAACCGCACGAGCATACCGTCAAATCGGGTTCCACTCATTTTGGCCAGTTCGTCCAACGCCTGATCCGTAGTTCTTGCCGCCGAAATGGATTGCTCCGTCAGCATGTTGGCGTAGGCGTCGGTGAGGCCGATGATGCGTGCCCACACCGGAATCTGTTCGCCGATCAGGCCATCGGGATAACCAGACCCGTCGAAGCGCTGGTGGTGGTGGGCAATCGCGGCGCACATGTTCTCGCTGCGCGGAAGCATGCCGACAATCTCGGCGCCCACCTCGGCGTGCCTCCGGACTCTCGTGAACTCCTGATCCGTGAGCGGGCCGGGCTTGTTCAGGATGCGTTCGGGCACGAAGATTTTGCCCACGTCGTGCACACGCGCGGCATAGACCAGGTCGGCGGTTTCTTCCGCCGGCAGGCGCAGCGCGCGCGCGATGATTTCGGTGTAACGAGCCACCAGGTCGCCGTGTCCGGCCGTGCGCAGTTCGCGCGATTCCACGGCGCGGCTGAGAATCTCGATCGATTCCCGAAGCAACGCCAGATTGGTCTCCTGATCTCCGCCGCAGAGTTTGCGCAAAGTTGTGGTCAGCTCTTCGACGTGCTCAAAGCCGGTGTGCTCGCGCTGCAGGAAGCCTTCGATGTAGGCGGAAATCTGTTGCCGCTGCCGGGCAAAATCCTGACCTTCGGCGAATTCTTCCGCCGTTGACACGCGATTCCCGCCCGATCGCTTCGAAACATACATGCCCGCGTCCGCCACGCGAATAATGTCTTCGATGGAAAAGCCGTGCATGGGGAAACTCGCGACTCCAAAACTTCCGGTAATTTTGTGTTCGCTCAGCATGGGATCGCTGGCAATCCACTGCCGCAGGCGTTCCGCAAGGACAATGGCCTGATCGGGACCGGTTTCCGGCATCAGCACAATAAATTCATCGCCGCCATAGCGGGCCACCACGTTTTGCTGGCGGGACTTTTGCTCCAGCAACCGGCCCAGCCGCGCCAGCACCAGGTCGCCCTCGAAATGTCCCATGGTGTCGTTGACTTCCTTGAACTTGTCGAGATCGATGAGCACCACCGAGAACGGACGTCCCGACCGCGAAGCCCGCTTCCACTCGGCGGAGAGCGCTTCCCAGAAAAAGCGGCGCGTCTTGATCCCGGTCAAGCCGTCGGTAATAGATTGCTGCTGCAGCTTCTGGAACACGAAGGCGTTATGCAGCGCCGTGGCCAGCAGGTCGGCGAGAGTGTTGAGAATCAGCACGTCCTGCGGAGCGAACGCGTTTTCGTTGCGGCTTTCGATGTTGAGCGCTCCCAGCAGGTTTTCGCCGTAGGTGATGGGAATGCAAAGCACGGCGCGCGCGTCCGGCAGAATTCCCGAAAGCTGGCCCTGGCTGGCGTTCTGCACCAAAGCCCTCTCGCCGGTGCGAGCCACGCGTCCCAGGATGCCGGTGCCCAGAGGAATGCGCTGGCCCATGGCGTGGGTGGTGACGCCAGCCTCGGCCTTAATCTCGATTTCCTTGGTGCCGTAATCGAGCAGCCCGATGCCGATGTGATCGAAGCTGAAGTTCTTCTGGATCTCGCTTGCGATCTGGCCCAGCATGTGGACGGGGTCTTCGCTGGAAATCGCCGTGCGCGACACGTTGTTGAGAAATGCCAGTTGCCGCGACCGCCGCTGTTCCTCGGCAAACAACCGGGCATTTTCCATCGCGACCGAAACCTGGCCGGCGGCTGTCATGAGCACGTCGAGATCGCGCTGTTCAAAAACATTTTCTCGTTCCCGGTTCATCGCCACCATCACACCCGCCGGCTTGTTGCCGAGAAAAACCGGCGCTGCAATCAGGCATTTCGCCGGATGCGGTGGAATGTGAGTTACTCCCAGGCGCGAGCGCACCGCCTCCAGATCGCCGCGGACGATCAGCGGCTGCCCGCTGTGAATTACATATTCCGTAAACGCATTCTCCAGTTTGCGCGAGCGCTTGGGGCACACGCGGTGGCCCTCCACTTCCAGTTCGAAGTGGATGCGGTCGCCTTCCTGGAACGCGATGTAGAAGTCGCTGGTATCAAAAATCTGCCCCAGCTCGATCTGAATGGTGCGCAGAATCTCGTCCTGGTCGAGACGCGAACTGATGGCCTGTCCGATCTCGGTGAGCAGTTCGTACTCCTGGGTGCGGCGGTGGGCATCGTGGGTGACAACATAGTTTTCCAGCGTAAGCGCCAACTGCAGCGCCAGCCCCACCATCAGACGCGGACCGGAGACGCCAAACCCTGCACGTTCCGCATGCGGAAACACAATCACCCCGAAATTGTGCTCGCGTGTCTGCAAACTTACGGCGGTCAGATTGCGAATGCCAGCCTGCGTGAAAACTCGCTTGAAATCGGCGAACGTTCCCACCGGCCCCGCCAGCAGCGGCTCGTTCATCTGCGCCAAATCGTAGACAGTGAAGATGCCGCTTTGCCGGTAGGCAACCTGGCAAATGTAATCGGCGGCCCCGCTGGCCTCGATTTCCTGCAGGAATTCCGCCGAGAAGCCATGCTGCACCGAGGGCAACAGACCGCGCCAGCGTTGTGCAATGCAGATGGCCGCGCGCGGCATCGAGAGCGCACTCACCAGGCGCTCCAGCGCGGTTTGCATATTCGGAGTCAGGTCGCTTGCGGCCAGCAGGCGGCGCGGATCGGCTCCCAGCGTCGACAGGGCAAGCGTACTTTCCTGCAGTGAATTGCGCTGGTTTTCGAACAGCACCATCACCATCGCGATGCCCAGCAGCATCTGCGGCACCGGGCCCAGCAAGCGGCTGGCGCTGCCCAGAGTTTCGCCCCAGGGACTATGCAGCTGCCCCATCCCCATGAGCGCCGCCCACAAAGCCAGCGCCAGCCCCAGCACCTTGAACGCCAGCGACCCGCGTCTGTGCCCGTTGAGGTAAAACACCGCGGAGCAATACAGCAGGACCAGTCCGAGTCCCACGCCGAGCCGGATTGTGGGCTGAGCGTCGGGAACAAAAACACCACCGATGATGTGTCCGCGGAA
>JBEKDY010000266.1:0-5667 GCA_050014115.1 Candidatus Sulfotelmatobacter sp. | reverse complement strand
AGCAGCATTTTGAATTGCTGTAGGCGGAACTCAAGATAACGTTTGATGGCTTCAGGTTTGCGGTTCTGCATATTAGGCAGGTCCAGCTTCGCGGTCTCAGTATCGAAGTCCGCAAATGCGTTGTCCAGCGAGTCAAGCACCCGCGTGAGGTAACGTTCGCCCTCGGGTATGGCTGCAATCTGTCTTTCAGCTTCCTTCGTGCTCATTCCTGAGCAGGCAGCGGCGAAGTATTCCAGATACGAGGCGTCCAGAGAGGCGGTGAACGCTTCCGCCAGTCCGGGTGTCAATTCGACGTCTTTAACATCCTTCACGCGTACGCTCGCAACTTCGAGTTGCGGCGTTCCACAACAGTTTTTGTACTTCTTCCCCGAGCCACACGCGCATGGATCATTACGTCCTGTCTGACTGCTCATTCTTCCCTCCGGCTCGGAATTGTATCCCTCTCACAACGCTGAAAGAACAATCTCCGCGAAAGTCGATAGCGCCCGCACATAGAGTCCCTCGGGTTGGTTTCAGCCATTCCCTCTTGAGTTCAAGCAAGGCCGAAGCAAGTTGTAATCATTCAGGTCGGCCGTGAACGCCGCTTCCGCTATCGTCCTAAGGAAACTGGGGCCGTCTCCCTCAGCCCAGCGAAGCCAATCGAGCAATTCCACGTCGTCGTAGACGGAACACATTGCCGCGTACGCCTCGACCTGAATACAGCAGACACCGAGACAACTTCTTCATAGCCTCTTCACAACCAAGCTCCCGTTTGCGCGATCAGAATCTGGGCGAACTCCGGAATCCGCATGGGTCTGATTGTTGGGTCCGTTATGGGTCCAATAACTTCGGTCAAAATGGGGGTGCAAACGACGATAAAGGTAAGGATTGCAATTACTTAGGTCCGGGTGACTACAGCCCTGAAAAGGCTGGCGTCGGCGGTTCAACTCCGTCCCTGGCCACCACTTTTTCAACCCCTCCGATCCCTCCCCAACCTGACGGCAGCCGCCAGGTTTCCATTCTGCCAGGCGCGATAACAGCTGTCTTGACAATAGTCGTTATAACGAGTAATATCAAGGCATGAACACAACGGCCGGCAAACGAGGCAGGCGGCGCATTGGCTCTTCTGAGGAGGCTGCGTTTCTCGATCTGCTCCGGACCACTGACATGTTGTCCCGTGGCCTGGTCCGCATTCTGAAGACTGAGGACGTTTCGGCCACGCAGTACAACGTGCTTCGCATTCTTCGTGGCTCCCCCGCCGGGCTCCCCTGCGGGGAAATCGGCAACCGCATGATCACCCGCGACCCGGACGTTACTCGCCTGCTCGACCGCCTGGAAAAACGTGGCCTGATCTCGCGCTGCCGCGAAACCGAAGACCGGCGCACGGTCATGGCCCGCATCACGCCGGACGGCCTGAAACTCCTGGCCCGCCTCGACGAACCGGTGCAATCCACCCACCGCCAACAACTGGGCCACCTGGGGACAAAGCGCCTGCGGGCGTTGACCGAACTCCTGGCTGTGTCCCGCGGCCAAGTGCTTTGATTTTTTGGACTTAATGGCTGTTGCAACGAATATCGTTTACACGCATCTAACCACTGTACAAAGGAGACTTCTTATGACCACATCGACTGCACCGCAAACCTCCACCACCACCTGGATCATCGATCCCGCTCACGCCGTTGCCGAGTTCAAGGTCAAGCATATGATGATCTCAAACGTGAAGGGACAATTCCACAAGGTCACGGGAAGCTTGACTCTCGACGAATCCAACCTGGCGAATTCCCGGGTCGAGGCTGTAATCGAAGCGGCTTCCATCGAAACCCGCGATGCCCAGCGCAACGGGCACCTGAAGAGTGCCGATTTCCTCGACGTGGAAAAGTTCCCTACGCTTTCTTTCAAGTCCACGCGCGTCAGCGTTGTCGCCGAGGGCGAACTGGCGGTCGAGGGCGACCTCTCCATACACGGCGTCACGCGCAAAGCGACTTTTTCCGTGGAAGGCCCAACCCCGCCGACCAAAGATCCCTGGGGAAATACCCGCATCGGTCTTTCGGCGACCACAAAGATCAACCGCAAGGACTTCGGCCTGACCTGGAATGCGGCGCTTGAGACCGGCGGCATTCTCGTCGGCGAAGAAGTGACCATCACGTTAGATGTAGAGTTTCTGAAAGCCTAGCTTTGTAAACTAAGTGATTTGCGCGTTGCGCGTGGCCACGGCCACGCGCTCAAGAGCGCACACAAGAAAGAAGGAGAAATTATGTCGCTCCGACCAGTTCGACAGATTATTGAACCAAAGCCCACCATCGAGGGCGCCGGGGTAAAGTTGCAACGCGCCTTCGGTTTTGGCAAGACCAAGGACTTCGATCCATTTTTGCTCCTGGACGATTTTCGCAACGACAACCCGAAAGATTATCTGAACGGATTTCCCTGGCATCCGCACCGCGGAATCGAAACCATCACCTACGTCCTGGCTGGCTCCGTCGAGCACGGCGACAGTCTCGGGAACAAGGGCAAGATGACCGCCGGCGACGTGCAGTGGATGACCGCCGGCAGCGGCATTCTCCATCAGGAAATGCCCAAAGGTGATCAGCAGGGACACATGCACGGTTTCCAGCTGTGGGCCAACCTGCCTGCATCGCTGAAGATGACCGACCCGCGCTATCAGGACATTCCTTCCAGCGCGATTCCCGAGGTCACCGACGATGACGGCACAAAGGTGCGCATTATCTGCGGCGAGTTCTGGGGCAAGCGAGGACCGGTAGAAGGCGTAGCCGCCGATCCAAATTATCTTGATATTTCGGTTGCTCCCGGCCAGCGCAAGCGCCTCAAAGTCGAGACCACGCGCAACGCCTTTGCCTACGTTTTCGCCGGCTCCGGCACGTTCCGCGATTCCTCGAATCCCCGCGCGGTTCTGACCGAGCAGGTCGAGCAGCCCGATGCACCGCCCGTCTACGACGTCAAGAATCACTCGCTGGTGCTCTTCGACCGTGGTGACGAAATCTCGGTCCAGGCCGGCGACGAGGGCATCCGATTCCTGTTAGTGTCGGGCAAGCCGATCGAAGAGCCCGTCGCGTGGTACGGCCCGATCGTAATGAACACGCAAGAGCAACTCCGTCAGGCCATGGCCGAACTGCAAACGGGCTCGTTCATCAAACATCGCTGAACCGGTGCCAAAAACAAAGCCCTGCGCAGATCTCCTGCGCAGGGTTGGCCTATGGCCATTCCTCCGCGTTCCGCCCTTACGCTACCTCTTTCCGTTCCACGACCGGTTGCATGTGTACCAGTTCGTCAAACAAAGAACGGTAGTGAATCATCGCCGTTCTCAAATCTTCCGTGGTAGCCGCGTCTTTCCCAACCCGCAGCGCAATCTCATGCGCCGACCGGTAGTTCTCCACCATTCGCGGATGATCCACAGAAATATCCGCCGCCCGCTGCTCGAAATCGGAAACGGGATAGCCCCGAGCTCTCATCACCGACGAAACCAGGTCATCGGCTTCGGTGACTGCCCCCTTCGGCGAGTCGACAAAACGCGACTGCACCTCCTGCCAATGTTTCGAAAAACGTTCGTATTCCATCGGATCAAGATCGCGAATGCTAAGCTTTTCCACCCGCTTCTCGCGATTCGCCAATTGCGCTTCCGCTTTCGATCCATGCACCAGCACTGCGCGCTCGTACTCCGGCCCAAACTTTTGCCGCAAGCCCGCGGTCGTGCTCCTTCGTTTTCGCACATAGAGCAATACCACCGCCACAATAAGCACGATCACGGCAGCGGCGAGGATAATTACCTTCGGATCCATCAGATTAAAATTCATTCAAACCTCCACAAAAAACCAGGTTGTTCGCGACATTAATTCGCGACATTGATTCGCGATGCTGTTCACGACATCGATTTAGCTGAGAACATTAGAGAGTTGCAAGTATTGACCCTTCGCCTCCGGAAAGCTGGTCACTATTGATCGTCTTCTTAAATCTGCGTGACCGCGCGCGCCCCCCCCGCTCAAAGTGAGCGCTTCTGCACAGCACTTCCCCGGCAAATAAGCGACTCTTGAGAATGGCACCTCCAGGGAGGTTGCCCATTCTCCCAAAGCGATCCGCCAAGGATAATTATGAACACCATCAAATTGCTCGCTGTCTCGCTCACGCTGCTCGCACTTGCAGCCATGCTGGGCTGCTCGGGAGACTCCGCAAAGTCGCCCGATGTTTCGGACAACATTCGCAAGTCGCTCGATCAGGCGGGCCTCAAAGACGTCTCCGTCAGTCAGGATCGCGACAAGGGCATCGTGACCCTCGGCGGCCAGGTCGCTACTGATAACGCCAAGTTCCAGGCCGAATCCCTGGCCAAAGCCCTCGCGGGCACGCAGGTCGTCGCCGATCAGATTGCGGTCATCCCCGTGGGCGCGGAAAAAGCAGCCCGCGCTGTCAACTCCGATCTCGATCAGGGCATCGAGAAGAATCTGGACGCGGCGCTCATCCAGAATAAGCTGCACGACAACGTCACCTACACCGTGAAGAGCGGAGTCGTCACCCTCACCGGCGAAGTCAACTCGGAAGTCACACGCTCCCGCGCCGGAGACGTAGCGGCCGCGGTGCCGAACGTCCAGCAAGTAGTAAACGACTTGCAAGTGAAAGATCAGAAAGCCAGTTCCTCGGTGTAGGAACTGTGCCGGCGCCCGCACCTGGAAACAGATCGGGCAACCCCACAACCAGCAGTCGAGTTCGGGCGCAACTTGTCACCGCGAATTGAATAGCGATTGAATAAGGAGATGCCTATGTCGTTCGGAATTTACGCGATCGGTTTCGTAATCATGCTCGTCGGAGTGGTTTACGGCGCGTACCTCATGCATATCCCCACGCACTGGATTGCGGTAGGCGCAATCGTACTCTTAGGCGTAGGCATTCTCTCGGGAGTGAAGGCAACCCGTCAGCGCGATTCCTCGGAATAAACGCCTCAGTTTATTGGTGCGAGGGCGCCAGCGACCGTGATAGCCGGACGCATTTGCAGGTCAAGCAACGGCACCACTTAAGTAGTGGCTCACATTTGAATTTCTTCCCGTGCTCCGCGGCCTTTCTTCGCCGCGCTTAGCGGTTGGTCGCGACCAAACTCGGCCCGCTCCCCGGACCAGCCTAGCCGGCGCCTCATGTGCTCGCCGCTATTTGGTGTTTTCTTCCCTTGAGTGATCTTCTTTTGAGTGATCCGCGCACACATGCGCCGCAAACTCCTTGTCGCGATACGCCTCGAAGTTGCGCATCATTTCATCGAACGATCCGCCGCTTGGCGTTTTCGTCGCCTTGAACCGCCAGCCACATTCGGAGCAGCCAAAACCCCGAAAACGCGGATGCTCGATCCATGTCAGCTTCCTCGTCATGGCCGAGCATCCTACAGAACGCGAATTTCGCTAGTCTGTCGCCCATCCTACATACATAAACAGAACTCCTGAGCCCTCCGGTCGCGCAACCCGGCTTCTGATCCGCTTAGAAACGGCCCGCCCTGCAGCGACCGGTCAAAGCAGCGACCTCTCAAGCCTTGCTTATGCGTTCCTGCGTCTCGATACGATCACTATTGCTCAGTCACCGGGACCCGCCCCACGTAGTCTTGAGAAGTCTTCCCAGTGCACCGACAGGCGAGATCCTCACAACATCTGCAAGGGCCCCCGTTCTGATCCCCGTCTGTTAAGGATGGTTTGTGAAAAA
>JBEKDY010000265.1:0-5689 GCA_050014115.1 Candidatus Sulfotelmatobacter sp. | reverse complement strand
AACAAGTCGAATGGTTGGCACGACCTAGCCGTGTGGGTGCAGGGCGGAGGCATTCAGCCTGGGTATGAGGCGGAACTACCATTTGACGGAAGGACCTATCCAAAGAATCCCTCGACGCCCCCGGCCCGGCCCTCGGCTGGAATCGCAGCTGGGGCCGTCGTGGTGCCCTCGGGTTCGAGGGGGGCACCTCTATATCAGTGACCGAGAACTTGCAGGAAACGTCGCCAGCGGACCGCCGCCCTAATCCTGCAGCACCTTCGCGAAAACATCGTGGTCCACATTTCCGCCGGTGACAACCAGTCCTACGCGTTTTCCGCGCAGAATGGCTTTTTCCTTCAATGCGGCCGCCAGTCCAGCGGCCCCGGCTCCTTCCACGACGTTGTGCGTGTCGGTGAAGTAGATTTTCATGGCCTGGGCGATTTCTTCTTCGCTCACCTGCAGCACGCGGTCGACGTTTTCGAGCACCACTCCGAGAGAGGCATCGTCGGGGACGCGGCAAGCCATGCCGTCGCCCAGCAGCGTGGTGACGGGGGCGGCGACCTTTCGTCCGGCTTCAAACGAGAGTGCATAGGCGGGCGCGCCTTCGGGGACCACGCCCACGATTCTTGTCTTCAGGTTCAAGCCGTTGCGAACCGCGCTGCACGAGCAGATGCCCGATCCCTGCCCGATAGGCACATAAACCACGTCGAGATCGGTCACAGCGGAGAAAAACTCGAGCCAGTAAGTGGCCACGCCCTTCACGATGTTGGGATGATAAGACGGCACGAAATGCCATCCGTTCTCAGCGGCGAGTTTCTGCGCGTGCTCTTTGGATTCCTGAAAGTCGTGGCCAAACTCGATGAGGTTGGCGCCCTGGGCGCGCATGGCGGAATTCTTCTCCGGGCTGTTTCCCTGCGGCACCACAACGTGCGCCGGCACTTTGAAGCGTTTTGCGGCCAGCGCGACTGACTGGCCGTGATTGCCGCGCGTGGCCGTGACCAGGCCTTTAACATTATTTGACCGGCGGAACAATTCCGCCGCATAAACGATAGCAGTGCGCGCCTTGAACGCACCGATGGGCGTGTGGTTCTCGTGCTTCACCCACACTTCAGCGCCCAGACGCTCGCACAGCAGAGGCCAGACAATCTGCGGTGTCGGGGGCATCACGGCATAAACCAATTGCTGGGCAGCTCCGATTTCGTCGATGGTTGGCAGGGACGTGGCGGGCGACGAAGTTGCGACCGCGGACTCGTTCATCTTCATCATGGAAAATTCGACCTCGGACCTCGGGCTGCAGCCGTCGAACCTCAGACCTTAGCAAACTTCTGAACGTTGAATGGCTGACTTCTGAACCTCGACTTCTGAGTTGTCTCTGATCATCGCCCGCGTCCGATGGATTCAAATTAAGGCGGGCTTATGCGGCGACAGGAAGTGGAGCAGGTACCCTCCCGTTACCCTGGTAATGGCCGCAAAACCGCTATTACACAAGTATTACAGTCACTTGCAGCGGTCCCTGATAGGTTAGGAAAAGAAGAAGTCAACGCCACATCGGGGAACGTCACTTGGATATGGAACTGCAAGATCTGGAAAGACCGCAAGCCGAACGCGACGAAGTGAATTGGGTCACGGCGATTTTTATGTCGCTGTTTCACGTTGGGGCCATCGTCGCACTTTTCTTCTTTACCTGGAAGGCCCTGTTCGTTGCGATGTTCCTGTGGTGGGTTTCCGGCAGCCTCGGCATCGGCATGGCCTATCACCGCCTGCTGACGCACCGCGGCTATAAGACTCCGAAGTGGGTGGAATATTTTCTTACGGTTTGCGCCACGCTCGCGCTCGAAGGCGGGCCGATTTTCTGGGTGGCCACGCACCGCATTCATCATCAGCATTCCGATCAGGAAGGCGATCCGCATTCCCCGATCGACGGCAAGTGGTGGGCGCACATGGGCTGGATTCTGATGGGCAAGTCGATGCACCATGACACGACCACGCTGGCCCGTTACGTTCCCGACCTCGCGAAAGACAAGTTCCACGTGTGGATCACCAAATATCACTATGTGCCCATGATTGTGCTGGGCGGGATTCTGTTTGCGATCGGCGGAATGCCGTTCCTGATGTGGGGCATCTTCATGCGCACCGTAGTGGGACTGCACGCTACCTGGCTGGTGAATTCGGCCACGCACTCCTGGGGCAGGCGCCGTTTCGCTACGCGCGACCTTTCCACGAACAGCTGGTGGGTTGCCATACTGACTTTCGGCGAAGGCTGGCACAACAATCACCACGCACACCCGACGGCCGCGCAGCACGGGTTTACCTGGTATGAAGTCGACATGAACTGGTATGGCATTTGGGCGCTGAAGCAGTTGGGTCTGGCCTGGGACATCAAGCGCGTGAAGCTCGACGAAGTAGAACGCGGGTTGGTGCCGACGCCGAATGGACGACTCATCACGGCGGCCATGCCGGAAGGCATGGTTGCTGGCGACTAAACGCCAAGCGACTCACCCTGTGTTGTTTGGGACGATTCAATAACCCGCCATTTCCGGCGGGTTTTTTATTGGCTGCGACCAAAGGCTATCAAGCTCCCGGCAAACTTCATGAATGGCGGTTGCACGTCTGGGGTTCTTTGAGTTGTTCCTGATACTGGTGGGCTCAACGGGTACGTCTGGGGTTGATAGTAGGCGCCGCGGGTTAGCGCCTGGCCGCGAAAGCGGTAAAATCGGGCTGACTGTCTATTCGTCATTCGCTATGCGCATCACGAGCCGCCGCGGAACTATCGTGTTTTTTCTCTGCCTGGGCATCGGCCTGGTGGCGCTGGCTGTTGCGCTGAATGTGGGATGGATCATCCTCAACTGGCGCGAAGGCGTCTTGCTGTTCTTCGGGATCATTTTTTTTGCTGTGATTATTGCCGGCATGATCGTGAACACTACGTTTCTGCTGCGCGAGATCCGGCGCAACGAGCAGCACGACAGCTTCATCAATGCTGTGACCCATGAACTGAAAACCCCGGTAGCGTCGATTCGCCTGCACCTGGAAACGCTGCAGCGCCGCGATCTTCCGGAGGCACAGCGGCAGGAGTTCTACCGCTTGATGCTGCGCGATACCGACCGCCTCACCGACACAGTCGAGCAGGTTTTGCGGGCGGGGCGCGCCGGGGACAAGAAGGCGGGAAAAGAGAAAGTTGAGGTCGACTTCCGGCAGGTGGTGCGCGACAGCATCGACGTGGCCCGCACTCGCCATAGCTTGCCTCCGGAAGCGTTGCGTTATGAAGAAGCTGGCGCAACCGCCGCGGAAGTGAATACCGAAGGATCGAATGCCGCAGGAACGATCGCCGCAAGAACGACCGTCGCAGGAACGAATGGTGCTGGAGTGAACGGAACGCCGGTGCGAGTGCAGGGCAGCGCCGAAGATTTGCGCACCGCGGTTTTGAACCTGCTGGATAATGCCATCAAATATTCGGGTGAAAACGTTGACGTGCGGGTCCGCCTGGAAACGCCCGACGAAAAACACGTGGTGCTGAGCGTGCAGGATCAAGGTGTGGGAATTTCCGCGGACGATGTGAAACTGATTTTCCGGCGCTTCTATCGCGTCAGCCATCGCTCCCAGGCGCATGTGAAGGGAACCGGGCTGGGCTTGTTCATCGTGAAGGCGATTGCGCAAAAACATGGCGGCAAGGTATTTGCTGAGAGCGAGGGCGAAGGCCAGGGCACGACGGTGACCCTGCAACTGCCGCGAATGGCTTCTCCGAGGCCGACCGCATGAGCCGCGTGCTGGTGGTGGAGGACGAAGAGCATCTGGCCCAGGGACTGCGATTCAACCTGGAAGCCGAGGGCTATTCCGCGGAGGTTGTGGGAGACGGCGAGACCGCCACCGAGCGCCTGCTGCGGAAAAACGAAAACTTCGACGCTGTGGTGCTCGACATCATGCTGCCCGGCAAAGATGGATTCAGCGTGGTTTCGGAATTGCGAGCGGCGCGGAATTATGTTCCGGTGCTGATGCTGACCGCGCGCGGACGTCCCGAAGATGTGCTGAAGGGTTTCGCCTCGGGAGCGGATGACTATCTGCCCAAGCCGTTCGATCTGGAAATTCTGCTGGCGCGTCTACAGGGACTTTTGCGACGTACCCAGTGGGTGCGGGCTGCGCACGCTGAGTCGCAGACCGCAGAGTCGCCGAGTGGAGACGCGGCTGCGGGCGACGCACACAGCGTAGGGGATTTCGGGAAGTTTTCGTTTAGCGGCAAGACCATCGATTTCGGCGCGCTCGAATTGCGCAGCGGCGGCAACACGATTCACTTGACACTGATGGAATCGGAACTGCTGCGCCATCTGGTACAGAACGATGGCAAGGTGGTTTCGCGCAAGCAGATTCTGGAGGAGGTTTGGGGTCTGCATGAAGACACTGACACGCGCGCCATCGACAATTTTGTGGTGCGGCTGCGGCGCTATATTGAAGACGATCCAGCGAAGCCTCGCCATCTGCTGACGGTGCGGGGGGTGGGATATCGATTTTTGGCGCGGCCCAGTTTTTAGCTGAAAGCTATTGGAGATATCGGGCTCCGGAGTTCGGACGTCGGCGTTCAGTCCTACGCGCGGCAGAGTTCGGACACTAATGCTTCGCGGCGCTCGATCGCGATGGTGTCAGCGCGCTTCAGGACCACGCTATACACGGACAACGAAAGACACGCCAGCACCAGGAAGAGCAGCGTGGCGATCCAGAAGTTGTTGTAAAGGTGCGCCAGCATGAATACGGCCACGCCCACAACAACGATCACCAACTCAACCACCAGGCTGAGGAGCACGGTGACCTGGGATGCCCGCTGCCGGCCGATGGTGGAGACGTCCACGCGTTTTGGCGAGTACAGAGAAAGCAAGTTTCCCGCAGTGAAATTCAAAGGCGCCGCAAAGAGCAGGCCCGCCAGCGTGGCGACCGTGACAGCAAACGCCGGTCTCCCGTAGAGGAAAGTAACGAGCAGCCAGGCCAGCGTGGCGACGGCCAGCACAATTCCCGCATGCATGAGATTCTTAGCCAATACAATCTGACGAAATCGCGCGGGCGAAGCGAAGAAAAATTGAATACCACCAGCATCACCGCCGAAGCTGTTGTAGACAATGTTAGTGAGGGCCAGCAGCGAGTATGCGGCGGCCGCGGGAAAGGCCACGTCAGGCGCGCGCATGAAGTGGGTGTGCCACATCGACCGCGCCGGTCCCAGGCGAAAAACCACCAGCATAAAAAGCGGAACGATCAGCGAGAGCAGCATGGCGCCGCTGCGCAACAGATAGCGAACTTCTTTCTCGAATACAGCGGCCACGATTTGGGAAAATCCTGGCAAGCTCCATCCCAGGCGCAGTCCGTGGGCTTCCTTCTTCACGCCGGCAGCGGCAGCTTCGTTTAGATTTTCTCCGCGATACTGGGCGCGCAGACGCAGATGTAGCAGACTGCCCATGAGCGCCGCGATGCCTCCGAGCAAGAGAAAAGAACTGGCGCCGAGGGCGAACTGTCCTTTGGCGACTAGCGCGATGGCGCCGGCGGCCAAGCCGGGCGGCAGGAAGGCTTGTGCCGAGACGACCAAGTCGAGAGTCTTCTGCGTCGCGGGTTGCCGTTCGAAGTGCTGCACTGCCGGGCCGACGAGTTGGATGCTGAGCATGACCAGAATAAAAAGCACGCCCATGATTTCGCGCGTGCGCCGCTGCGCCAGCCAGCGCTCGAGCCAGGCGAA
>JBEKDY010000264.1:0-8756 GCA_050014115.1 Candidatus Sulfotelmatobacter sp. | reverse complement strand
GTTAGCGGAAGAACAATTCCTGCGGCAACTCGACCTGGTGGGGGCCAAATCGAGCAGAGCCGCCCCGGGGAAGGAGCGGCCCTCTCATTGCTTCAGTCCTGTTCTTTGCGTGTTTTTTTACGAGCGCGTTTACGAGCCAGCGCGGCTTTCACGCGCTTTTTCTCGCCCGGTTTCAGGTAAAAGGAGTGGCGCTTGACCTCCTTGATAATATCTTCCTGTTGCACCTTGCGCTTGAAGCGACGTAGAGCGTTCTCGAGAGACTCGCCCTCTTGCAGTCGAACTTCCGCCAAACTGACACACCCCCAAACTCGTCCTGTGGGACGGAACAGTTATTACAAGGATTTGACCGTAAGTCAAGGGGAGGATGATGAAATTCCCTGCATATAGGCCCTGAAACGATTCAAGTCGGGAATAAGAGACTCATTCTGAGATTATCGCTCTTAGTCGGGGAATTTTCTGGAATCCCGCGGAATCTGACAGAACCTGGCGGCAGGCTCGGTGGGAGGGTCGCACATTGAACGGAACCAGCGCCCGATGCAAATGGTGGAGCGCGAGAGAGCTCGCGCTCCATAGTGGTCGAGATGGTGAGTGAACCACGGCCCGCCATCCGGCTGTGCCGCTGGGTCCGGTCGCGGGCTAGTGTGGCCCCATGTACTCGACATGCACATAGGTACCGAGCCTGACGTTGTAGGCCAGGTACCAGCCATCGTGGTCGGGATCTTCGTAAATCACAATATCGTCACTATCCCAGAGCCAATCTCCGCAGTAGCCGATGTCGAAGGCGGCCACGCTGAAACCAAAGCCCCCAAACCAGAACAGGTTCGGGCCGCCGCCGCCGAGATGCCAGACATGGCCGCGACCGAAGCCGCCGGTAAAGTGCCCATGCTCAAAGGGATGATCGAGATGATAGTTGACGTCGCCGCGGCCGGTGTCGTGGCCGATCCACTTGCCGTTGTTATGAACGTGGGGCGCGTCAGGATGCCCCGTCTTGTCATTGAAATGCGGAGCGGGTTGCGCCGGATGAGGCGTGCGCGCCGGAGCGGGACCATGCGCCGGGATGTGGGCAACTCCACCCCCAACACCATGAACAGCAGCGTGTTGAGCAAAGGCCGAGAAAGAAAATAGAACGCAGAATGCGAGTAATCCGACCAACTTCTTCATCCAGTTCCTCCAGACGCCCCTTTTCCGTCTGTTTTACACCAGATGGCGCGAGTTTGTCTTGTGTCGGCAGTCTCAACCCCATTAGAAAATTAACTTCATCGCGACCTCGATCCTGCGCGGCGCATAGGCGGCGTTGGGCTTCTGGAAGTTGCCAGGTTGCTGATAATAGGCAGGATAGGAAGCATTCCCCACCGTCGTGCTGTATTGCGTAAAGGTCGTGGCGCTTACCACCATGCCGTTCGACGTGATCTCGACGCGCTGGTTGTCGCGGTTGAGCAGGTTGAACGACTCGCCGATCAACTCGAGTTTGCAGCGCTCCCCCAGGCGCAGCCTGCGGGTGACGCGGAGATCGGTGCTGGCGTAGTCGGGACCGGTGAAAGCGTTGCGGCGGTAGCCGGGGAGACGGTCGTTGAGGTCGTTGCCGTCCTGGTTCGGGTCGCCGTCCACGGTGGCGTCGAAGGGGCGTCCGCTGCCGGCGGTAACCAGCGTGGAGAATTTCCAGTCGTTGAATGCGTGCCCGAGGAACTGATGCTCGCGGTGAAAAGGACGCGGTTCCACCGCGACGGCCGCGACCAGGCGATGGCGCTGGTCGGTGACGCTGGGTCCACGCTCGGCGGCGGGGTCGTAGGAATTCTGGACGGTAGCGGGCTGGCCGGCGACCAGGGCGTCCTGCCCATCGTCAATGGCGCGGGCGAAGGTGTAAGAGAGGCGGAGATACGCGCCGCGGGCCATGCGACGATTGATCGATACGGTGCCACCGTTGTAAACGCTCGATGCCGCGCTCTGAAATTCGTCGATGGAGCCAAGCTGCGCAATCGGCCGTCCGAGCGGATTGATGCAGGGAGGAAACGGGCAATCCTGCGTCTGGCTGAACTGCCAGGTCGCGAAGGAGTCGACGGTGTAGAAGCCATTCTCGAAAATCGAGCCGGTGGAATTAAAGATGGGATAGGTGAGCGCCACCGGCGGCGGTAAGTTCACGTCGAGCGCGCGGATGAGGTGTTCGCCGTGGACGTAGAGATACGAAACCGCCACGGTGGTGTGCCCGGCGAATTCTTTTTCGAGCGTGAGACTTCCCTGCTGCACTCGCGGCGTCACGAAGTTGGGCGCGAACGCGGAGACATTGTTAGTGACACCCTGAATGAATCCGGAAGGCAGAGCGCACGAAGCCGCCGTCAGCGAGCAACTGACCAGCGGGTTGGGATAGGTGGGAAAGGCCAGCTGGTTGTAATAGTTCGTGTTGTTGAGGAACACCTGAGCGTCTGTGATGCCATTTTCCGTCGCCACCACGGAGCTGTAGATCTGCGGAATGCGGACGTAGAAAATGCCGTATCCCGCGCGCACCACCAGCGGATGCTGCTTCCCGAAAGAGTAGGCAAATCCGCCACGAGGACCGAAATTAAAAGGCCGGTACGGAACCTTGCCGGAGGGCGGAAACAGCGGGTTCGAAATCAGCCCAGCGGTGGAGAAGGTCTGCAAGTCCCAGCGCACTCCCAGGTTGAGCGCGAGATGATCGGTCACCCGGATCGTATCCTGCAGGAATGCGGCATAGTCGTTGCTGTCGGGATGCGAAACTGCATTGCCGAAACTCTGAATGTAATAGTGCGGAATCTCGTGCGCGTAGGCGCGTAGCGGCGTGAGCTCAAGCCCTCCCTCCATCGGCTGGAAAGAAAAGGGATCGACTTTGATGGAATAAAAAAGATATTCCCCGCTCTGCTGCGAAGGGAAAAAATCGTAAGTCCAGGTGCGAAGCGTATCTCCGCCGAATTTCCAGGCGTGGCGGCCGCTGTCGAAACTGACGGTTTCTGCGAGATGCAGGCGATGCTCTCGCGTGGCCCTTGACTAGCGTGTTCGCGGTATTGCTGTAAGACTGCTGCAGGTCCTGAGAAAACTGCGCGCGGAGATGGCTGATCAGCCGCGGCGACAGGCCACTGGTCAGCGCAACCGAGCCGGTTTCGGTCAAGACGGTCTGCTGCCCGTTGTCGCTGATGGAATCGAAGCTCACCGGGCTGGAGGGGTCGAGAAAAACGTTGTTCGATCCCCAGTAGCGCGACATATTCACCCGCAGCGCCAGCTGGTGCCGCGGAGTGAGATTGATATCGAGCTTGCCGTAGGAGGCGTTGCCGATCTGCGACGCGGGATATGTTCCGGAGAGTGAACTGAGTTGCGAAGCGGCGGCAAATACCAAAGCCTGATCAGTGAGTTCGTAGTCGCCGGGCGAGTAAGGTCCGGTGCCGGGTTGCGGAACCACTTGAAAACCGCCGTTGAGAAATTCCACCACGTCGGGATCCTGGTAAATGTGCTGATCGAATCCGGCGAAGAAGAAGACTTTGTTGGCTTTGAGCGGACCTCCAAAAGTCGCGCCAAATTGCTCCTGCTGGTCGTGCGGTTTGAACGCGAGAAACGGCTCCGAGGCCCCGCCGAAAGAGCTGTCCCGGAAAAAATCGAAGAGCGTGCCGTGAAAGTGATTCGACCCGGACTTCGTAACCACATTCACCACGGCTCCGCCCGCGCGCCCCAGTTCCACTCCGTAGGTATTCGAGGAAACCCGAAACTCCTGCACCACCTCGGTTGAAACCGGATAGGGAGCGCGGTAAAGTCCGCGAGCCTGGGAAAAGAAGCCGTTATTAAAATCGCCGCCATCGACCAGAAAACTGTTCTGGAACCCGCGAATGCCTCCGAACGAGAGATCGCCATTGGTGGACGAAGTCAGGCTGCGCGGGTCTTGCGTGACGCCCGGCGAAAGCAGCGCCAGGTCGGAAAATCGGCGGCCGTTGAGAGGAATATCGGCGAGCGCGCGTTCATCGAGAACGGTGGAAACCGAGCTGGATTGGGTGTCGACCAGCGCCGGCGCGTCTGACACCGTGACGCTTTCCTGCGCGCCCAATATGGTGAGCCGAAATTCGAGATCGGCAATGCCTCCGACGTCCACATGCAGTTGCGGCGTAACTTGCGGCGACATGCCCTTGGCCGTGGCGCGGGCGGAGTAATCGCCGGGCGGGAGCAGATCGAAGGCAAAGCGGCCCTCGGCGTCAGTGACCGCGGAGTAGCGCTGCCCGGTCGCAAGGTTGACCGCAACGATGCTCGCCTGGGCAACGCGGCCTCCGGAGGGATCAACCACAGCTCCGCGAAGGGCGCCGGTAGCAGCGTCCTGCGCGCAGGCGGCGCCGGCAAGCATCAAGATGGAGGCCGCAGCGAACGTGACTGCCACAAACCAGACCGCGACGAACCGAACAGCAGAGAACCAGCTAACCACAGCATGCGAGCCGCGCGACATAGGCATTCACCTTCAGTCGTATAGCTCGGAGGTCGTTCCGCACAGCTCACCGGAAGCCGCGCAGTGGGAAACCGCATTCTGTATAGCATGCGGCGCCAGCAGAAAGCTGTGACGAGGCACAGCATTTTTGCAGACATTCCCTCTGTGGGAATCGCGCGGCCTCTAGTAAACTGGAGGCGGGGTTTAACAAGCTATGTTCCGGGTCGGATTCATCGGTTGGCGAGGGATGGTCGGCAGCGTCCTCATGCAGCGCATGCGCGAGGAGAGCGACTTCGCCGGCCTGGAGCCGGTTTTCTTTTCCACGTCAAACGTGGGGGGCGCCGCGCCGGAAGAAGCCGGGCCGGGCGCGATCTTGCATGACGCGCGTGACCTGAAACGGCTTGCAGCTTGCGATGTGCTCATCAGCTGCCAGGGCGGCGACTATACGACGGAGGTCTTCGCGCCTCTGCGCAAAAGCGGCTGGCGCGGCTATTGGATCGACGCCGCCTCCACGCTGCGCATGGCCGATGACGCTGTGATCATTCTCGATCCCGTCAACGCCGGTGTGATTGAGCAGGGCCTGGCGCGCGGCCTGCGAAACTATATCGGCGGCAACTGCACCGTCAGCCTGATGCTGATGGCCGTGGCTGGACTTCTGCAAGCTGAGCTCGTCGAGTGGATCAGCACGATGACCTACCAGGCAGCGTCCGGCGGCGGTGCGGCAAAAATGCTGGAACTGGTCACGCAGATGGGATGCCTGGTCGACCCCGTGCGCAAATCGCCGTCCGAAAACGCGCTGGCGGTGGATCGCATGGTCATCGAAGCTCAGCGCTCGGCGTCGCTGCCCACCGAAGAATTCGGCGCGCCGCTGGCTGGCAGCCTGCTGGCGTGGGTTGACAAAGAAATGCCCGGCGGCCAGACCCGCGAAGAATGGAAAGGCATGGCCGAAGCCAATAAGATTATGGGCCTCGACCCGCCGGTAGTGGTCGACGGAATCTGCGTCCGCGTAGGCACGATGCGATGCCACAGCCAGGGCCTCGTCGTCAAACTAAAGCGCGACGTGCCGCTGCCGGAAATCGAGAAGATTCTTGCAGGCGCGAACGAATGGGTGCGCGTGGTCCCCAACAACAAAGAAGCCACGCTGCGCGACCTTACGCCCACAGTCGTCTCCGGAACTTTGGACGTCGCCATCGGCCGCCTGCACAAACTGAAGATGGGACCGGAATACCTGGGCGCGTTCACCGTGGGCGACCAGTTGCTCTGGGGCGCAGCCGAGCCGTTGCGCCGCATGCTGAACATTCTGCGCCAACATCTGGGGGTGGCGAGCGAGGGGCAGTTAGTGGCAGCACGGTCGCGGGAGTAGACACACCACCAGGACCTAAGATGAAACTGAAAGTGCGGATCGGACTTTTCGTGCTTGGGATCGTAATTGCACTGTACGGACTTGACCTGATCCATCTGGGAATAATGTCGTACGTGAATGCGAGATATCGAGCCGCTATGTACTCACCCGGCGTCGTGGCCACCGGAGTGTTCTTCTCGTTGCTGGCTTTCCTGCCGCCTGCTTCATGGGTGGATCGGTTGACCCGGCGCAAGAAGGTCAACGCCGCTCCACATCCTCGACACCGTCACTCTCGATGATCCGATCCTACAAAGGCATCACCCCAACCATCCCCGCCACCTGCTATGTCGACGCGTCGGCGCAAATCATCGGCGACGTGGTGCTGGGCGAGCACGCGTCCGTATGGATGAATGCGGTGGTGCGCGGTGACGTGCACGAAATCCGCATCGGCGCGCATTCCAACGTGCAGGACAACAGCGTGCTCCACGGCATGAAAGAACAATGGGGCGTCTATCTGGGCGAGTACGTCACCGTGGGACATTCGGTCACGCTGCACGGCTGCGTGATCGAAGACCGCTGCCTGATCGGCATGGGATCGATTATCCTGAATGGCGCAAAGATCGGCGACGGATCGATCATCGCCGCCGGCACGCTGATTCCTGAGGGAACGATAGTCGAGCCCGGCTCGCTGTGGATGGGCTCTCCCGGAAAATTCCGCCGCAAGCTCGACGAGAGTGATCAGGAAACGATCATGCGCTACGCGCGGAATTATCTGGGTTATAAAGAAGAGTATTTGAAAGAGAGCTCTCAGAAAAACAGCCCTCAACCGTCAGCTCTCAGCCGTCAGTAAAGGCGAGGCGAATATCGGGAAGCTTAAGTGCACTGTCATCCTGAGCGGAGCCGGACGGTGCGCAAAGCGCAGCGGCTGGCGGAGTCGAAGGACCCCTATAGCTATTCGCTAAGCGGGCACTCGAAGGCGTTCTCTTGGCAAAATCAGGAAGAGTGGCAGAGGGCGTGACGGAAACTCCCGGACAAGCCAGCGTCCGGTTAAGCTGCAAGGGATCCTTCGACTGCGCATTTGCTTTCGCGTTGCAAAAGCAAATGCTCCGCTCAGGATGACAGAGTGGGTAAAGTAAGCGGTGGTGTAGCTGAGAGCTGATGGCTGA
This sequence comes from Candidatus Sulfotelmatobacter sp., assembly GCA_050014115.1. GTDB lineage: Bacteria > Acidobacteriota > Terriglobia > Terriglobales > Acidobacteriaceae > Sulfotelmatobacter. The sequence continues at coordinate 1,834 of JBEKDY010000264.1, read as the reverse complement.
AAGCTGAGAGCTTTTCATGATCAAAGCAGTCCGAGGAACGCGCGATCTGCTGCCGCCGGAAACGGCGCTGTGGAACCACGTGGAGTCCGTGGTGCGGGACGTCTTCCGCGCCTACACCTTCCAGGAAATCCGCACGCCCATTTTCGAGTCCACAGAGTTGTTCGCGCGCGGCGTCGGTGAAGAAACGGACATCGTTTCGAAAGAGATGTACACCTGGGAAGATCGCGGGCGCGCCGAAAGCGACAAAGGACAATCTCTCACTCTGCGCCCCGAGGCCACGGCGGGTATTGTCCGCGCCTACATCGAGCACAAACTCGGTGACCGCGGATTGAACAAGCTCTACTGCATCGGCCCCATGTTCCGGCGCGAGCGCCCGCAGAAAGGCCGTTATCGACAGTTCTACCAAATCGATGCTGAAATCATCGGCCCCGCTTCTGCGGGCAGCGAGTCTCCCGCGCGCGACGCGGAACTGCTGGAGATGCTGGCGACTCTGCTCGATCGTCTCGGCATCACCGGCTGGACTCTCGAACTGAATTCAGTCGGCACGCCCGCCGACCGCGTGAAATTCAACGAGGCTCTGCGCGCGGCTCTTGATCCAGTGAAAGAAAAAATGTGCGCCGACTGCCAGCGGCGCGCGGTGACCAATCCGCTGCGCGTGTTCGATTGCAAAGTGCCCGAGGATCAGCCAATCATCGACACTCTGCCGCGCATCAGCCAGTTTCTCGGCGAAGATTCCCGCAAACATTTCGAGGCGGTACAGCAGATCCTAAAGTCTGTCGGGGTCGAGTTTCACATAAACGACCGTCTGGTGCGTGGCCTCGATTACTACACGCGCACTGCGTTCGAGTTCACCCACGGAGCGCTGGGAGCGCAGAATGCAATTCTCGGCGGCGGCCGCTACGACGGGCTTTCTGAGGCTCTGGGCGGACCCGCGGCTCCCGGAATCGGATTCGCCATCGGCGAAGACCGGCTGGTGATGTCGCTGCAGGAAAAGTCCACAGCCGAGAGCGTGCTGCGCAAGCCGGATGTCTACATCGCCCCGCTGGGCGCGGGCATGAACGTCGAGGCCGCCCGCCTGGCGCGGGAATTGCGGCGTCACGATCTGGTGGTGGAACTGGGCGACGAAACCTTCCGCCTGAAGAAATCGTTCGAGACCGCTACCAAGGCGGGAGCAAAGTATATTTTGATCGTCGGCGAGAATGAAGTGAAGGCAGACGCATTCGCGTTGAAGAATCTGGCAACCGGTGAGCAAGTTTCGGTTCCAAGGGCAGAGTTGGCGCAGAAGATTCGGAGCGCCGCGTCGATCGTCTGGCCAGACAAATAGAACCCTGAATCTCCGAGTCTGTCATCCTGAGCGTAGCAAGACGGTTGGCGAAGCGAACCGGCTTGCGGAGTCGAAGGATCCCTACAGTCTTCCGCGAGGCTACGAGGTACGGGGAGTTCTCTCGGCGGCGCTAGTGGTCCAGCCGGGCCTCCGAGACAGACCGAAGTCAGTTAAGCTGAAAGGGATCCTTCGACTACGACTTGTCGTTCGCTTCGCGAACGGCAAGTCTCCGCTCAGGACGACCATAGACTAGAACCGACATTCGCTCCAACAAGAGAGGAACGAAATGAAGCGCTCTTTCAAGTTAAGCATCGTAGCGTCTCTGGCGATGCTGTGCCTGGCAAGCGCCGGCAGTGCGCAAACCGCAACTACCCCGGCGAAGCCCTTAACCCCGCTGGAGCAGGCCGTGCTCGGCGCCGAGAAAAATTTCCTCGCAGCGGTGAAGAAAGGCGATCCCGCATTCCTGAAGCGCACGTTCACCGACGACTATTTCTTCGTAGGATTCGACGG
>JBEKDY010000263.1:0-6188 GCA_050014115.1 Candidatus Sulfotelmatobacter sp. | reverse complement strand
TCTCCGGAAAATGCCGCGCAAGTTGCGGCCGCCGTTCCCGAGGCTCCGGAGCGTTTGCAAGTGATTCGCTACGGGCAAGATCATTGGGATGCTTCCCGCATCGAAGCCGAGATCAATCAGGCCGCGGACTGGGCGAAGCAACGCAACGTGCCGCTGATCTGCAACGAATTCGGCGTGTTCCGGACTTACTCCGATCCGCGCGACCGCGAAGCCTGGGTCAAGGACGTGCGCACGGCGCTCGAACGCCACGGCATCGGCTGGGCTATGTGGGATTATTCCGGCAGCTTCGGCGTGGTCACGAAAAAAGATGGGCAGGCCACGCCGGATGAAGTCACGATTCGGGCGCTGGGATTGAACTCACCCGCACGCTAATCCCGCGAGAAAGACAGCGGGAGAAAGACAGCGGCGCACTCGTGGAACCTCGTCTTCACTGCTGGTGTCTAAGTCACTGTCTTTCCAGCTTTGTCCGTGACGCGGGTAACTTAATCGATCGCATTTAGTTCGCCAGAATCTCTCAGTTCGGAGTCCGCAACTTTTCATTTCACGGGGGTAAGCGATGCTTGAAGCGCTGCACCTCACCAAGCGGTACGCATCCCTGCCGGCCGCGCAGGACGTGTGTTTCACGCTACGCCCCGGGCAGGTTCTGGGGTGCCTCGGCCCCAACGGTTCCGGAAAAAGTACGACCGTAAAAATGCTCACCGGCCTTCTGGAACCGACGCGCGGCGAGGTTCTGTTCAACGGCCAGAACATTCGCGACAATCTGGCGGCTTATCGAAAGCGCCTGGGCTACGTTCCGGAGGAGGCGCATCTCTATCCCTATCTCACAGGATGGGAATATCTGGAGCTCATCGGAACCCTGCGCGGAATACCGCGCGCCGAACTCGAAAAGAAAATCGACTCGCTGTTAAGTCTGTTCTCACTGCATCCCCACCGTCATGCCAGCATTGGCACTTACTCCAAAGGTATGCGCCAGCGCATTCTCTTGATCGCGGCGCTCATGGACAATCCGGACATTTTTATTTTCGACGAGCCGCTCTCCGGCCTGGACGTGACTTCCGCGCTGATCTTCAAGAATCTGGTGCAGGCGCTCGGCCAGCAAGGCAAGCTGGTGTTTTATTGCTCGCACGTACTCGAAGTGGTCGAGAAAGTTTGCTCCGATGTTCTGATCCTGCGCAAAGGAGTCGTAATCGCGCAGGACTCGGTGGCGAACATCGGGCAGATTCTCGGCCAATCGCTCGAAAATACTTTTCTTCACCTGGTCGACGATGTTGACACCCTCAGCGTGGCGCGCGAAATCGTGAGCGTAATGCAGGCCGCATGATGAGAAACGCATGATCAGCGTAGCGATCCGGCGGGCGTGGGCCGACCACCGCCAACGTCCCTTCTGGCGGATGGTGCAACTCTTCGTCGACCGCATCTTCCGCGGAGGCGGCGATTCCGATACGGAAGGCCTCGATCTCGGCGTCGGCCTGGTGCTCACGCTGCTGGCCATGCCCGGCGGATTCGTCTCCATTTTGTTGTTCGACAAATATGGAACTTTCCTGCAATGGCTGCGCGGCGCGACCAACGTGGACCCGTTGGCGATGGCACTCCCCGACGAATATTTCTTTCTTGTCCTTTCCATGACCGTAACTGCTGCGGTCGCCGTGTGGCGATGGGACGCCATCTTCCCCGATCGACGCGACTACATGAATCTGGTGCCCCTGCCCATCTCTACGCGAACCATCTTTTTCGCCAATCTGGTCGCCGTCCTTTTTTTGGTGGGATTGATCGCGGTAGACGTCAATGCGGCGTCGTGCATTTTGTTTCCCGTGGTGGTGGGAGCAACGCAAAGCAAATTTCTGTTCTTCGCGAAGTTTGCGCTGGTCCATGCGGTCGGAGTGGTGCTGGCAAGCGTTTTCGCCTTCTTTGCGGTGTTCTCGATCATGGGTCTTCTGATGGCGGCGCTGCCTCCCCGGGCTTTCAAAAGATTTTCGGCCTACATTCGCGGCGTCGTCGTGGTTTACCTGGTCACACTTCTCTGCACCAGTTTCGCGGTTCCGGACGCGATACGGCGTGCGAAGGACACGATCCCTGCGTGGGCATACTTCATGCCTTCGTGCTGGTTTCTGGGTCTCTGTCAATCCTTGCGCGGTCGCGCCGGGCCCGTGCTCATGGGGTTGTCAAGACTTGCTCTCCCCGCAGTCGCCGCCGTGGTGGGGATCGCGCTTTGCGCTTACGCGGTGGGGTACCAGCGCCACTTCGTGCGCATTGCAGAGATCGCCGACACAACTGCGACTGCCCGCAATCCTCGAACCTGGCGGCTGAGAATTCCGTTGGATCGCTGGGTACTGCGCACTCCACTCCAGCGAGGCTGCTTCCGTTTTGTGTGCAGAACGTTGCTGCGCAGCGAAGGACATCGCCTGGTTCTGACCGCCATTGGCGGACTCAGCCTGGTCCTGGCCTCGCAGGCTTTGATGGATGCGTTCGAAAACGCGAAATCGTGGCGTCAGGCTGCGCTGTCGCCGGACGCTCTCTCCATCCCATTTATTCTTTCGTTCCTGGTAATTGTCGGTCTCCGCCTCGTCTTCGAAATTCCAGTGGAGTTGCGCTCCAACTGGATCTTCCAGCTGATGCTCGATCGCGACGGAGAAGAGTGCGAACCGCTGGCCAGAAAAGTAATCCTGATCTTCGTGTTGCCCTGGCTCCTGGCGATCGCATTCCCCGTCTACGTTTACCTCGAAGGCTGGCGCGTCGCCGCCCTTCATACCCTGCTGGTGACCACATGGACCGTGCTGCTCACGAACATCGTCCTCATTCGTTTCCGCAAGCTCCCGTGCACATGCACGCTCCCGCTCTTCAAACAACATTCGTTCGTCACGCTTCTATCCGTCTGTTTCGGATTCCTTCTCTATGCGGCCTCAACGCCGGAGTTCGAATCGTCGGCCCTGACGCAGCCTGCGCGAATGCTCAGCCTCGTCCCCATAGTGGCGTTGGCGTGGTACATCCCACACCATCTCGCAAAGAGCACGATCGATATCGAAAGAAAACTAATTTTCGAAGAATCGCCAGCCCCGACATTCGAGTTGCTGCGACTCGGGGACTACGGTCGGTAGCAGCTCAGAACGCGCCCAACCACTTCACCGGAAATCGCGCCGCAAGAGCGTTGGCCAGCCGCTCGTCGGCGGTAATCAAGTTTGCCCTGTACTGCAAGGCCAGGGCGACGTAGATACTGTCGTAAACCGTCCGGTCATGCATTACGGCCAAATCCAAGGCCTCGGGGACAAGGTCAAAAGTGGCAATCGTAGGAATGCCGAGGTCGGTGACGAGGGAATAGCTGCGTTCCGCTCGATTGCGATCGATCTTTCGGTTACGAACGGCTTTCCAAAGAGCGCTCGCAAGCTCCAGCCAAAACAGATCCGGGACGAGGAAGGCAATGTCCCTGGCGCGGTAGGAGGCCAGGAGTTCCTCTGCCTCAGGAACCAACTGTTCGTCCTCCACCGGCAGGCACCATTTCACGGCGACGCTTGCATCGACCACGACAGCCGTCACCGTTCGCGGTCCTCACGGATCATCTCCTCGGCGGAAGGAAATGGACCAGGAGTCAGAGGCGGCATGGCACGAAGCTTAGCCAACTCGTCAAACGCCTTGCGGCGCCGCTTCAAATCTTCCTCTGTGGGAATGAACTGCGTCAACAGCGCAATAACCTCGGACGCCATCGATTTACGATTCTCGCGCGCCCGCTTGCGCAGGGCCTTGTAGACATCGTCGGGAACGTTCTCCACGTATAGAGTTGCCATAGGGATCTCCTAGGAATATTCTAGCACTTCCCATGACGCCTTGGCACCCCTCTTTCTTGACACCCCCTTCCCCCACCCTTTATCCTAAGTCTTGCTCCTTGCGGTACTTACGCCTCTTGGCGAGCTTCCGCGGGCCTGGTGCTTTAACGTTGGGGGCGCGGAGGTTTCTCATGTTCCTCGACATCCACGATCTGGAACGCCATCCTGTCGAATTCACGGAGGAGTTCCCGCCCGGCGTCATCGACTTCGGTGAGGACATACACCAGCGCACCCAGCTCAAAACTAGCGGACGCGCCGAATTGGTCGAGGAGCAGCACGGCAAGCACAAAGTCGTCATCGACATTCGCCTGAGAGGAACTCTCAGCGCGGGCCTGGAATTAAGTTGCGCCCGCTGCCTGGAACCGGTCGCCCAGAATGTGAAGCGCGATTTTGAGCTGCTCTACCGGCCGCTCGGCGCTGACGCCGGCCGCGACGAGCTTTCCGTGACCGACGCCGAGGCCGAAATCGGCTACTATGAAGGGGACGGCCTGCTGCTCGAAGATGTCCTGCGCGAGCAGGTGCTGCTGGCCTTGCCGCTGAAAGTGACTTGCAGCGAAGATTGCCGCGGCCTCTGCCTGCACTGCGGCAAGAATCTGAACCAGGAGAAATGCTCCTGCGCCGTCCCGATGGAAGATCCGCGGTGGCTGGCGTTGAAGGAAATCCGCGGACGACTCGAGAATTAGCTCTGCGAAACCAGCTTTACGAAATTAGAAAAACGCGAATTCGAATCACGAAGGAATTTATCCACCATGCCTAATCCAAAACGGCGACACTCCCAAAAACGCACCTCCACCCGGCGCGCCCACGACGCCCTGAAGGGCCATTCACTTTCTGAATGCCCCAACTGTCACGAAAAGAAAATGCCGCACCGCGCCTGCTCCAAATGCGGCTACTATAAAGGACGAGAAGTTCTCGACGTTAAAGAAGCCAGCTAACTCAGCCGGCGAATACGGAGTCGCTTTCGCCAACCATGCCTAGCGTCATCGCACTGGATGCGATGGGTTCGGAACGCGCGCCCAAACCGGAAATCGAGGGCGCCATTCAGGCCGCGCGTCAATACGGCGTGCGCGTGTTGCTCATCGGTCCGGAAGCCACGGTCAAAGCGGAGTTGGACCGCCATCCCGCCGCTCTCCGCCTGCCCATTGAGATCGTCCACGCCAGCGAATACATCACCATGGACGACAAAGTGGAGGCCGTCCGCGCCAAGCGCGACTCCTCCATGCGCGTAGGTTTACGCATGGTGCGTGAGGGCCAGGCCGCCGGCTTCGTCACCGCCGGTAACACCGGAGCCGCCATGGCGACCGCCAAAGTCGTGCTGGGCACGGTGGCCGGAGTCGATCGCCCCGCGCTGGCTGCGGTTTTTCCCACCGCTCCCGGTACCGCGGCCATGCTGCTCGACGTCGGCGCCAACGTCGACTGCGAGCCCCACAACCTGGAACAATTCGCCGTGATGGGCGATATCTATTTCCGCGCCATGTTTGGAAAAAGATCCGGGACGCCCGGTCCACGCGTCGGCCTGCTTTCCATCGGCGAAGAAGAAGCCAAAGGCAATCAGCTGACGCGTGAAGCTTTTCAACTGCTCAAGCAGCTTCCGTTGAATTTTATCGGCAATGTCGAGGGCCGCGATTTATATAACGGAAAAGTCGACGTCATCGTCGCCGACGGTTTCGTCGGCAACGTCGCGCTGAAAATTTCCGAAGGCGTCGCCAATCTGGTCCGCGCGGCGTTGAAGGAATCGCTCAAAGCCACCATCACCAGCCAGGTCGGAGCCTTGCTCTCGCGCAGCGCCTTCATCGATTTCAAAAAGCGCCTCGACCACACGGAATACGGCGGCGCGCCGCTGCTTGGCTTGAAAGGCGTCTGCATCATCACGCACGGCTCATCGAACGCCAACGCCATGAAGAACGCAGTGCGCGTCGCGGCGGAATTTGCCGAGCGCGGCATCAACGATTCCATCGAACGCGGCTTAGCCGCGCTAAAACCGGCAGCCGCCGAACCGGAAGTCGCGCGAACCACGTAGAACATGCGAGCCTTCGTCACAACTCTTCTCGTTCTGCTGTTCATCCTGCTCGCTGTCGGCCTCATTCCGGCTCAAGAGTCCGTTACGTTTCCGGCCCCAGATGGCTATCGCGTTCACGCCGATCTCTACGGAAAAGGTGATCGGGCCGTCGTCCTCGCTCACGGCGGGCGCTTCACCAAGGAGAGTTGGCGCAAGCAGGCGGAAGTTTTCGCAGACGCCGGCTTCCGGGTGTTGGCCACCGATTTCCGCGGCTATGGCCAGTCTGTGCCTGGCTCGCGAAGCGAAGACTGGAAGCACTATCCCGACGTGCTGGCCGCAGTTCGCTACCTGCACACCGCAGGTGCGAAATC
>JBEKDY010000262.1:0-5844 GCA_050014115.1 Candidatus Sulfotelmatobacter sp. | reverse complement strand
CTCGAAGACTGGTGGCTGGTGCGCGACAGCCAGGGACGCGTGGGCTGGGTGCTCTCCCGCATGGTCGACGTGGATGCTCCGCTCGACATCGCGCAATATGCCGAGGGCCAGCGCATCGTCGCATTCTTCGAGCTGAATGAAGTAGACGACACCGACAAAGGCGTGCAGAAAAAAGTGGGGCAGTATTTGTGCATCCTCACCGATCCCCACGACGGGCTGCCCTATGACTTCGATCAGCTGCGCGTGTTCACCTGGAACACCCGGAAGCATCGCTACGAAACGGCTTATCGCGAGCACGGGCTGAATGGAGTTCTCCCGGTCACGGTGACACACGAAGATTTCGATAAGGAAGGCAACCTGCCGGTGTTCATCGTGCGCGTGAAAGACGATGCCGGGAACGTGAGCGAACGGAAGTACAAGCTGAATACTCCGATCGTGCGGAGGGTACTGGCGCCGGGAGAGCAGAAGCAGGCGCCGACGAGGGCGGCGACCAGGCATCGGCGAAACTAGGTGGCGCGGGACACATAGGCGGTCGTCAGGAGAGCCAAGTCACAAATCTATCTCGAGGCAGCCAAGAGTAAACGCGAACGGGAATGGTCCAGGATCGCTCGTTCGATAGGACCCGTCAAAGAACACAAGTGCACGCTTGCCGTCTCGCTCCTGGAATTGAAACGACGGCTTCCATGCGCCGGAGTGCCACCCGCGATCTTCGGCTGTCATGATCTGAACCGGCTGTCCCCAGTCTGAAAGCGTGGCAGAAGGTCTTTCGCATCGACACCACCACAACCCGGTCTCGGGAGGCGCCGCGCCTCCGCCGACCCAAACCCGCGCGAAGATCGCGTCGAACGCATCTCCTCGTTGACGAACGCAGAAATCGAACATCTTCATTTCAGGGGGAGAAAAGACCACATGCTTGCTCCAGCTCGTGCTGCCGTCTTTACTCTCCGCGTAGCCTTGCACGAGATAGTCTTCATGGTTTGATCCGGCGACATACCACAGCTTCCATTGGCCCTCGTGGTAAATCAGGTTAGGTTCGTAGACGCTTCCATGTTCCCACTCTTCATTTGCTGTGAACGCCGGTTCTGGGTGATCCACCCAATTCTCTCCATCCCACTCGAGAAAGCCGATTGTGTACGGCCCCCAGAGATTCTCCGCCGCCCCCGCGTAGTAGATTCGTTCCACCCATTCGCCTTTGCTCGGGTCCCATCCCTTTACATAGGACGGGCAGTGCCGCCCGCCATTCCCGTCCCAGGGACGACTAAGGCTCCGGCCTGAAGCTGGCAGCAGTTCTCCTGTTGCGTCGCGAGTGAGTTTCCACCCAGTCGCGCACAGCGGCGCGCCCGCAGGGAGTGATGCGCTGTAGATGTCGGTGGCTCCGTATCCCTGGGCCTGGCCGGCGAGGTAGAGCCACCATTGGTTGTCTCGCTGCGCAACGCTGGCATCCAGCAATTCTGCCCCACCCGAACTGCTGGAAGGATCGCGAGGATCGAAGATCTTCACCTCAGTTGCCGGACCAAACGTTCCGAGATCATCCATTTCCCAGGTTCCTTGATTCGTCGGACGCAAGCTTCTCTCAACCCGCAGTTGAGTTTAATACGTAGCGAGAAACTTACTGCGTCCCACACAAGCCTCGCGCCTCTCCACAGGGGCCTCCAGGACAGGTCACTTAAGGCAAGTCGAGCGGGGTTTCGGGCTTGGCGTCGTCCCAGCTTTGGGATTTGATCTGGTCGCGGGACTGCTGGATTCGTTCTTCGAGAGACGGCGCGTCGGTGCGCTGCGGAGCTGGCTTCGCGTCGCGCGAGAGGAACTGAAACATCTGCAGCAACTCCACGGCGGCGTGCGGGGAGTAGCCTGCGGCCACCGCCAGCTTCACGCCCTCGCGGTCGGCGGCGAGCTCGCCGTCTTTGCCATAGGGACCTCCGAAGACTTCGATAGAGAGTTGGTCGAACTGGTCGGCGGTGAGATGATTTTTCTGCATTTCTTCGATGACGCGCTGGGCGCATTGACCGAGATCGATGTGCTCGATCTCGTGTCCGAGCACAACGGCTAGCTCGTCTTCATTCACCATCAACGCGAGAACGCCGCCGCCCACCACGATCTGGCCGCCGGGGTATGCCACCGCACTGCGAAAGCCGGGATGCGGATCGAGATGAAATTTGTAAGGCAGCTTGCGTTTGGCGTTGGCGGCGACTTTGTCGCCAACTTTTTGCAGGTAGCCTTCGATGGCCTTCGATTCGGGAGTGTCGGCGAATCCCTGGGATTTTTGAAACGCGAGGAAAAGCGCGTCGCCGGCGCGGATTTCGTCGGCGGCAGAGAGTTGCGGCGAAGGCTGTGTGAAAGCTGAGGCCGCGAGGAATAGGCAACTCACCACGCCTGCGAGCACCACTCTCACGAGTCGAAAAACGAAGTTCCGCATAGGGGCACCTTTATGCAAAAGGGTTAGACGTTGGGCGCGGCCTGCGGGAAGCGACGCGCGACCGGCGGGGACAAACTCATGTTGCCAGAGGATAAAGCCCGGGAGGAGCAGAACGCTGCTCGTGTGGGGAGGTTTAGGTGGGGGCGGGCACTCTTGCCCGTCCGCCGAGCGCAGCTCGGCTGCTCTCCTCGGCCTGCGAGAAACTGACGGCAAAAGGGCGAGCTTCGCTCGCCCGGACGGGCAAGAGTGCGCGTCCCCACACAAACCGTCCCCACACATCAGCACATCGCGGAAAATCAGCAGTAGAAATCGGCGATGCTTTGGACTACCCAACGCTGCTCCTCTTCGGTGAGTTCGGGGAACATGGGGAGCGCGAGCACTTCTTTTGCGGCGCGCTCGGCTTCGGGGAAGTCGCCTTCGCGGTATCCCAGATAGGCGAAACAGGGCTGCAGGTGCAGCGGGATGGGATAGTAGATTTCCGTTCCGATCTTGCGCGCGGTGAGGAACTCGCGGAGTTCATCGCGGCGGTAGGCGCGGATTACGTACTGGTGGAAGACGTGTTGCGCGCCCGGGATCGTGTACGGGAGATGGATGGGCGCGTCGTCGGGCGCGATTGTTGATTGTGCGAGCGCGGCCGGGCGCGCCAGTCCGGTTTCCGCGATTAAGCGGTCGTAGGTGGCAGCGCGCTGGCGGCGGGCTTCGTTCCATCCTTCTACGTATTTCAACTTCACGCGCAGAATGGCGGCCTGCATGGCGTCGAGGCGGCAGTTCCATCCCATTTCTTCGTGGACGTAGCGGCGCGAGCTGCCATGATTGCGCAGGCGGCGCAGGTGCGCGGCCATTTCGGGATTGCTGGTGGTGACCAGTCCGGCCTCGCCATAGGCGCTGAGATTTTTTGTGGGATAGAAACTGAACGCGGCGGTCACGCCCAGGCTTCCGGCGCGTTTTCCGGTCTTTGTTGCATCGATGCCGGTTGCGCCGATGGCTTGGGCGGCATCTTCGACGACCGTCAGATGAAACTCCTCGGCCAACCGCTGGAATGAATCCATCGCGGCGCACTGGCCATAAAGATGAACCGGCAGCAGAGCGCGCATCTTGGCTTCGCCGCCGCCGCGAAGAACCACGCCAACTTTCAGCGGGTCGAGATTGAACGTGCCGGGCTCGATGTCGGCAAAGACGGGGCGGGCGCCGGCGCGCACGATGGCGCTGGCGGAGGCGAAAAAGCTGAACGGAGACGTGAGAACGCGGTCTCCGGGCTGCACTCCGGCGGCCGCCAAGGCCAACCAGACCGCGTCGGTGCCGGAGGAACATCCCACGGCCTCGCGCGCGCCGCAGAAATCGGCCATTTCGCGCTCGAACTGCTCGACTTCTGGGCCGAGCACGTAATGCTGCGAGGCGCACACTCGGCCTACAGCCTGCAAGACTTCGGCGCGGACCTGTTCGTATTGCCGCTGCAGATCGAGGATGGGAACAGGCTCCGGCGGCTGGGCGGCGGCGGAGCGTGGATGGGTCCCCTTCTCGATTTCCGACGAAGCCGGAGACGCGGGTTTTGAGGTCGGAGCGCTCACGGAAAAGGAGATTGTAGCAGGCTGCGGAGCCCCTACCGAGTGACTGGGGAACAGACCCCTGACGGTAGGCTGGGATGGAAGGCATGTCCGCGGGGCTGATCTGAGGGAAATATGATTCCAAATAGCATATTTCTCTGGACACTTGATACCGATTTCGATATAACACTACGCGTACGAAACAACAACTGATTGAAAACAAAGTGTTTCGTAGGCGAGTGTTTTGGATTGTCAGTTGCAGTGTAAGGGTTGTCTGAGCTGTGTGTGTGACTGCGCTCAGGCAGGTACGCCCGCGATAGACGGGCGGCCGGATTTCAGGTTTCGACTGAACGGAATTCGATAGAGCGGGTTTCGGCAGAGCGAATTTCGAGAGTCAGGGTTTCGCAAGACAATTTCCCAGATCCAGCACGGAATCAAGAGTTTACGCAATCAAAAATTTAGGTTCTCAGGTCGATCGGATCGCGCCACGGCTGCCAGGAAGCCAAGGCCGTCGGTTCGTATTTGCGCTATGAAAAATTCCCAGGAGGTCAGTACCATGCGATTTACAAAAGCGGGGGCGAGTGTGGTTGTGCTCGCACTGAGCGTTCTATTGTTAGTTCCGAGCGCGTTGTTCGGGCAGAGCACCACCAAGGGCGCGGTGAGCGGAACGGTTACGGACGCGTCGAACGCGGTTCTCTCCGGCACCACCGTCACGCTGCGGAACCTGGATAAAGGCGGCTCGAGCCAAACCAACACCAACGCGCAGGGCGTTTACTTGTTTGAACTGGCCGACCCGGGCAACTATGAGGTCGTCATCATGGCCGCTGGGTTCAAGCAGTTCGCGGCGAAGGTTGGAGTCAACAACGGCCAGGTAACGACGGTGAATGTGAAGCTGGAAGTGGGCGCGGCCGGAACCACGGTTGAAGTCTCCGCAGCGGCGCCGCTGCTCGATACCGAAGCTGCCGAGATGTCCACGAACATGGACCGCAACCTGGTCGAAAACCTGCCCAACGGCGGCAACGACCTGACGGCCGTGGCTTATACCGCGCCCGGGATCAACATGAATACCGGCGGCGGTTATGGCAACTTCAACACCAACGGATTGCCCGCCACATCGAACGTGTTCACGGTGGATGGCGAAAATCAGATGGACCCGTTCCTCAATCTGAACAACTCGGGTCCGACCAACCTGATGCTGGGCAAGAACAGCATCGATGAAGCAAACGTGGTGACCAACGCCTACTCCGGCCAGTACGGTCAGCAGGCGGGAGCCCAGGTGGCCCTAGTGAGCAAGGGCGGCACCAACAATTTCCACGGCAACGCACAGTACCAGTGGAATGGCGACGTCCTGAACGCGAACGACTGGTTCAACACCGCGGTAAGCCCGAATGTGGCGCGTCCGTTCTCCAACAACAACCAGTGGGCGGCGTCTTTTGGCGGGCCGATCCGGAAGGACAAAACTTTCTTCTTCATCGACACCGAGGGCATTCGTTATATCGTGCCCGCGACGCAGACGGTCTACACGCCGACGGCGAATTTCTTGACTGACGTGAACACCAGCGTGTCGGCCCTATTTGGACCAACGTCCCCTACCGCTACGACCTACGCTCAGGCGGCCTCGATCTGGGAAGCTGCTCCGGGGTTCGCGAGCGGAGTGCCCATTGCTGCGGGAACTGCAGCTGCACCGGGCAGTTGCTTCGACGCATTTACCGGAGCGGAACCTGCAGGACTGAGTCCAGCAACCTTGGCCGCGGGTTGCTACCAGTCCTACCAGGCAAGCCCGGCGCTGCCCGCGAAAGAGTGGCTGCTGATTGGCCGCTTCGACCAGAACTTCGGAACCAAGGACCGGCTGTTCTTCCGTTTTGATATTGACACTGGCAAGCA
>JBEKDY010000261.1:0-10850 GCA_050014115.1 Candidatus Sulfotelmatobacter sp. | reverse complement strand
GTCAGCCTGATCCAGGAAGTTGCCCGCGCCGCCGGAATGAATCTTTACCTGACCGGTGGGGCGATCCGCGACATTATCAGCGGCTTTACCATCCGCGACCTCGACTTCACGGTCCAGGGCAATCCCCTCAAGCTGCAAAAAGAACTCGAGAAGGCTGGAGCGCACGTCGCCGCACTTGAAGAGGAATCGCGGACGATTTTCCTGTCGCTCCCGGGCAATGCGCGCGCCGAAATCAGCATGGCCCGCACCGAGCGCTTCGAAAAGACGGGCAAAGCGCCCATCGTATCCCCGGCCACCATTCATGAGGATCTGCGCCGCCGCGACTTCACCGTCAACGCCATGGCGCTGTCGCTGAATGAGGGATCTCGCGGGCTGCTGCTCGACCCGTTCAACGGCGTAGCCGACATTGAAGCCAAGTTGATCCGCATCCTGCACAACTATTCGTTCCTGGAAGATCCTTCGCGGATGATTCGCGCCACGCGTTTTGCGACTCGATTCCATTGGCAGATCGAAGAGCGCACGCAGGCCCGCTACGATGCCGCCAAGGAAGGCAAGTACATCGACCACATTCTGCGCGGCGCGATTGGGCATGAGATCGCCGCGCTCGCGCACGAGGACGATCCGCTACAGGTGGTCAAGAACCTCGAAAAAGAGGGCTGGCTGGAAGTTCTGCATGCGCATTGGAACACTTCGAAAGTGGACAGTAACGGCCTCAGCCAGCTGATGAAGACGCGCCAGCATATGGTCGATCTGGGGTATGCGCCAGATGCCGGGCCGGCGGTGATGTACTTTCTGACATCGCGCTTGTCGGAGAAAGACGTTGCGGATTTGTGGAAGCTGATTCCGCGCAAGGATCTGGTCGATGCCTGGCGGGACATCGAAACTCACGCCAAGGAACTTGCCAAGCGCTTGACCGGCAAAGAGGCCGCTACACCGTCGCGCACCTGGAACCTGCTTTCCACGGCGCGGCCGGAGATGATTCTGTTCCTCGCCGTGACCGCGAAGCAGCAGGCGGTGGAACAGAAGATCAAGAATTTCCTGACCAAGTGGCGCCAGGTGCAGCAACGGATTCCTCTGCCGGAAATGACGGAACTGCTGATTACTCCGCAGTTGCCGGAGTATCCCAAGATCGCGCGCGATGTGTTCATGTTGCTGCTCGACGGCAAACTGCGTTCCCGCACCGAGACGTTGAAGTTCCTGAAGCCGTTCGCGCCTCCGCCTCCGCCTCCGCCTCCGCCTCCCAGACGCGGCCGAGCGGCCAAGGCTGTGGCCGGAGCTCCGGCGCCCGTGGCGCCGGCAAAAAAAGGCGAAGTAGCAGGCAAAGGCAAGGGAAAAACTGCGGCGGTCGCGCCGCCCACAGCGGCGCAGGTTCCGGCACCCGCCAAGCCGGACGGCAAGAGCAAATCCAAGCTCGACGCCAAATCCGCCGCTCCGCAGAAGTCCGCGGTGCAACCGAAGGGTGAGTCTGCCAGGTCAGGGGCGAAAGCGCCTTCGAAGCCTGCGTCGAAGCCTGGCTCGAAGCCCTCCGCGAAGCCCGCAGCCAAGCCTCCGGCAAAAAAGGCCAAAACCAAGAAACGGTAGAAAGCCTTCTGGATCAACCTTTTGGAGGGCAGTGATTTACGTTGCAGCGGCCTGAAACACGCTTATAATATAGCCATATGCGTCGCCTCTGTGCCTTCGCGACGTTCGTCTCGCTGGCCTTTGCGCTGCCTCTGTTTGCGCAGCACGGGGGTGGGCATGCCTCCTCTGGTGGCGGCCACGGTGGCGGTTTCAGCGGCCACAGTGGGTTCAGCGGCGGGCACAGCAGCTTTTCCGCCCCGCGATCCAATCACGCTTACAGCGGCATGGGTTCCAGAGCAGGGTACGGCGCCCACTCGGCTTCTGGCGCGCGTTCCTACGCCGGGTCCATGGGCGGTTCGATGGCCCGATCGCGGGCCTTCCAGCGGCCGCAACAGGCATTCTCGGCGAACCGCAATGCCTCCGCGAATCGCTTTGGCTTTGCGAATCGCATCGATGGGGCGCGCTTCCGCAACCGCAACCGCGGTTTCGCCGGTCCCTGGCGTTTCGGATATCCCGGCTGGTACGGGTACTACAATCCCTACTTCTACGATCCGTATTGGTTGTGGGATTCGTCCTCGTACTACGACGATAGCCAAGACCAGCAAGACCAGGATGTCGCCCAAGGCTACGAGATGAACGGGCCGGGTCCGGAGGAGCAGGGCGCGCCGGACAGCTACGGGGAGAACTATAACGGCGGTGGAGATCAGGATGCTTACGCGCAATCGGCTCCTTATGAACCCCGGCACGCGGAACTCACGGCTCCCTCGGCGCCTACTACGCTAATCTTTCGTGATCAGCACAAAGAGGAAATCCAGAACTACGCCATCGTCGGCAACATGCTGTTCAGTTTCTCTGCAGAGCGGACGCAGAAGATTCCGCTTTCAGACCTGGACATTCCCGCGACCACCAAGGTCAACGAGGACCGCGGCGTGAATTTCAGAATTCCCGGCGAAGGCCAGTAAGCTGACGAAGGGCGGGCTGTCCTCATACGAGCATCTTCCGAATTGCAGATTTCAGATTTTTGATTTCAGATTGACGGTCAAAACCTGAGGGTTCAATCTGCAATCTGAAATCTACAATCTGAAATCTACAATCTGAAATCGAACTCATCCGCTTCTCCGGAATCGCCCGAACTGAAGATTAGATTCCTTTTCACCTGTGGATAACTGTGCGCTCCATGCGCGACGTTTCCCGTTAGAATAACCTCAACGTAGAATCCAACGGAGCCCATGTCCCAATTCGTTCACCTACATCTGCATACCGACTACTCCCTGCTGGATGGCGCTTGTGATGTCGAAAAACTTTGCCAACGCGTGAAAGATCTGGGGATGCCCGCCGTCGCCATGACGGACCACGGCAATATGTTTGGCGCGGTGCACTTCGTCAATGCCGCGCACAAGTTCGACGTGAAGCCCATCGTCGGTTGCGAGCTTTACGTTTGCAAGAAAGACGATCACCGCGCGCCGCCCGAGGGCGATACTTACAACCATTTGCTGGTACTCGCCGAAAACGACGAAGGCTATCGCAATCTGGTGAAGATCACTTCCGAGGCCTCGCTGCACGGCTTTTATTACAAGCCGCGCGTGAGTAAGAAATTTCTGGCGGAACATTCGCGGGGTCTCATCGGACTTTCGGGATGCCTGAAAGGCGAAGTCGCCGAACGGCTCACGGAAGGGAACTACGAAGCCGCGCGCGCGGCCGCGGGCACGTTCGCCGACATTTTCGGTAAGGAAAATTTCTTTCTCGAAATTCAGGATCAGGGACTGGCGATGGAACACCGCATTCATCCCGGACTCTTCCAGCTGGAAAAAGATCTCGGCATGCCCCTTGTCGCGACCAACGACAGCCATTACCTGTGCGAGGAAGACGCGCACGCGCAGGATGTGATGGTGTGCATCCAGACCGGCAAGTCGATCCACGACACCGCCCGCATGAAATTCGAGGGCACGCAATTCTTCGTGAAGAGCCACGACGAAATGATGCGCGTGTTCAAAGACGCGCCGCAGGTGGTGAGCCGCACGCTGGATATTGCCGGGCGCTGCAACCTGCGGTTGGAAAAAATCGCGACGCCGTTTCCTGAATTTGACGTTCCGCCGGGTTACACGCTGGACAGTTATTTCGTTCACGTCACGCGCGAAGGCTACGCGCGGCGCCTCGAGGCTTTGCGGCCTAAGCGCGAGCAGGGAAAACTAAAGCATTCGCTCGCCGATTACGACCAGCGGCTGGAGCGCGAGCTGGCGATTATTCAGCAGATGCAGTTTTCCGGATACTTCATGATCGTTTGGGACTTCATCCGCTACGCCAAAGATCGCGAAATTCCCGTGGGCCCGGGCCGCGGATCGGCGGCCGGGTCGCTGGTTTCCTACGCGCTCGGGATCACCGATCTCGATCCGCTGCAACACGAGTTGCTGTTCGAGCGCTTTCTGAATCCTGAGCGCGTGTCCATGCCCGATATCGATATCGATTTCTGCATGAACCGCCGTGGCGAGGTGATCAACTACGTTACGCAGAAATACGGGCGCGACAACGTCGCGCAGATCATCACGTTCGGCACCATGGCGGCGAAAGCCGCGATCAAAGACGTGGGCCGCGCCATGGACATTCCTTACAGCGACGTCGATCGCATCGCAAAAATGGTGCCCACGCAGCTCAATATCACAATTGAGCAGGCGATTGAAGATTCGCCGCAGCTGCGCGAGGCCATCGAAAAAGATGGCCAGATTCGGGAACTGATCCAGACTGCGAGAAAACTGGAAGGGCTGGTGCGCAACTCCGGGGTCCACGCCGCTGGAGTTGTGATTTCGCCGCGGCCGCTCACCGAACTGGTACCGAGAAGATGGGCCTGCTGAAGATGGATTTTCTCGGGCTGACCACGCTGACGATTCTGACCGACACGCTTAAGCTGATCCTGCAGACGCGCGGGATGCCGATCACGCTGGAACAGATTCCGCTCGAAGATGCGGAGACGTATCAGAAAGTCTTTCACAAGGGACTGACGTCTGGCGTGTTCCAGTTTGAATCGCATGGCATGCGAGACGTGCTGCGCAAGTACCAGCCGAACTCAATCGAAGATCTCACCGCGCTGAACGCGCTGTACCGCCCCGGGCCGATTCAGGGCGGAATGATTGACGACTTCGTGGATCGCAAGCACGGCCGCAAGAAAGTGGAATACGAACTCCCCGAACTGCAGGAAATTTTGCAGGAAACGCTGGGCGTGATTGTGTATCAGGAGCAGGTGATGCAGATCGCGAACCGCCTCGCCGGATATTCGCTGGGTGAAGCCGATTTGCTGCGCCGCGCCATGGGCAAGAAAAAAGCGGAAGAAATGGCGCAGCAGCGCGAGCGCTTTGTGGAAGGCGCGGCGCAGCGGAAATTTCCGGCAAAGAAGATCGAAAAGATTTTCGATTTGATGGCGCAATTCGCCGGATACGGATTCAATAAGGCGTATCTCAAGACGCACTATCCTGTTGAGTTCATGGCCGCGTTGCTGACGTCGGTCACGGGCAGCACCGACGACGTGGTGAAATACATCAACGAGTGCCGCGAGATGGGCATTGCCGTGGATGCGCCCGATATCAACGTGTCGGATGCGAACTTCACGCCGCACGGCGAAGCAATCCGTTTCGGTCTCGCTGCGGTAAAGAATGTTGGCGGCAACGCGATCGAGTCGATTGTCGCGGCGCGCAAGAAGCTGGGACGCTTCAAGTCGATTTACGAATTCTGCGAGAACGTCGACCTGCGGCTGCTCAACAAGCGCGTGCTGGAATCGCTGATCAAGAGCGGCGCCATGGATTCACTGGGCCGGCGCGCGCAGTTAATGGAGGTTCTCGACAAGGCCATGGAACGCGCGCAGAAAACGCAGCGCGACGCGGAATCGGGCCAGCATGGCCTGTTTGGCGTGTTTCAGCAGGATGACGCCGAGGCCGGCAACGAGAAACTGCCCAACGTTCCCGACTGGGACGAGCACACGCGCCTGACCGCCGAAAAAGAAATTCTCGGGTTCTTCATCAGCGGGCATCCGCTGGAGAAATACAAGGACAAGTTGCAGGACCTGCAGGCGCTCAGCACGGCAGACCTCGCCGGGTGGAAAAATTCCACTGGCAAGGATGAGACGATCGCGATCGCAGGAATCATCGGCAACGTGCGCGTGCTGAAATCCAAGCGCGGAGATTTCTACGCGCAGGCCACTCTCGAAGATATGTCCGGAACCATCGACATGATCGTTTTTCCCGAAGCCTACAAACGAATTGGCGACAAAGTGAAGCTTGAAGTTCCAGTGCTGGTGCGCGCGGGTGTGCGCATTGAAGAAGGCACGAATCCAAAGATCACGGCGGCCGAGATTATGGCGCTCGATGATGCCAGAGTTCCGGTGCCGCGCGCGATTCGCATTCGCATTCCGCTGGAGACCGCTGGCGATCGCGCTGTCGATGATCTGCATGCTCTGTTCCTCGAGCGCAAAGGCGAGGCCAAAGTGTTGTTCGACGTGGAACGTCAGGGAGATTTCATGGTGGTGATGGAGGCGGAAGGCTATAATGTGCTTCCTGACCGCAATTTCATTGCCCGCGTCGAACAGTTGTGCGGGCGGGGCAGTGTGCGGGTGATCAGCTAAGTCGTCGTCAGTTAAATCGTCATCACTTAATCGTCATCATTCAATCGTGGGAGCCACAGAAAAAGCGCAGCAGGAACTGGAGCAGATCGAGCGCCAGGTGGCGGAGATGGAATCCGCTCACCAGGATGACGCTACACGCCGCGAGTTGGCTAAACTCCAGGATCGCATCGACACGCTACGGCGGGAGACTAATGTGGTTCCGACAGCCTGGCAGAAGACAGAACTGGCGCGGCATCCGCAGCGTCCGCAGACTCTGGATTACATCGAGCGACTGTTCACTGATTGGAGCGAAATTCACGGCGACCGCGGATTCGGCGACGACCCGGCAATCGTTTGCGGCATGGCTCGATTTCACGGCCAGGAAGTTTTAGTCGTCGGCACGCAGAAGGGACGCGACATGAAGCAGCGCGTCCACCGCAATTTTGGCACGCCGCATCCGGAAGGTTACCGCAAGGCGCTGCGCATCATGCAGGTTGCGGAAAAATTTAACCGGCCTATCTTTACGCTCGTCGATACGGATGGCGCTTATCCCGGCATCAACGCGGAAGAACGGGGGCAGGCTGAAGCCATCGCCAAGAATCTGCGCGAGATCGTGCGACTGAAAGTTCCGATCATCGCCACCGTGATCGGCGTTGGCGGCAGCGGCGGGGCGCTGGCCATTGCCATCGCCGACCGCGTGTTGATGATGGAGAACTCGATTTATTCCGTGATTTCGCCGGAGGGTTGCGCCGCGATTATGTGGCGCGATGCCAGCAAGAAAGAACTGGCCGCCGAAGCGATGCGCATCACTGCCACGGATCTCAGCGAGCTGGGGGTGATCGACGATATTGTGCCCGAGCCCGAAGGGGGCGCACATCGCGACCATGAGGCCGCCGCTCACCTGCTCGATACCAGCCTGCAGAAACACCTGGCCGACGTAAAGAAGATTCCGCCTCGCGAATTGATCGTGTCACGATATAATAAGTTCCGCAACATCGCCCAATTTTTCAGGACGGAAGCTTGACTCCGGAAGCGACTCTGTCCCGTTTCAAGGCAGGTTCCTCCCGCTGCAGGCGGGCGATTTGCCGCGACACGGCCTCACTAGCCGCCGTATAATCTAATGTTTTCCTTCTTCAATCCTGAAGGCCGGACATTCCGGGAAAGTTTCAGCTTCTCGCAGCTGGAAGCGTGATTCGGGGAGAAGAGATTCAAACGATCAGGTGCGGATACTTTCCGCGTCGTAATCTGTCTTCAAAGGAAGGTGTTGGGATGGCCACTACCGATATTGTGCCCCAGGAATCCGCCGGAGGGATGGGGCGCAAGCGCATCGTCAACGACATGACTATCCAGGTCGCGACGGTGAACGGCTCCGGATCGCAAAGCTCGAACTCCGTTTTATTGCGCGCCATTTTTCAGATG
Organism: Candidatus Sulfotelmatobacter sp.; assembly: GCA_050014115.1. Taxonomy (GTDB): domain Bacteria; phylum Acidobacteriota; class Terriglobia; order Terriglobales; family Acidobacteriaceae; genus Sulfotelmatobacter. The sequence continues at coordinate 3,283 of JBEKDY010000261.1, read as the reverse complement.
GGCGTGCCGGTTTCGGGCAAGAACATGTTTCCGTCGAATATCGCCGGGCTGCCCACCTGGTTCACGATCCGCGCCAATAAAAACGGCTACATCGGGCGCAAAAAGGAAATTGATTTTCTGGTGGCGATGAATCCGGAGACCGCGCAGGAAGATGCCATGACCCTGGCGCCGGGAGCTTCGGTGCTTTACGACGAGCCTCTCGCCCTGCACAAGCTGCGCGATGATGTGCTCTTTTACGCAGTCCCCTACGACAAGCTGGTGGCCGCGGTCTGCCCGGAAGCCAAGCTGCGGAAGCTGGTCAAGAACATGGTGTACGTGGGCGTGGTCGCGAACCTGCTCACCATCGAGATGGGCGAAGTCGAAAAAGCGATCCGTAAGCAATTCGCGACGAAAGCAAAAGCTGCGAATTTGAACCTGGCGGCGGCGCAGGCGGGTTTCGACTATGCCAAGGCGAACTTGAAGAAGCTCGGGACTTTCTATATCGAGCGCATGGACAAGACCGCCGGGAAAATCATCATTGACGGCAACTCGGCGGCTGCGCTGGGCTGCATGTTCGCGGGATGCACCGTGGTCACGTGGTATCCCATCACGCCGTCGTCTTCGCTGGTGGAGACGATGATTGAGTACATGAAGGAATACCGCATCGGCCCCGATGGCAAGGCGACGTTCGCCATCGTGCAGGCCGAAGATGAACTGGCCGCTATCGGCATGGTGATCGGCGCCGGCTGGGCCGGCGCTCGCAGCATGACCGCAACCGCAGGCCCGGGGATTTCGCTGATGTCCGAGTTCGCCGGCCTCGGCTACTACGTGGAAGTTCCAGGAGTGATCTGGGACATCCAGCGCGTGGGGCCTTCCACCGGGCTGCCCACGCGCACCTCGCAAGGCGATATTCTTTCCACTGCGTTTCTCTCGCATGGCGACACGAAGCACATCATGCTGATTCCATCGTCCGTGGAGGAATGCTTCACCATGGCCGGCGAAGCTTTCAACCTGGCGGAGCAATTCCAGACGCTGGTGTTCGTCATGTCGGATCTGGATCTCGGCATGAACAACTGGATGTCGGATCCGTTCGAATATCCCACCACGCCGATCAAACGCGGCAAAGTGCTAGGCAAGGAAGATCTCGACCGGCTCGGCGGATTTGCGCGGTACAAAGATGTGGATGGCGACGGCGTCGGCTACCGCACGCTGCCCGGAACGGCTCATCCCGCGGCCGCCTACTTCGCGCGCGGCAGCGGACACAACGAGAGAGCGCAATACAGCGAGCGCGCCGACGATTTCGAAAAGAATATGGAGCGCCTGAACCGCAAGTTCGAAACCGCGCGCTCGTTTGTTCCGCGTCCGGAAATCACGAAGGGCGACACCGCCAAAGGCCCGGTGAAGATCGGCATCATTGGCTACGGCACTTCGCACTGGGGCATTACCGAGAGCCGCGACCAACTGCGGGAAGAGTATGGAATCGAAACCGACTACCTGCGGATGCGCGCATATCCATTCACCCGCGAAGTGCATGAGTTCATCGAGCAGCACGAGCGTGTGTATGTGGTGGAGCAGAATCGCGACGCGCAAATGCTCAGCCTGCTCAAGCTCGACGTAAAGCCGGAACTGATCACGCGCTTCCGCAGCATGGCGCACATTACCGGACTGCCGCTCGACGCGCGGTCCATTACCGACGAACTGACCACGATGGAGGGCAAATAGATGTCGACCACTCCTGTTGCTGAGCCCGGATCTGCCGGACCAAAAACCAACCGCATCGGCCTGACCGTAATGGAATACAAAGGCGGAAAGACCACGCTCTGCGCGGGCTGCGGGCACAACGCGATTTCCGAGCGCATCATCGAATCCATGTACGAAATGGGCGTGGAGCCCGAGTTCGTCATCAAGCCCAGCGGGATTGGCTGCTCGTCGAAGACTCCGGCTTATTTCCTGAACCGCTCGCACAGCTTCAACACCGTGCACGGCCGCATGCCCTCGGTCGCGACCGGAGCCATGCTGGCGAATCGCCGACTGATCTGCATTGGCGTGAGTGGAGACGGCGACACCGCCTCGATCGGCATCGGCCAGTATGTTCACCTCATGCGCCGCAATCTGCCGATCATTTACATCATCGAAGATAACGGCGTTTACGGCCTCACCAAGGGCCAGTTCTCGGCGACTGCCGATCTTGGGTCGAAGCTCAAATCCGGCGTGTTGAACGATCTGCCGCCGATCGATACTTGCGCTCTGGCGATTCAGCTGGGCGCAACTTTCGTCGGGCGGTCATTTTCCGGCGACAAGCGCCAGCTCGGCGCCATGCTGAAAGCCGCCATCGCGCACAAGGGAACCGTGATGCTCGACGTGGTCTCGCCCTGCGTCACCTTCAACGATCACGAGGGTTCGACCAAGTCCTACAAATATGTGAAGGAGCACGAGGAGGTTTTGCAGGACGTCAGCTTCGTTCCCGCTTTCGAAGATATCGCCGTGGACTACGATCCCGGCGAGACTCTCAGCGTCACCATGCACGACGGCTCGCACCTGCAGTTGCGCAAGCTGGAGGAAGACTACGACCCCACCGACAAGATTCGCGCTATCACGCGTCTCACTGAAGCGCATGACGCGGGGGATGTGCTCACCGGCGTGTTTTACGTCAACACGAAAGCTCCCAGCTTTCTCGACATGCTCAACATGGTCGATCAGCCGCTGGCCACGCTGCCGGAGTCGGTCACGCGTCCGGGCAGGGAAGTGTTAGAAGCTGCGATGGAAGAGTTGCGTTAGGGCTTCCGCGTCGGTTCTCCGCTGTGCTCCGGACTCGATCCGGGCTCGGGGAAATCGGAATCCGCATCTTTCAGCATGGGGTCCTGATCGCGGTGCCCCAGCTGCTTTTCCATGCCCACGTTGCCGGGAGTCGCGTGATCTTCGGCTTCCGTCGCGCCTTTGGCCTCGTCTTGGTCGTGCGTGCTGTGCGGCATGATCCACCTCGCATCGCGCTCTCGGTTTGGTTGCCGAATTATTCGCCGGCCCCGGCTTTCCCGGCAACTCCCAGCTTGCGCAGGCGGTCCCGGGCCTGCAGAGCTTCCGGCGAATGCGGATAGCGTTGCAGCAGATGCCGAAGTTCCGTGACGCCGTCATCCTGCTTGCCCAGCTCGATCAGCGCAAAACCCTTCTTCAACTGAGCGGACGCCGCCTTGTTCCCGCTGGGAAAATTCTGCAGCACTTGATCGTAGTTCTGCACTGCCTGCTGGTAGTTGGCCTGCCGGAATTGAATTTCCGCCAGATAGAAGTACGCGTTTCCCGCGAGATC
>JBEKDY010000260.1:0-5871 GCA_050014115.1 Candidatus Sulfotelmatobacter sp. | reverse complement strand
GCGCTGACTGCTCATCTGAAAGATTCTGACCAGGACTCCCGCCGCTGGGCGGTTGCAGCGCTGGCGCAGGTGGGTTCGCCGGAAACGATTACTCCGCTTTTGCGCACCATGCATGATGATCCCGCGCCCAGCGTGCGCCAGGGCGCCGCTTCGAGTCTGGCGGAATCCGGCATGATGACGCGGGAACAGCGGCTGGCCGCCGTACCACAGTTGCTGAGCTATACCGACGATCCCGCGCTGGACGCGCAAACGCGAACCTGGGCTTTTCAGGCTTTGAGCTGCATTACCGGGCAACGTCTGCCCAACGATTCTGGTACCTGGCGTCTTTGGTACTCACACTGGTACTCACACTGGTACACGCAGGCGAAAGTCAACTGACCAATCCATGGAAAATCTAAACGTAGTTGTTGCGCTCATTACCCGAGACAATGATTACCAGGCCGAGCAGGCAGCTTCCGCTACGGACGCAGCGGGGCGTCTGGGCGCGAAAGTTCAAATCATTTACGCCGACAACGACGCCGTCAATCAGACTCAGCAGCTGGTCAAAATTATTCAGGATCCGATCCAGCGCCCGGCGGCGATTCTGGTAGAGCCGGTGGGTACGGGCATGCCGCAAGTTGCCAAAGCAGCGGTTGCGGCTGGAATCGGGTGGGGAATTTTGAGCCGGCAAGCGGACTACATTTCTGACCTTCGGCGGGGAAATCAGGCTCCGGTGTTTTCGGTGACCACGGATCAGGAGGAAATCGGAAGGATCCAGGGGAAGCAGCTGGCAGCGCTCGCCGCCGAGGGCAACGTTCTGTATATCGAGGGGCCCTCGAGCACCAGCGTTTCCGGTCTGCGAAGGAAGGGCCTGCTTTCCACCAAACCAGCCGGCGTCGAGATGAAAACGCTGAAGGGTGATTGGACGGAACGCAGCGCGCACCATGCCGTCAAATCGTGGCTGTCGTTGAGCACGTCGCGGCAGCTTCACATTCGCGCCGTGGTTTGCCAGAACGATGCCATGGCGATGGGAGCGCGAAAAGCGTTCGTGGATTTGACGGAACAAGACCGTGAGAAGTGGCTGAAGACTCCGTTCATCGGCTGCGACGGTGTGACCAAAACCGGGCAGGAATGGGTGCGCTGCGGATACCTGACCGCCACTGTGGTGACTCCGCCGACCACAGGCCTGGCTCTGGAAATACTGGTGAAAGCGATTCGCATGGGCACAGCGCCGCCGGAGAATACTCCGAGCGTCGCACGGGCTTTCCCGGCTCTCGAAGAATTAGCCAAACGGCACGCAGCGAGTGCCCCAGCCGCCGCTGGCGGGGCCTGAAGGGTCGGCTGGACATGAGCGAAACCTCAGAGGCTAAAGCCCGCATCTTTGTTGGCTCTTTATGGCACGGCTGAACGCCGTGCCCTTCCCGAACCCATCTATGAGATGACTTCTAGACATCGCTGAACTCTGCTAGTCCGCCATTTTCGCTACGTGCAGGTCGAATCCCGTCTTTGGCAGCAGGGATGTGAGCGCGAATGCCATGAATCCGTCGCCGTTCACTTCTGTGTGGCGATAGAGGCCGGGCTCGCTCTCGATGGTTTCTCTGCGGCCTTCCATATCTTCCAGAAAGGCCTGGGCCTGTTTCACTCCGGCTTCGGCGTCTTTGGCGCGCGTGACCACGGCTTCGGATGCATACGAGCGCACCAGCTTGGGCCAGTATTTTTCGAGCAGTTCGGTGCTGGCAAAAACGTCGGCCCAGATGATGCGTCCGTTCACTGCCACCACCACGCCCACCGCGTTGCGATCGCGCAGTTGTTTGATCAGGCTCTGATAATTTTGTTCGATCGGCTTGGCCACGGCGTCGACCCGCTTCTTCACTTCATCGTTCTCCATCACCTTGGCGTACGAACTGGTTCTTCCCATCTCGGCGGCTACCGTGGGCGACGCAGCAGACACTTCGACGCTCACTGCTGCCCGCTGTTTCGCTACCTCCGCCCAAACTTCATTCTGATCCTTGTCGCCCATGGCTTTGGCGCGGACCGAGGGTTGCGCCATCAACGCCATGGGAGCGGGGGCATTGGGTTTTGCTCCGCCAATCGCAGAGCCATACATGGATTCCGAGGCGCCGAAGTGGTCGCTGGTGGCGACCCAGCGGCCCGGTTCGACGCAAAACACGGAGAGATCTACGGGATCACTTTCCGCGGGAACAATGCGGTCTTTGCCGATGACGCGATCCTGCTTGCCGCCCGAGACGATTTCGCCAGCCAGAAGCAGCAGCGGGCGCTTGGAATTGTTGACCAGGACCAGACGATTTACCTCGGCGTTGCCGCGGGCGTTATCGCGGGCGTGCACAACTGGTTGCATGGGATGCCGCCGGATCAGGCCTTGCAGGCTGCCGTATTCCGTCACCACGACTTCTCCGGAGCGAAGGCCTTCATCGAGCGTCAGAAATTCGCCGGTGGGATAACTTTTCGACGCGAGCACCGGAAACACCGTGAGATTTCCGTGGCGGATCGGCTCCAGCACTTTGTAGCCGGCTGCTCCGCCGGTTTCGCCGGCCCGTGCCGGCGTCGGACCTGTGGCTAACAGGCCCGTCACTGTCATCACTACGCCAGCCAAAATCGCGAACACCATTGTTGCTAAGGAACTTGCGTTCTTGTTCGTATGCACGCGCGCATTCCGATTCGTTTTCATAAGCTTCTCCCCTTCGCGGGCTGGCGCGTCCCGAAGCTGCCGTCTCTGATCTCCCCAGGAGCGTTCGGCGTTGCTTGCGGGACGCGCTGCCCAACTCACCGCCGCAACTCACACGGTGACAGAACGAAATAAAAACGGACCTTGCGGCCAAAATTCGCGCTTCGAGCGTCTAAGAACTTGGTAGCATCGTGGTTGGTAGCATCATGGGATGAGCGGTTACCGTTGAGGGTTACCGCACCGGGGACTGTTGTCTGCTGCATGAGCGCCACTAAACAATCAGCCGCCGTTGAGTCGATGGTCAGCGAGCTTGTGGCGGAGCTGCACGCAGATCTTCACGCCAAGAGCGGCTGCGAAAAAGTTGGGCTTGCCCGCGAAACGTTTGTTGCGATTCTCTGCGAGGTCGGCGCGAAATACGCAACGCCCGCCACTTCGGAAACTGAGTTGCGCGCATTCTTCTTTACCCTGCGCGTGGACGAACTTGCCCTGGCCCGCGCCTGCGCCGCGGGGAGCAATCCGGCGTGGGACATTTTTCTCACCCGCTATCGCGAGAAGCTTTATCTCTCGGCGCTGCGCGTGGCACGCGAAGATTCCGCCGCGCGCGAACTCGCCGACGCTCTCTACGCCGATCTTTACGGAACCACTTTGCGGGATGGCGTGCGCGTTTCGAAACTGTCTTCCTATACCGGCCGCGGATCGCTCGAAGGCTGGCTGCGCACGGTTCTCGCACAGGAATATGTAAACCGTTACCGGCGCACGCGGCGGCTGGTGAGTCTCGATGAGGAATCGGAGGAAGGCGTTCAATTTCAGGCTCCCGAGCCCGAGCCCGCGGTTTCGGCAGACCCGCGCCTCGAATCAGCTACGGACGAAGCCCTGGCCTATCTTTCCGGCGAAGATCGCATGATCCTGAGCGCCTACTTTCTCGATGGGCGCACGCTCGCCGAGATCGCGCGCATGCTGGGCGTGCACGAATCCACGATCAGCCGCAAGCTCGACAAGCTGGCGAAATCTGTGAGAAAACAAATCCTGGCCGGGTTGTCGCGCCGCGGCTTGACCCGCCGCCAGGCCGAAGAGGCACTGCAAGTGGACGTGCGCGACCTGCAAATGGATATTCGCCGCAGTTTGGCGCAAGAATCGCCCGCGCGACCGTTCTCAGAGAAGAAGGTGGAAGCCAGAGCGGGAGAAAGCCCGCCCGTGGAGTCAAGTTCGAGCTAGTAGCTAGAAGCTAAAATGCCAAAACTCCCCAATATCGTGCGCGAGCGGTTGAAGGTGTCGCGGCCAATGGCGGCTCATCCGGACGCGGACGTGCTCACGGCTTTCGCCGAGCGCGCTCTGCCGGAATCCGAGCGCGCTGTGGTGGCGGAACACCTGGCGCGTTGCCATGATTGCCGCGACCTTCTGGTGCTGGCTTTGCCGGCCGCGGTCGCGGTCGAGACTGCTTGTGTGCCGCTTCCGGCGCGGAGCGGCTGGTTCCGCGCTCCGGTTCTACGCTGGGGAGTAGTCGCCGCGGGGGTGGCTGTTTTCGCCGCTGCTGGACTTATGCAATATGGGCGGGGGCGTGCGCAAAGATCCTCCGTCGCACAAATCCAGCGCTACGATACGCTCGCCGCCCCCGACGCAAAGACCGCAACCACCGGTCGAACCGAAGAGCCTGCGAAAGTTAAGCCCGGTGCGCCCAGTACGCTGGCGGAGCCCGCGAACGCCGTCCCCGCGAGCGTGAGCCGTTTGGATGCGGGCTCTACGATTGCCCGCAACACGGATACTCGGTTTAAGAAGGAACAGATGGAGGGTAACGAAACGGCGAGGCTCTCCTCCTCTGGCGCGTCAAACCTCGTGGGATCTGGTGGCGGTCTGCCTCTTCACGGTTCCGCTGCCAGCCGTGCGCCAGGAGTCTTGATTGTCGAGGGACCTTTAAATCAGACTCCCTCTTACCGGAAAACATCGCCTTCCCCCACTGGCGTGGCCGGGGCGCAGTCTCAGATCGTTGCCGCGAACACGCCGGACCGGGCTACGAGCCGCGCGTTCATGGACGTGACCGTCGACAAGGCGAAAGCCCCGGCGGCCACGGTTGAAGTGTCTGCCGAGGCGCCTGTGCTGGAAACGGCTGCCGCAGCACCGGCAGCGCCCTCCGTTCCGCTCACTCCGCGCTGGGCCATCAGCTCCACGGGCGGTTTGCTGCGTTCCTTCGATCAGGGATCTACCTGGACAAGCGTGGATGTGAACGCGAGTTTCCTGGGCGGAAATCGGATGGCGATGGTGGCCCCACAGAGCCAGCGATACCAGCAATCGGCTCCAGACACGGCCCAACTCCAGACGCAAGGCCAAGTCGAAAGTAAGACCGTGAGCAGGGATCAGGCTGTGAGCCAGCAAAAAGCGAAAGCTGCGTCGGTTTCAGCGCCAGTTTTTCGCGCGGTTTCTGCCGCCGGCCTGGAGATTTGGGCCGGAGGATCCGCGGGCGTCCTCTATCACTCCGCCGATGGCGGCGAGCGATGGACTCGCGTAGTCCCATCGGCGTACGGAATCCTGGTGACGGGGGATATTGTCGGAATCGCGTTCAGCGATTCCCAGCACGGACAAGTCTCAACGTCCACACAGGAACTCTGGACCACATCCGACGCCGGCCTGACCTGGCAAAAACAGTGAGAGTGTGTGGATAACGGGACGGGAGGCTACTGCGAATCCCTTGTCCCGCGCGGATTCTGCCGGATTTTTCACAATACAAAAATGATTGTGAACCATTCACAGCTTTCGCCAATTCCCGCTCAAATCGCGGAAACCCGCGTCCCGCACGGCTTCTGCGCGAAGTTCGGAATCGCGTTTGCACCAATTCCGGTCACTCGCCTGTGGACTGGCTGCACTCGATTGAAAACACGCGAGTTGCAAGCGGCGATTTTTGATTGACGAAAAAATTAGAAGGAGTAGAACAGTAATCGTTCTGAGACAGTTTCTTAAGTTTTTCCGGTTGGTGCGGCGTCCGGGGCTCAAGCGAAGTCACTCTCTACGCTGAAAAGCGAGGAGAGAGGGCAAGCAAGGGTCTATAGCCAAGCGCTGGTCGAGGAGAACGGGAAGCCCAGTCGAAGGCAAGATAGAGTTCCGAGGCGTTGGGTAGGTTTATCCGGTTGGCGGTGAGCCCGGAGCCCGAGTGAAGATCGCGCGCAGCGCCCCGCAAGGGAAGCAGCGATAGCAGGTCAAGCAAGGGTCTAAAC
>JBEKDY010000259.1:0-8665 GCA_050014115.1 Candidatus Sulfotelmatobacter sp. | reverse complement strand
TCGCTCTCGGTGGGCTCGATCATCAGCGCGCCCGGCACGATCAGCGGGAACGCCGTGGTGTAGGGATGGAATCCGTAATCGATCAGGCGCTTGGCGATGTCCATCGTGCGTACGCCTTTTTTCGCCTGCAGCTTGTCGCTGAAAACAACCTCGTGCATGGTGGGCGTCGAATAAGGCAAGTCGTAAGTTCCCTCAAGGCCCTTGCGGATGTAGTTGGCGTTGAGCACGGCGTCTTCCGTGGTCTGGCGCAGGCCGTCGGGACCGTTGGCCTGGATGTAGGCCAGCGCGCGCACGAACATGCCGAAGTTGCCGTAGAAAGCGCGCACGCGGCCCACCGACTGCGGACGATTGTAGTCAAACGCGAGCGTGCCGTTGGGCTTCGTGACCACAACCGGCGTGGGCAGAAACGGCTCAAGAATTTTTTTGATCGCAACTGGCCCCGATCCCGGGCCGCCGCCGCCGTGCGGCGTGGAAAAAGTTTTGTGCAGGTTCAGGTGCATTACGTCGACGCCGAAATCTCCGGGCCGCACCTTGCCGACCAGCGCATTCATGTTGGCGCCATCCATGTAAAGCAGGCCGCCCTTGGCGTGCAGAATGTCGGCGATCTTGTGAATGTCCTGTTCGAAAACGCCGAGCGTGTTGGGATTGGTAAGCATGAGTGCGGCAACATCTTCGTTCATCTGCGCTTCCAGTGCCGCCAGATCCACCATGCCGCGGGAATCCGACTTCAAATTCTCAACCGCGTAGTTCACCATCGCGGCGGTCGCCGGATTTGTGCCGTGAGCGGAGTCGGGAATAAGAATTTTCTTGCGCGCGTTGCCTTTGGACTGGTGATACGCCCGCACCATCAGGAGCCCGGTCATCTCGCCGTGCGCGCCAGCCGCAGGTTGCAGCGTGATCGCGTCCATGCCGGTGATTTCGATCAGTTGCTCGCTCAGCATTTTCAGAATTCGCAATGCGCCCTGAGAAATCGTCTCCGGCTGGTAAGGATGCCGGATGCCCGTTGGCGATACCCTCCACACGCGCCACCGCTTCATTCACGCGCGGGTTATATTTCATGGTGCACGAGCCCAGCGGATACATGCCCAGATCGATCGCGTAGTTCCACGTGGAGAGCCGCGTGAAGTGCCGAATGATTTCGATCTCGCTGACTTCAGGCATGCTGCCGAGGTCTTTTCTTTCGGATGCGCCGAGCAGTTTTGCGGTGTCGACCTCCGGCACATCGAGCGGCGGCAGCTTCCATGCGGCTTTCCCGGCAGACGACTTCTCGAAAATTAGCCCTTCGTTCTGATTGACCTGGAGCGAGGCTTTGCGAGTAATGTGCTTCATCGCGCCACCTCCTCGGCTTCTTCTTTCTCTTTTTGTTGGGCCGGTCGCGCCGAGCTTTCGCCTTCTGCGAGCAGTCCCGCCGCGTCGTCGATGACCGATCGCGTAGTCAACTCGGTGCAGCACCACAATGCAGCGTTCCCCAACTCGGGATAAAACTTCTTCAACGGCAACCCGCCGACAATCTTGTGCTTCAGCAAGCGGCTATTAATTGCCTTTGAGTCTTCGCAGGTCTGCACGACAAACTCGTTGAACCGCGGAGCGCCCCCAAATAAAATCTTGCCGTGCTTCGCGAACTCGCCAGCGGCGTAAGCGGTCTTCGCCAGATTTTGCTTCGCCAGTTCTCTCAACCCAACCTTCCCATACACCGTCATGAAAATATTTACCATCAGCGCCACCAGCGCCTGATTCGTGCAAATATTCGATGTAGCCTTCTCACGGCGAATATGCTGCTCACGCGTGGCCAGCGTGAGAACGAATCCGCGCCGGCCTTGTTTGTCGGTCGTCTGCCCGACCAACCGCCCCGGCATTTGCCGCACGAATTTCTCCCGTGTGGCAATCACGCCACAATATGGACCACCGAAGCCCAACGGCACGCCGAACGACTGCGCTTCCATCGCGATCACGTCGGCCTCGCGTGGCGGCTCGACAATACCCAGCGAAACCGCTTCAGCAATCGACACGACCAGCATCGCGCCATTCTGGTGCGCGATCTCTGCAATCGACGCAACATCTTCAATCGTGCCGAAAAAGTTAGGCGACTGAATCAGCACGCAGCCAGTCTCGGCGGTGATCGACTTCTCAAGATCTTCAACATTCAGCCGCCCATCGTCGCCAAAGCCCGCAATCGACAGAGGCATTCCCTGATGCGTGGCATACGTCGCCAGCACCTCGCGATACTCCGGATGCAGGCTGCGAGCCACCACCACCGAGCGCCGTCCGGTGAGGCGAACGGCCATCATCACGGCTTCCGCGGCAGCCGTCGAACCGTCATACATGGAGGCATTGGCCACTTCCATGCCGGTCAGCTCGCAGATCATGCTTTGAAATTCGAATATGGACTGCAGCGTGCCCTGCGAAATTTCCGCCTGGTAAGGCGTGTAAGCGGTGAGAAATTCGCCGCGCGAAATCAGCGAATCGATAATCACTGGCCGGTAGTGAGCATAAGCGCCCGCGCCGAGAAAGCTGGTGTAACCTTCGCCATTTTCTCGCGAGCGCTGCCGGAAGAAATCTACAATTTCCGATTCCGCCATCTGGCGCGGAATCTTCAGATCGCGGGTGAGTCGGTATTCCGCGGGAATCGGCGCGAACAGGTCGTCAACCGAGCGCAAGCCAATCGCCTTCAGCATCGATTCACGGTCGGCCGGAGATTTAGGTAAATAACGCATGAGATTACTTAGATGTGCTCCGAGGTGGTTTGGATTGTAGAGGTGCGCCAGCCGTTCGGCGGCGTCCGAGGTCCACCGGCTGAGGTCGATTTTCAGTGTCCCGCCTCTTCCGCCACGAATTTCTCGTAGTCCTCGGCGGAAAGCAGTCCGCTCAACTCGCCAGGATTTTTCAGCGTGAGTTTCAACATCCAGGAGCCATGCGCATCTTTGTTCACTTTCTCCGGCGACGTCGCCAGGTCGGCGTTGACCGCCGTCACGGTCCCCGAAGCCGGCGCGTACAGATCGGAGACCGCTTTCACTGACTCGACCGAGCCAAACGTCTTGCCAGCCGCCAGTTCCGCGCCCACCTTGGGCAACTCGACAAAGACGATATCACCCAGCGATTCCTGCGCGTAGTTGGTGATGCCGACGGTAGCGGCGGCGCCGTCCACTTGAATCCACTCATGCTCTTTGGTGTATTTGCGATCTGTGGGGTAAGGCATAAAAAGCTTCTAGCTCCTAGCTTCTAGCTAAACCTGTTGTTCTTTTTTCGCAGCAGCTACTCGGTTTTTTTCGCCCGCTTATAAAACGGCGTCGGCGCCACCGCCGCTCCCACGCCTTGACCGCGAATTTCCACCTTCAACGCGGTCCCAACTGCCGAAAATTCAGGCGGCACATAAGCCAGCGCAATATTCTTTTTCAGGAACGGCGCCGGCGATCCGCTGGTCACATATCCAATCTCGTGTCCAGAGGTGTCCAGCACTTTGTAACCATCGCGCGCGATGCCGCGTTCAGTCATCTCCAGGCCGACCAGAGTCCGCTTCACACCCGCAACCTTTGCCTTCTCCAGCGCGGCAAGACCCACGAACTCCGGCTTCTCCATTTTGCAGAAGCGGTCAAGCCCGGCTTCCCAAACATTAATGGTATCGGAAATTTCGTGCCCGTAGAGCGGCAGCTTGCCTTCCAGCCGCAAAGTATTGCGCGCGCCCAGGCCGCAGGGCACGACGCCGAATTCCTTGCCTGCGTCCAGAATCTCATACCAAACCCGCGCGCTCGCGGCTTCATCCGCCGGAACGTAAATTTCGAAGCCGTCTTCGGCCGTGTATCCCGTGCGTGCAATCAGAATGTCGCGCAGCTGGCACACTGCACCCCGTGTCACCCAATAGAATTTCACGGCTGAAAGGTCGGCGTCGGTCAGCTTCTGCAGCAGACTCACCGCCTTCGGCCCCTGAATCGCAATCTGCGTGAAGTCGTCCGAAAGATTTTCCACCGCGCAATCGAACTGCCGCGTGTTGTCGCGCACCCAATTGAAATCTTTCTCGCGTGTCCCCGCGTTGATCACGAGCAAATATTCGTTCTCGCCCAGGCGATGAACAATCACGTCATCGACAAATGTTCCCTCGGGATACAGCAACGCCGAATACTGCGCCTGGCCCACCCCCAGCCGCGACGCATCGTTCATCGAAATATGCTGCACCGCGGCCAGCGCCTGCGGCCCGGCCAAACGAATGTCACCCATGTGGCTGACGTCAAAAATGCCCACGCCCGTGCGCACCGCCATATGTTCGTTGATGATGCCGCATCCGATCGCCGCAGGATATTCCACGGGCATGTCCCAGCCGTTGAACTCGACCATCTTCGCGCCCATCTGGCGATGGACGGCGTTCAGCGCAGTCTTGCGAACAGCGGGAGTGGCGGGCGTGGTTGTCGCCTCAACAACAGACAAGCAGAACCTCATTCAGCGCAGGGGGGCCTGCTGGGATGGTGTGACTGATTACCGTATCACGCGCTTTTTCGGCGGGTCAAACCGGAAGGGCCTCACCACAGAGATCACAGGATCCGCAGAGGAAAATCGGAATCAGAGAAGCAGGCATTGCCCTGTGTTCCCCCGCGTCCTCTGTGGTAAAGATTTTGTTCTACCGCCCGAACTGCACGGTAACACGAGAGCCGGCGGCCACGTGCGCTCCCGCGGCCGGAGACTGCTGCCGACCCAGGCCGCTGCCGACCGCTTCGAGTTCGAGGCCAGCATCTTGCGCAGCTTCCACCGCGCCGCGCACCGTCTTGCCCACGAATGACGGCACTTCGATGCCCCCAGGTTCCACGTCAAGAACCACCGTTCCACTCGCCGGTGAATTCGGTTGCGCCACGGAATCGGCCATGGGTGCCCCATTTCTCGCGTCTTTTGCGAGAAGTGGGGATTTTGCCTGCGCTGAGCTCGGCGTCTTCGCCGGCTCTGCTTGACTCGGGATGGGCCCTAACGCCGGCTCTCGCCGGCGGATCGCTGCCTGCACCACGCGGCCGTCTCCCTCGCTGGTACCACCTCTGGCATTCGCGGGCGGGAGCGCCCGCGCCACATTTGCGTTCGCACCTGCCCCCGCCTGCGCCGAATCCGCGTTCACCTCGGCCGTCTCCAGCGGTTCACCGGGATGGTCCGGCGTGCCTTCCTCCAGATCGTTATCATTATTTTTCATCTTCGCCCGCGCCAGCAGCATCTGATGTTGCGGCGCCAGCGGCAGATCGTGCGGCACATGCAAATATTCCAGCACCTGCTGCGAAATGCGCTTAAATACCGGAGCAGAAATCTCGCCGCCCTGGTGTCGACCGACAGCCGAGTCGAGAATCACCGTGACCACGATTTGTGGATTGTTCACCGGAGCAAATCCCGCGAACGAAGCGACATACTTCGTCTTCGAATAAACGCCGGTTGCCGGATCGACTTTCTGCCCCGTCCCCGTCTTCCCGGCCGACGAATATCCCTCCAGGGTTGCCTCGCGGCCCGTGCCTTCAAGCACAACCTTCTGCATCATCGAGCGCATTTCGGCGGCAGTGTATGGGGAAATCACGCGCTGGCCTTCGGCGGGATGAAACGCCACGGTTTGCAGAGATCCTTGCGGCGGCGTGGTTCCCATGACGATGCGGGGCGCGATGCGCACGCCGTCATTCGCGATCGTCGAGACGAGCGCTGCCAACTGAATCGGCGAAATGCCAATTTCCTGACCGATCGAAATCGCGGCGATCGAAACCTTCGACCATCGGCTCGGTGTCTTCGTCAGTCCACGCGTCTCGCCGGGCAGTTCGATGCCTGTTTGCTGGCCGAATCCAAACGCGCGAATGTATTTGTAATAACGCTCCTCGCCCAGGCGCAACGCAATTTTAATCGTGCCTACGTTGCTCGATTTCGCCAGCACGCCCCAAACCGGCAGCAGGCCGTGCGGCTTTGCGTCGCGGATGCGCATGCCGTTGTAAACAATCGCGCCCATCTGGCAATCGAAAATCTCGTCGGGATTCGTGAGCTTCTCTTCGAGCGCGGCGGAAATGGTAACTACCTTGAACGCCGACCCCGGCTCGTAGACGTAACTCACAGCGCGGTTGGTGAGCGCGGCAGGCGTGATCTGCTTGTGCTGATTCGGATCAAACGTAGGCCGGTTCGCCAGCGCGAGAATTTCTCCCGTGTGCGGGTTCTCGACAATCACTGTGCCGGCAATCGCCTGCGTGTCATGGATCGCCTGCTCCAATTCTTTTTCGGCAATGTACTGAATGTTCTTGTCGACCGTCAGCACCAGGCTGTCGCCGGTCTCGGGCTGCTTCTCCACATCGCTGAACCATTGTTTGCGCGCGTCGACCGAGATAAACATTTTCCCCGCGCTGCCGCGCAGTTGGTCGTCAAACTCGTGTTCGATTCCGCTCTGGCCGGAATCCTCCATGCCGACTTCGCCCAGCACCTGAGCCGCCAGATCGCGATTGGGATAAAAACGTTTCGGTTCTCTCTGGAAATGGATGCCCTGCAGGTTGAGCGACTTGATGCGCTCGATGGTTTCGTCGTCAGCCTTGCGCGCCAGCCAGCAAAAACTTTTGTGCGCGCGGCAATCGGCCAGCACCACGCGTGCGTCTTCGCCTGTAATACGCGTGATCAGCGAAACCGCTGTGGGCAGATCTTTGGTCTCGCTGGGAACCGCAAACGCGGAATCCACCAGAACAGACATCGCCAGCTCGCGTCCGGCACGGTCATAAATAACGCCGCGCTTGGCAGCCAGCGGAATGGCCCGCTGCTGCTGGTGTTCCGCCTGCTTCACAAAACTGCCGTAACGAAAAATCTGCAGGTAAACCAGCCTCCCGCAAATCGCAAAGCACCAAAGCAACAGCATCGCCCCCAACAGGTAGAGCCGGGAGTTCTTGCCGAGCTTGAAGTCAGAGGCCATGGAAAATCTGTCGTTAGTCGTTAGTCGTTAGTCGTTAGTCCAACCCCGCTCTGTCATCCTGAGCGAAGCATGTCGAGGAGCGAAGCGAATCGGCATGCGCAGTCGAAGGATCCCTACTTCCGTTCCAGCAGCCGGCGGAACATTCCCACCACAGTCTCGACCCCTCGCCCCCAGACAAACATGGCGGCCCATTAAAAGCAGGCCGCCACTCAAATTCATGTGGGGACAGGCGCCCTCGGCTGTCCGCCGAGCGCAGCTCGGCTAATTTTTTCGTCGGCGCTCTACCGCCCCGGCAACACCACCACCGGCTCCGCACTCGCCATCACCGGCACATTCGAATCCCCGGTCGCGCTATCCATGTGGATCACCTGCCCCGGCTCCGGCGGCACCAGCCCCATGCGCCGCGCCATCACATCGATCCGTTCGGGATCGCGCAACGAAGCATCGGTCAACCGCAACGCGCGGTTCATCTCTGTCAAATTGCTCAGCTCGCGCTTCGCCGACTCGATCTGATAGCCGTATTCAATCGCTTTGAAATGCTGCCACGTATAAGTAAATACCAACAGAAACAGCACCGCCAGCGCCGAGCCAAATTGCTTCATCTCGCGGTTGCGCCCCGCATCCTCCACTTTGATCAGACGGGAATTGTCGATCGCCTTCGCAAAATAAATCTCCGGAGTCCCCGTCCAGAGCTGACGCGCCCGGGCCGCTCCAGCATTCGCGAAACCCGAACCCGCGGAGCCCGCGCCCGGCGTGACCACAGATCGAATTGCCATGGATGCTGCTGCCATTTAAGCCGCCCCCGCAAAAATCTGTTCGCTCTGTGCCGCCGGAACCTGCAAGTCAAACATTCTTTCCAGTTCCATTTCCTCGGCCATGACCCGCTGGCGTCCCAGTTGTTCCGCCCGCTCCACCACCGCCATCAAATCGCTGATCAATGTTCCCGTATACATGTCCCTACCTCGATTTGGATTCCTACCACGGAACCCTCAAACCCGGCTTCGGGCTTCAGCTTCCGGGCTTCGGCACTTGTGTCTTAGCTTTGCCGAAGCCCGCAAGCCGAAGCCTGAAGCCCGCTTTTTCCCGCCCCAGCGGATCTTCGTCCGCCTGTAAACCTGATTCCTTAAGCCCGGCACGCCATTACAGCTGTGCCGGGGACTCCGGCAGGTTTTCCGGAATCTAACTTGAAAGCGGCTTCGGGCTTCGGCTATCAGGCTTCACCCATCCCTCGGCTGCGCCCTCAACATGAACCCCTTCACCGCAAGCACCGGCCGCAGAAACCATAACTTCAACCTTAGGCTTCCCCGCCCTTGCAGAAGCCCGACAGCCGAAGCCCGAAGCCCGCCTTTAGATCTTTTCCGCCGCTCTCAGCTTCGCGCTGCGTGCCCGCGGATTGCGATCGCTTTCTTCTTCAGTTGCCGTTACCGGTTTTTTGGTTAACACACTGAAGTAACCTTCTTTGCTCCCCTCGCGAAACGCATCTTTCACGATGCGATCTTCCAGCGAGTGAAAACTGATCACCACCACGCGTCCCCCTGGCTTCAGAATCCGGGGCGCCGCTTCCATCAGCGCCCGCAGATCGTCCAGTTCGCGGTTTACGAAAATTCGAAGAGCCTGAAAAGTTCGGGTCGCCGGATGAATCCTACGTTGCTCAGAATTCATTGGCCGGGCCGCGGCTGATATGACGTCCGCAAGATGTGCGGTAGATCGTATCGGCCGCGACCGGCAAATGGCTCTGGCGATTCTCCGCGACCTCCTTTCCTCTCCGAATTC
>JBEKDY010000258.1:0-5918 GCA_050014115.1 Candidatus Sulfotelmatobacter sp. | reverse complement strand
CCATTTACCGGGATACGGGGTTACGTTAGTCTCCTGATTGAGCAGCACTTGGGGGAGGGCTGATCAACATACGTCCCGTGACTCTAACGAGTCTGGGGCGTTTTGTTTTGCGCGCAAGAATGGCGCGGGTGGTGGAAGAGGCATTCAGATTTGAGGGCGCAGGCCGTAAATCCCCACTTCTCGCAAAAAACGCGAGAAATGGGGCACCCAGGCACGTCGAAGCGGCGTGCTTCAGGATCGGCCGCGGAACTGGATGATTCTGCGGCGGTCGCGTTTGGATGGGCGGCCGGCGGGTAATTCTTCGAACTGCTTCATGGCTTTACGCTCGGCGGCTACTTTCATACGCAGCTCGCGGCTCGCATCGGTCTCGCGGTAGAGGGTTTGGGCGACCGATGCCGGGCCACGTACTTCGCTAAGCAACAAGACTTCCACATGAAACTCTCCGCCGTCGTTGGTGACCCGCACCATATCGCCGACGCGGACTTCACGCGCGGGCTTGGCGGGCTGGCCGTTCGATTGAACTCTGCCGAGTTCGCAGGCTCGGGCTGCCAGGGAGCGGGTCTTGAAAAATCTGGCGGCCCAGAGCCACTTGTCGATTCGTACGGAGGGCATGGGTTTGCGGCTTACACGTCAGCGATTCTAGTGCAAAATCTGTGGGGATGCGAGGGGCAGTGAACAGGGGTCAGGGGCTAGTTTCTGGAAACTGGAAACGCTTACTCAGTCTTTTTTCTTTTCCAGTTCTGCCCAGCGGGCGTAGAGATTGTCTACGGTGTTTTGCGCGGCTTCCAGTTCGGCGTGGGCGGTTAGGAGGCGTGGACCGTCGCTGGCGATGGCCGGGTCTTCGAGTTGGACGCGTTTCGATTGCAGGACTTCTTCGGCTTCGGCGACTCGCTGTTCCATGGTGGCATATTCGCGGGCTTCCAGATAGGCGAGCTTCTTTCTGGCGGGTGCGGCGGCTGTTGTGCCGGGAACCAGGCTTCCGTTGCTGCGAGGCTTTTCGGATTTCTTATCCGGCTGCTTTTCCGAGGCAGATGCGGACTTTTCGCGGTCGGCTTGCCAGGTTTCCCACTGGCGGTAGTCGGCGAAGGTTTCTGCGCCGCCGGCGCCATCGAGGCCCAGCACGACGGTCGATACGCGATCGAGCATGTAACGATCGTGCGTGACCAGCACCAGCGAGCCGCGAAATTCGAGCAGGCTTTCTTCGAGGATTTCGAGGGTCGGGATGTCGAGGTCGTTGGTGGGCTCGTCGAGCAGCAGGAGGTCGGCGGGCTGGAGCATGAGCTGAGCGATGAGCACGCGTGCGCGCTCACCTCCGGAGAGGCGGCCGACCGGTTGATTGAGTTGCTCGCCGGTGAACAGGAATCTCGATGCCCACGACGCCACGTGAATGACGCGGTCTTGATAGATGACGGAGTCGCCTTCGGGGGCGAGGGCGCGGCGGAGGGTTGATTTGGGATCGAGTTCGCGCTTCTGGTCGAAGTAAACGCTGCGCAGCCAGTCGGCGCGGCGGATGGTTCCGGTGGTTGGGGTCAACTCGCCGCGCAACAGACGGAGCAGCGTGGTTTTGCCGCTGCCGTTGGGGCCTACCAAGCCGACTCTTCGTCCGGCGGTGACGACGAAGCTGAGGTTGCTAAAGAGAGTGCGGTTTCCGATCTCGTAAGAAACGTCTTCCAGTTCGATCAGGCGCTTGGTCTGGCGGTCGGTGGCGGAGAAATCCAGTTGTGCGGTGGCGGTGCGGGTTCTGGTATTCAGGTCGGCGAGTTCGCCCATCAGATCGCTGGCTTTGCCGATGCGGGCCTTCGATTTTCTGGTGCGGGCTTTGGCGCCGCGGCGGAGCCATTCGATTTCGTTGTGAACCAGATTTTCCAGAGCTTCGTGGCGTTTCGATTGCGCATGCAGGAATTCTTCTTTCTTTTCCAGGAAGCGGGTGTAATTTCCGCGCACACGCAGTACGCCGTCGGGATAGACGCGGCTGAGTTCGACCATTTCGGTGGCGATACTTTCGAGGAAGTAACGGTCGTGGCTGACGACTACGCAGGCGAATTCGGCTTGCTGGAGCAGATCTTCGAGCCACTCGATTCCGGCGAGGTCGAGGTGATTGGTGGGCTCGTCGAGCAGTAAGACATCGGGCGCCTGGACCAGAGCCTGGGCGATCGCCAGGCGTTTCTGCCAGCCTCCCGAGAGCTTGCTGGCTTCGGCGTCGAGGTCTTCGAAGCCGGCGCGGCCCAGGGTCTCGGCGAAGCGCGTGCCGCGCTCGGAATCTGGAAGCGAGGCGCTCGCCATCGCGTCCTGGATCACTGAGCGGACGGTTTCGCCCGATTCGAATTGCGAGTCCTGCTCGACGAAGCTGAAACGGAGGCGCTTGCGGACGGCTAATTCGCCGGAATCGGGGCTTACGATTCCGGCGAGAATGCGAAGGAGCGTGGATTTTCCGGAACCGTTGGGGCCGATGAGTCCGATGCGGTCGCCTTCGGAGACGGTGAAGGAGACATCCTGAAATAGCGGGTCGGCTCCGAAGGCTTTGGTGATTCCCTGAGCGTTGATGATCGGTGGCAAGGCTTCGGTTCTCCGTAACAATGCAGCTTGAGATTATAAGGAAATGAAAAATGGACTTTGCTGGAGGGCCCTTCGGGCTAACTCCGTCGCACTAACTCCGCCGCACAAGCCCCACCGGGAGACGCATCGCCGAGGAGGAACTGGGTAAGAAATCGAAAGGAGAGAAGGCGCGAGTTCGTGAACGATTTGGCTGCCCCCCAGGGATTCGAACCCCGATAACCTGCTCCAGAGGCAGGTGTCCTAGCCGTTGAACGAGGGGGCAGTTTTGGTTACGCCGGACGATTTTCGCCGCCTGTATTCGATTTTATGGTGCGGGAGGAAGTGCGGTCAACATAAACTGGGAATGATGGCGGGGGGCGCGGGTTCACCACAAAGGGCACGAAGGTACACGAAGGAAAGCCTTCGCGATCCGCTCTCGTTCAGCTTCTCGGTGTCTGAGAACGTGGAGGAGTTTACATGGTCACGACTTTCGAGAAACTTTCTGCGAGTCCGGCCGATTATGCGGAAATTGCGCGGCGGCCGCTCGATGCCGACAAGTGCGCGCTGGTGGTGATCGATATTCAGGAGAGACTGCTGGCTCCGATCTTTCAGAAAGAACAGCTGGTGCGGAATTCGCAACTGCTGATCCGGGCAGCCGGGATTCTGAAGATTCCTGCGGTGGTGAGCACGCAATACGCCAAGGGACTGGGAGGGACCGTTGCGGACGTCGCTTCCCTGCTCTCCTCGGTGTATCCCGGGATCGAGGCCATCGACAAGCAGCTTTTCTCGTGTTTTGGCAGCGAGGTTTTTTGTTCCCTGCTGAAGCGGCTGCCCGGACAGCGCACTACGCTGCTGCTGTGCGGAATGGAGAGCCACATCTGCGTGACGCAGACGGCGCTGGCGGCGCTGCGCGAAGGCTATTTGGTGCACGTGGCTTCGGACGCCGTGAGTTCGCGGACGGAGTGGAACTGGAAAATTGGCCTCGATCGCATGCGGACGGCGGGAGCGGTGATTTCCTCGACGGAGATGATGATTTATGAACTGATGCGGTCGTCGGGGTCGCAGGCTTTCAAGGAGTTGCTGCCGTATTTCAAGGGATAGGACGTTCAGCCTGTCATCGGGTAAGATACTCCGGCTGCGAGGGGAGACGTTGCAAGCGACGCCTCTACGACGGCATGGCGGGCGGCGCCTTCTCTTCATCATGAATCGCGAATACCACAAAGCTTATAGCCAGGAACTGCAGCGCGACATGGAGGCGCTGGTGTTCGGGCATGCGGGCACGCCGATTCTGGTCTTCCCGACTTCGATGGGAAGGTTCTTCGAGTATGAAGACCGGGGAATGATCGGAGTGCTGGCGCCGAAGATTGAGCGCGGCGAGCTGCAGGTGTTCTGTCCGGATGCCGTGGATACGGAGAGCTGGTACAACAAGGGCGTGCATCCGCGGGTGCGGGTGATGCGGCATTTGCAGTATGAGCGCTATATTCTGCACGAGTTTTTACCCTTTGTGCGGTGGAAGAATCAGACGCCGCGGCTGGCGATGACGGGATGCAGCTTTGGCGGATATCACGCGGTGAACTTTGCGTTGAAGCATCCCGATGTGGTGACGCATTGCGTGAGTATGAGCGGGGCGTTTGATATTCATCGGTTTCTGGATGGATATTACGATGACGATTGCTATTTTAATAATCCTCCGGACTATTTGCCTAACATGCATGACGACTGGTTTCTGAGCCGTTACCGGCAGATGAAGATTGTGCTGGGATCGGCGGACTGGGATATCTGTCTGGATCAGAATGTGAAGTTTTCGGCGATTTTGAATGCGAAGGCGGTGCCGCACTGGCTGGATATTTACGGGGATAACTCGAAGCATGACTGGCCGCTGTGGGCGCGGATGGCGGGGAAGTATTTTTAGAGCAGGGGTCAGGGGCTAGGGGTCAGGGGTCAGTTTTTTGGGGGAGAATTCTTGTGAAGAAGATTGGGATTTTGTTTGGGATGGAGAATACGTTTCCGCCGGCGTTGGTCGGGAAGATTAACTCGATGGGCGTCGAGGGGGTGGAGGCGGAGTTTGTGAAGATTGGCGGGATTCGGATGGATGAGCCGAAGAAGTATGACGTGATCATCGATCGGATTTCGCAGGACATTGAGTTTTATCGGGCGTATTTGAAAAACGCCGCGTTGCACGGAACTGTTGTGGTGAACAATCCGTTTTGGTGGACGGCGGACGACAAGTTTTTTAACTATGCGCTGGCGCACAAGATGGGCGTGGCTATTCCGCCGACGGTGATTCTGCCGCATAACAAGCATCCCGAGGGAACGACGGATCAGTCGATGCGGAATCTGATTTTCCCGCTGAACTGGCAGGAGCTTTTCGATTACGTCGGGTTCCCTGCTTTTCTCAAGCCTTATTCTGGAGGCGGATGGAAGCATGTTTATAAGGTGCATAACCCCGAGGAATTTTTTCATCACTACAACCAGACCGGGCGGCTGTGCATGACGCTGCAACGCGGCGTGGAGTTCGAGGAGTATTACCGCTGCTATGTAGTGGGGCAGGAAAAAGTGCACATCATGAAGTACGACCCGCGGGCGCCGCATCATGAGCGATATGTGAAGGGGAATCCAGCGCCGTCGACGGAGGCGCTCAGGGAGCGCATGGTGAAGGATGCGTTGTCTTTGTGCCGGGCGCTGGGGTACGACTTGAATACGGTGGAGTTTGCGGTGGAGGGCGGAGTGCCGTATGCGATTGACTTTCTGAATCCGGCGCCGGATGCGGAGATTACGTCGGTGGGTCAGGAGAATTTTGACTGGATTGTGAATGCTGTGGCGCTGATGGCGGTGAAGATGGCGCTGAGCGGGGAGAGCGTGGTGAGGGAGTTGCGGTGGGCTGGGTTTCTGGCGGGACCTTCCGCTGTGAAGCCGGAGAAAAAGGGCGAGCCGGAGTGGGTGGCGGCGCGGAAGCGAAAACCGGCGAAGTAGGCGTCCCATGTCGGTGAAAAAGATTATGAAGGTGCAGACTGCGGAGAAAGTAGAGTAACCGAAGCGACTGATCGCGACGAACTGTTTTCTGGTCATTGATATACTGGACAAGAGTTGAGGCAGAGACGGATTTAGTTCCTAGTTAGATTTCGCGGGCGGGAGTGCCCGCGCCACATGAGCTGCGCCACATGAGTGCACCCACTTTTACCATCGGGATTGAAGAGGAATATCAGACGGTGGATCCCTTGACGGGGGAACTGCGGTCGCATATTCAGGCGGAGCTTTTGCAGAAGGGCAAGATGTTGCTGCAGGAGCGCGTCAAGGCGGAGATGCACCAGTCGGTGATTGAGGTGGGGACCGGGATTTGCAACAACATCAAAGACGCCAAGGCGGAAGTGAAGATGCTGCGG
>JBEKDY010000257.1:0-5978 GCA_050014115.1 Candidatus Sulfotelmatobacter sp. | reverse complement strand
CAGACGCTCGACATTCAATGGCAGCCGCGTCACGACCTCGCCATCGATATCGGCTACGTCGGCAATCTCGGCCGCCATGAAATTGTCCCACTCCCCTTTAACCAGGCGCAGATTGCCTCGCCTTCTCATCCCCTTCTGAAAGGAACTGCCAACGAGCAGGACTACACCTACGGCTACTCAGTGACTGGCCCGGCTACCTGTAATCCCAGTGTCTATGGAAGCTGCTTGCCGATCAATTTGCCAAGTGCCAACGGGAATCCGCCGCAGCCCTATCAAGAGACTTTCGAAGGTGGAAACGTCGACCTGCGTGTTCCCTACATCGGCTACTCCTCCGAATCGGAGTCCTACACCGCAGCCGGCATCTCCGCTTACAACGCGCTTCAGGCTCACCTTGAAAAGCGAATGAGTCACGGCCTGCAAGTCGGCGCGTCCTACACCTACTCTCACGCCACCGACGAGCAAAGCGCCATGGGCCTGTTTTACAACGGCAACAATCCTCTGAATCTCCGTTCCGGCTACGGCCTGGCCGACTTCGACCGCAAACACGTATTGAATTTCACCTACATGTACCAACTGCCAACGTTTTTTTCGGCAACTTCAATCAAGGGACGGATTGCGGACGGATGGGCACTTTCCGGCCTCACCGTCATCCAGAGCGGTCAACCCTATAGCATCGTTGATTATTCGGGAGCCGTCGGCAGTATCTTCTATGGGGTAAACGACGGCATCACCAATCCAATCGTTCCGCTCTCCGGATGTTCTCCCAAACAGGCTCTCACCGGAGCTTCGGGTGCCACACCCGGCTTTCCTGCGTTGAACGCCGCCTGTTTCGGACTGCCTTTGCTGAATCCGGGCGACTTGAACGGCGCCATTCCCGCCAATGATCCCTACGAGACGAACTTCATCGCCAGCGGCCAGCGCAATATTTTCCGCCAAACCTGGCAGAGACGCGCCGACATCTCGCTGATCAAGACCATGCAGATCACGGAGCGTTCTTCCCTGAAGTTCACCTTCGACGTCTTCAACCTGACCAACACCGCGAGCTTTGATATCCCGATCGACGACGTGAGCCAAAACATTAACTTCAACGGTTTTCCCGTCGTCGGTCAAGCCGGGGCGACCACGCCCTGCAACACCGACTACACGGCTCTATACGTCTGCCCGACTCTGAGCGGCCTGGGTATCACCAACAAGACCATCGGCAGTGCACGCCAGATACAGATGTCGCTGCGGCTTTTGTTTTAACTGACTTCTGTACTGGGGTGCGATTGCCCAAAAGAAACGCCCTGCCCCAGGGCTCAGGCAGGGCGTTCTTGAAAGTTAGCTGAAGTTCGTGACCGATTACATCCCACTCTGCCCAAAGATCACCGCTTCTTTGTCGTGCCCGAAATCGATTTCCTTGAGTGTGCTGCTGGTCGTGTCCGTCACGATGGCGTCCTGAACCACCTGGCCGTCATTCGTTTTCAACGTTGCTGGTACGGTGGCAACCGTCTTTCCGTCGCGCACGAAATTCACCTGCACATCCGAGCCCGTTCCTTGCCACTCGACTTTATAGTTGCCGGGCGCTAATCGCGCGCTGCCCACTTGCACGGTGTCCGGAATCTCTACAGAGTGCTGGTTCTTGTCCCGAGCCATAGCGCCCAACGGAAACAACAGGGCGAGCGTCGATAAGAATGCGGCGTATTTCATTTGCTTCATTAGTTCCTTCATAGTACGAAGTCCTCCTCCGAAAATTAAGCCGCAGTTTCTCACTCTTGCAATGTGAGACCGCCAACTTAGACATGAAATTGTCTTATCTCGTTGGATGCCGCTCAGCCGGCGCGGGGTTCAACCACGATGTGGCGCGACGTAAACGATGTGTAAATCTCTGTAAAATTATTTTAAGAATTCAGAGCAACGGGAGCGTGTGGTAGGCGCGGCAGGATTCGAACCTGCAACCGTCGGATTAGAAATCCGATGCTCTATCCGTTTGAGCTACGCGCCCATCTCGATGACGTCTCGCGCTGGTGACGGTTCCAGTGACGGTCACCCTCGCTGTGCCTTCTGGCGTTCGGGAGCGCCGTCCCAAGTATCGCATACGGCCTTTGCGGTGGCACTCCGCGGCTCACTGCTCTTTTCGCGTGCGGTGCTCGCAGGTCGGCGTATTGAGGCACGCGGCCGCGAGCACCAATCGCTCCACGGGCTTGCCGCCCACAATGTGCGAGTCAATGATTTCGTCAACGTCCGCTTCGGTCACGCCCCCGTACCAAACTGCCTCAGGGTAGACCACGATATTCGGACCGTGCTCGCATTGATCGAGACAGCCAGACTGATTGGCCCGCACTCTCCCCTTAAGTCCGCGCTCCGCCAGTTTCAGCTTGAATAACTTCTGCAGCTTGGCCTGACCCTGTGGATCGCAACACCCCCGCGGATGCCCATCTGGACGCTGGTTCCCGCACACAAATATATGATGTTCGAATTTTGGCATCGAAACTCTCTAAGTATAGGAGCGCTGGAAGCGCTCAATAAGCTCCGCTCGTTACTCGTCATCCGCGCGAAGCGAGGGATCTCATGCCAGCGCGCATCACCACTGGCCTGTAATGGCGTTTTCCTACACCAGCTTGAAGCTGGGCACCAACATCACGCCACCGACTGTTTAGCCTCGGGCACAGTTCCAATCTCCGCGTCCCAGATTCCCTCAAAGTCCACGAAATATCCCTGCACTTCGATTCCCGGAATCGCCCGCACCAAGCTCTCTGCCGCCCGCTGCAGCTCGGCCTCGTGATGCGTAGCCTCCGCTTGAGTGTCGCCGCCGAACGTGGCGGCCAGTCCTCCATACGCGCCGCAATCGGAGTGCACCATCAGGATCACTCGCGTCGTGCCATGCAGCCGTATGGACTTGCGAACCTGATCCAGCACGAACTCACGGTCGCTCTCATGCTCCGGCGAGGCCAGGCACTTCGCGCCTCCGGCCACCTTGATCGGATCGCAATTGATGACGCCGATGCGCCTGAGAAACTTGCGAAATCCCAGCTCAAAGCGGTTGTCGAAGCACCACAGGATTGCAGCGTCGCAGTGATATTTTTCCCGCGGAGCGTCGAAATGAAAAACCTTCTTCATGAACCTATCGTCGCACGAGATGGTTTCTCCCGCAATCTGACCCCGTGGAATAGTGGGGCCGGCCGCGATGGCTCAATTCGAACTTCTTCGCGAACTTTGCGCTCTTCCTTTGCGAACTTTGCGGTTAAAGTCTTTTGATTTGCACTACGCTGAGAAATTCAAATCGATCCACCGCCGGGGACCAGCCGTTACGTTGCTATTCCGCGCGAGACCGCGCTAAGATAACACGTACACATCTTCCCGGCTTCTATCCCAGTAATCTTCAGTAAAGGACCCCACGGGCAAGGAGTGTGCGAACCCCCGGGCGTGGCGCAGCCATGCGTGTGCCTGGATTCCTGTGACGGAGCTGGCAGTGAAAAGAGGCAGAACCGCTGTGATCGTCGGCGCCCAGTGGGGCGACGAGGGCAAAGGGAAAATCGTCGACGTGCTGTCGGAAAGTTTCTCCGTCGTTGCCCGCTACGCTGGCGGACACAACGCCGGCCACACCGTCATCATCGGCGGCAAGAAGTTTGTGCTGCAGTTGGTTCCGTGCGGCGTGCTGCGCGCCGGTTGCCGCAGCGTGATCGGCAACGGCGTGGTGCTTGATCCGCTGGCCTTTCTGAAAGAAGTGGACGCGCTGCGTCAGCTTGGCGTCAAAGTGGACGGAAGTCTTTTCGTCTCGAATCGCGCCCACGTCATCCTGCCCTACCATCGCATGATCGAACTTGCCGCCGAGAACGCCCCCGGCCGCGTAAAGATCGGCACCACCTCGCGTGGCATCGGCCCAGCCTACGAAGACAAGATGGGCCGCCGTGGTCTTCGCGTGGCCGATCTCTTCGATCTGCAGCTGCTCAAGAAACATATCGAGAACGCGGTCCGGGAAAAAAACATGATCGCGCACGCACTCTTCAACACCGAGCCGCTCGATGCCGACAAGATGTACACGGAATACGCGCAGGCCGCCGAAAAAATCGCCCCATTCGTGGCGGACACGGCCGTCCTCCTCAACCACGCGCTGAAAGAGGGTCATTCCGTACTGTTCGAGGGCGCTCAGGGCACCATGCTCGATATCGATCATGGCACCTATCCCTTCGTGACGTCTTCCAGTGCCACTTCCGGCGGCGCCGTGATCGGAACCGGCGTTGCTCCCAATGCCATCGATTCAGTCATCGGACTCACCAAAGCCTATTGCACGCGCGTGGGTGAAGGTCCATTTCCCACCGAGGACAAAGGCGAGGCCGGCGAGCTTTTGCGTAAGCGCGGCAACGAATATGGCGCGGTCACCGGACGTCCCCGCCGCACCGGCTGGCTCGATTTGCCGCTCCTGCGCTACGCCGGCATGATCAACGGCATCTCCTGGCTGGTGATCACGAAACTCGACATTCTCGATGAGTTCGCTGCGATTCCAGTTTGCGTGGGCTACAAGATCAATGGCAAGCGAACAGACGAAGCTCCCGCCCAGGCCACCGGCGGTTACGAAAAAATCGAATGCATCTACGAGAACGTCCCTGGCTGGCAGACTTCGACTGCGGGCATCACCCGGTTCGAAAAACTGCCTCAGCGCGCCCGCGATTACATGGCCTTCGTCGAGAAAGAAACCGGCGCCGCAGTCGGGATGATCTCAACCGGCCCCGACCGCGACCACACCATCATTGTCGATGCCTTCGCGGCAGAGTTGAAGAGCGCCGCGAAAAAAGCCTAGAATTACCTCCCCGAACAACCTTGGGGTAAGGCGAAAAGGTTCGGATCAACAGGGGCAAAGCGGAAACACGTAAGGAGCGAAAGATGGTGGTTCTGGCAGTCACCTGGATGGCGAAAGTAGGGCATGAAACCGAAGTGGCCGCGCTGTTTCAAAAGCTCACCGAACAATCGCGCCAGGAACCAGGCTGCGCGATGTACCAGGTGCACCGCCACAAAACCGAACCGCGCCGCTTCTTTATCTACGAGCAGTACAAAGACGATGCTGCCCTCGAGGCCCACCGCAACGCTCCACATTTCCTGCAGTTCGCCCGCAAAGATCTCCCCAAAATCGCCGATCGCGTAGAAGGCCATCTCTTCGAACCCTTGGGCTAGCTTGTTTTGAAACGGATTGTGGGAAACGTTGTGCGGAGCGGGCCCTCTCGCCCGCTTTTTCGAACTCGGCCGCCCTCTACGGTCACTTTCCCTTGTCGATCATCAACTCGCCGCCCGACGCATAGCTTTCCTTCGAGACTTCGTTGAAAGCCACCACGATCCCTTCCCGCCGCGCCCCAGCCTCTTCCACCAAAGCATCCGTAATCCGCTTCGCAATCTTGCGCTTCTGATCCGCGGTACGACCGGCTAGCATAGTAATTTGAACCATCGGCATAAGCACCAGACCGCTTTCTCCGTAAAAATCCGTGGCTTATTTCGCCAACTCGTACCCCGCAAAGAAAAAGCTCAACTCAAACCGCGCCGTATCCTCAGCGTCAGACCCATGAATCGCGTTGTGCTCAATGCTGGTCGCCCACCTCTTGCGGATCGTGCCTTCTTCCGCGTTCGCCGGATTCGTCGCTCCCATAAGCTTACGCAGATCGGCGATGGCGTTTTCCTTCTCCAGCGCCAATGCCACGACCGGCCCGCTCGACATGAAATCAGTCAGCGAGTTATAAAATGGCCGGCTCGCATGCACCGCGTAAAACTGCTCCGCCTGGTGCTTGGAGATTTCGAGCATTTTCATGGCAAGAATGCGGAAGCCGTTCTTCTCGAATTGTTCAATGATGTCGCCGACCCCATTACTGCGGACGGCGTCCGGTTTCACGATGGTAAGAGTGCGTTGCAGTGTCTTCATAAGTTTGTGATTCTAAGTTTCTGGTCGTTATCCCCCGTCCCTTAGTAAGTTGATCAAGTTATCGCCGCAGCCCCACCAGTCGAAACGCATG
>JBEKDY010000256.1:0-6081 GCA_050014115.1 Candidatus Sulfotelmatobacter sp. | reverse complement strand
GTTCCGGCGACCGTATGCTCGGGAAAATTTTCCGCCACGTTGAAAACCGGCGCCAGAGGCGTGGGCGCACCGATGATCTCGTAGCCTTCGCGGCCCCACTCGTAGCGCAGGGAAACGAAGCGCTCCTTTTCGTGACCCCAGGTGCCGGCCAGGTATTGGGTACGGGCGAGAATGTCTCCGGGGCTGGCGTGAGTCCAACTCAAGCCGCCCTGGAGCACGATCGGATATTTAAAGTAGTAGGCGGCGCCGACCTGGGCGCGCACGTCATTGTCGGCGGTCTTGCTCTGATCGAAGCCCACGCCCGCAGTCGCTACCAGTTGCCTCCGGGGGAGCAGCTTGCGGTTGATGAGCGCGTTGGTCTGAAACCGGTTCAGAAAGAAGCCACCTGCGCTGCCGCCGGCGGAAACCTCCGCGAACCAGTCCTCCGACAGCGAGCGGACCATGTCCAGATTACCGAACCAACCGCTGTCGCCGAAGCGGTCTTCGCGCGTGACTTCCCCTGTAAACGTATTGCGGCCGCCCGACACTACGGCTCGTAGATAGAAATCGTTCCAGGCGGGGTAGTTGCCGGTGAGAGCGCTGTGGCCGCCGCCAACTTCGATATATCCGGGACCGTCGAGGCCTAAGGGAATGCCGCCTAATCCGGGCAGGCTCGATCCGGGCGCCACGGTCGTGTTCGAACTGGCCTGCGCACTGGCGACGGCACACGTGAACAAACATGCAAAGAGCGCGATCAGTGTCTTGCAGAGAATCCAAAGTTGACGTGGGCCCGGGCCGCTGCCGAGCTGTGCTTCGCCTGGACGCCCGTGCCCGGCCATTCCTCCGCGAGACGCCCGGTGAGTCGTCTTCTTCATCGCTTCGCCTCGAGGCCTTCAGCTCTGGAGCGCCAGGGATCGCGGCGCAGAGTAAGTTCTGCGGTCAGCTGGCGGCCATCGCCGGCGGCGACGATGACCATGCCGTCTTCCACTCGGACCGTCGCCTTGCCTTCCACCACGCGGGCGTTGCCGTAGTACTCCTGAGGAAATGTCCAGGTTTGGTGAGCAAGCGTCTGGGGATGGGAAGCGTGCAGAGTGACCTTGCCAGCTGATTTGTGGAGCACAGTCCAGCGGACGAGGGCGCGCTGATTGAGAAACCCCGCCAGCTCAGTCATCGTGTACCAGTGAAAGCGACCTTCTTTCTCGATGGCGTTGGCATTGTCCAGCCACGTCCGCAACGTGCCAAAAAAGCGCTCCGCTCCGTAGGGATGCGTGTACACCAGCCGGGCCTCGTGCTGCCGCACGGTAAAGTCCGTCACCGCCAGCAACCAGTCGCGCACCGCGCTAATGGGGACGTCGTCGAAGCCCATCTCTTCCAGGCTGGCCTCCTTGCCCATGTGGAGAATGGGGAAGCCCCAAATGTTGGAGCCATCGCGCTCGTCGTTGCGATAGACACGGGTTGGTCCCAGGCCGGCGTCGCCGGTGAAGTAGTAGGCCACAAAACCGTTGCGCTCGAGCCAGTGCGTCACCCAGGCGGGTTGGTTGCCCACCGGCGCGGAGTACTCGGTCATGCGGGTGCCGGAAACCTGTTCCAGAGCGTCTTTGTTCAACGTCAGGTACTTCTCGAATTCGCTTTCGTTCTTATCGGACACATGGCCGCCGAAGTAGTTGTGGATCCAGCCGCCATGACTGCCGATCTCGTCTCCCCGCGCCAGCAGGTAGTGGATCCACTTCTGCACTTCGGCATCATGTGGCACGTCGAGACCTTTATGGTCGCCAAAGGCATCGACGTCGGGCCCAGCCGTGAAGTGGACGGAGAATTTTCCGTGATCGAAAATGCCTTCATCCGCCAGCATTTTGAGCGGCTTCAATGACGAGCGCGCGTCGATGTGCCAATTAAATACAAGTCCGCCCACTCCGTCCGGAACCGACGCCAGGCACGGGAGGCCAAGCATGTGGACGCCAAAGAAGTGAAGGAACGAGTGCAGCAGCAAGCCGTCGGTGCGCGATGCCAAGTATCCGAGCGGCAGATTCACGAACAGAACCTGCCCCAGTTCCTCTTGCCGATAGCCGGCGGCAAACCCGCGCCGGGATCTGAGCAGCACGGTGCCGTCGAAATCGCCAAGCGTGCGGAAGAGCGGGTAGTCGATATCACCATACTGGTAAGCGGCAAAGGCGAACTGGCTGTTGCTGGCGTCGCGCTCGGCAACTGGACGCCAGCGCCCGAGCTTGCCCCCGTCGCCGGTTTTATTCATGGGTACGAAGCTTCCGGGCGGGATGCCGATTTCCCGCATGGCAGCGGACGTGCCGGTGACTTGCGTCGACTCCATGGTCGCGGTCTCGTAGAGGTCATAGAGCGCGTAGCGCACCCCGACGAGAGCAGAGAGACGAGAATCACCCGGCGGGAAGCGGCCATTCAGATCGTAAGTGCAGGCGTCATAGACGACCATGAGATTGCCGCCGCCGTGCACATAGCGATAGAGCTCGCCGATGAGCACGTCGTTCGCAGTGCGATGGAGCTGATCGGGGATTATTACTCCCGCGGCATGGATGGTGGAGAGTGGGTCGAGGAATTCGGAGTCATGAATCGGCTGCAGGTGAAGACCTTCTTCGCTGGCGGCGTCCAGCCACTCCTCGACCGCCAGCGAGTTGGAATCGACCGCGTCAGGCAGCAGCAAGAGCAGCGTGTCCGCGCCCCCGCCGCTCATTGCTCGTTCGGAACGACGCATATAGCCAACTGCGAAAAGCAAAAGCGGCGCGAGGACAGCCACGCACACGTACTTAGCCCCTTTCTTCATAATTGCGCTTTCATAGTTGTGACTTCATCGCTGCCCCTGGCACTTCACCGAGAAACCCCACACAAACCTGGGGGTCGAGCAACTGCGGCTGGGCAAAACGCGCACGCAGAGACTGCCACACTGCTTCCTCCAGAACGTTCCACGAAGTGCTGCCGCGGAGGGAGTCGGATTGCGAAGTCCAGCAGGCTGCCGAGGCCGTGTCGCCGAGTTTCTCGGCGGCGAGCGCGACCAAGCCCCACGGATGAGTGTCGTAGCGGCGCTCGATCCAGCCGGCGCCAAACATCTGTTTCCAGCGCTCCCACGCCAGCCGCGGATCCTGGCCAGGGCCGCTCACGTTGGCGAGCCACGGATAAACCTGGGCCACGCTGTCGGGATAAAACGCGGGGCGGGTCTTCTGCATGGAGGGCCGAAAACGCTGAGCGTGACGATCCCAGAAGACGCGCTGAATGGCAGCGTCGAGTTGCTCAGCGCGGGCATCCGTGGCGGCCGCGGTCGGATCGTGCAAACGCAGTTGTGCTTGCGCGACATCCCTCAGCGCTGCGTAGACTTCGATGTTGTCCATCAATAGCGCTACGTGGTTGCGCTCTGAGATGTGGTAGACACCCAGACGCGTGTTGCGCAACTTCGCCAATTGCCTGGCTGCCAGCGTCACGCTGCGCTGCCATTCTGGAGACATGCCAGTGGTGGGCGCCATGCGGTATAGCAGTTGCATCCACAGCGCAAGCATGGAATCGTCGGCATCGGCGGCGGCGCAATCGCGCCAGGCGTCACTACTGTTAGTAGCGTTGCTGTGATCGCTCGCGCGACAGAAGCGGTGGAAGAGGCCGCCGGAGCGCTGGCGCGGCAACGCCCATCTGATCCAGGCCTGCGCCGCCTCGTGGACATCCAACCCACCGTCTTGTGCGACGATCAGCGCCTTGGTGGCGAAGTAGGGCTCGACATAGTCGCCGCCGGAGTTCAGCGTTATTGCGCCATCAGGCGACTGTAAGGTTGCGGGATCAAAGGCAGTTGCGCAGATGCTTTGCGGGCCGAAGCACAGCAGAGCGAAAAGCGCGAGCGCGGCGGTCGGGCGCGGAGGGCCGCCTTGCCGCGAGCTTATCCCCAGGCGTGCTGGTCGAGTGAGCATCAGACTTCGACGCTTCCCCGCACGCGCGCCCAAACGGTGCCGTGGAGCCGGCATCCGGCTGCGATCTGGATGCGGCATGACGAAATGGTAGTGAGCGCATCCGGTTCGCCGACTCGGGTGCCTCGCGCGATGAACACGTCGGCTTCGGCCAGGAGCGGGCCCGCAACAAAAGAGTGCGGCCCGAGCTGGACGGTGCCTCCGCACACTATGCCGCCATGCACGCAGGCGTCCTGCTCGATGACGGTATCTTTGTAACTCTTGGCGGTTCCGAAAAGGTGCGCGCCGTGGCCGAGGCGGATTTCGCCGGTGGCGATGACATTTGCACTCAGAGTCTCGCCGGCTGCGAGAACAAAATCGCCTTGAACGCGAATGCGTTTACGGGAAGATGTGAACGCATCGCTCGCATCGGTCTCATCGAGGACGGCGGGCTGCGGATCCTCTCGGGTACCTTCCTGAGTTTGGCAGACGTGGTTTTGGCAGACGTGGATTTTAGACGGAACGTATTTTGTGTCGCGCTGGTCAACATCGCCCTGGTGAGAATCGACGGTGAGGATCTGTGGAGCGTGCATGTGTTGGAAGCCGCAGCCCGGCTCCAACCAGATCGATTGGCCGGCGGAAATGCGCCCATAGGCGGTGCTTCCCGGGCGCAGGCGAATGGTGCCGTCAGCGTGCAGCCAGCGAAGGACCACGCTATTTTTTCCGAGGATGATGTCGCTCGCGCCTCGCGCAGCACGAAGCGCGGAACCTTCCCCCAACTCCAAGATGCTATCTGTGCAGAGATCGGCCTCGACGACAGTGCCAGCCGGAACGATTGCAGGCTGTGTCAACATGACGGCATCTACGCCTGCGGTCAAACTCGGATGGAAGTCGAAGTCTTCACTGTTCGAACCTACGAGCAATACCTGCATGCCATCGATGGAGGTGCGAGAAACCTCGCGCTGGGTGCGGCAGCGCTCCAGCTGCGGGCGGAGTGGTGCCAGGCGCGAATGGAAGATCTCGGCAAAGTTCGCGATCCGGCCGTCATGGCGGGAGGTGGGCAGAGGTGCGGCATCGCCACGCTTCCATAGCTCGTATAGCGCGGGCGTGACCGGCAGCGCGAGCAGGGCCGCGGTGACCGTGGTCAACCCAAGCGGGGCCCAGGGCCACATCACAGAGATCCCCTCAGGACGTGCGCGGCCGGGGATAGCGGGTCGTCGAGCACGGGTGCGGTGCGCGAGCGCTCGGTCTTGTCCCAAACCAGTTCGGCGCTTCCAAACAGGCTCTCCTGCGCCTGTTGCCAGGCCGCTTGCGAAACACTGATGAGACTAACGGTGAAACCGAAAAGGGTCAGCGGCAACAGACGGATGCGTTGCCGCGAGCCGTCGAGACGCGCGGCCGCAGCGATCTCGAAGAAGGCGGCGAAGTTCCCCAGGGTAGTGAACGCGCCCAGCGCCAGCACGGTCAAGCCGCCACCGATTTGCACGCCGGTGTAGAAGAGCACAACGGCCAGAAGCCATCCCAATAACAACACAGGGCCCATCAGATACACGCCCAACAGCAGCACGCCGTCAACGCGCTCGAACCAGCCGAGGCTGGAACACTTCGCGGTGGGAACGATGTAGCTGATCATCGCCTGGTTGTGGCCTTTGGCCCAGCGCATGATCTGGCGTACGCGGACGGGCCAGCGCTCCGGCACTTCCTCGTAGCACTCGGCGCGGTTTTCGTATGCGGTCTTCCATCCGGCCAGCAGCAGACGGTAAGTCAGGTCGGTGTCTTCGGCGAGCGCGTTCTGGTTCCATCCGCCGATTTCCTCGAGCGCTACCTTGCGCACACCAGCCACGGTTCCGCCGTACTGAGGTACAAGGTGAAGATTCATGCGCGCCTGCTGATCGACCTGGTAGCCGCCCGAACGCTCAAGATCGAGCAAGCGCGTGAGACATTTCTTGCCCACATTCAGCGGCACCACTCGCCCCATCACCGCGCCGATTTCAGGATCGAAGAAAGGCGCCACCAACTGCCGCAACAGTGCTTTGCCGGGAATATAATCCGCGTCGAAAATGAGCACGACCTCGGTGTTGACGCGGAGCATCGCTTCTTTCAAGGCGGCCGCCTTGCCGGGCTTCCCGCCGACGCGGTGGAAGGGCTCGATGCTGGGATGCTCTTCGGCGAAGGCGTCGATGATCTCTCGCGTTCGGTCGGTCGA
>JBEKDY010000255.1:0-11251 GCA_050014115.1 Candidatus Sulfotelmatobacter sp. | reverse complement strand
CCTTTTTCCACCTTCGCCAGCTTTGAGGGGTCAATCTTGGTGCCGCCGCGCGTGGCCGCGAATACACCCACCGAAATCAGCAGGACGATTCCCAGGGCTATGCCGCCATAAATGAATAACTTGCGGCGCTTCTTCTTATTATTATTTCCGTTTCCGTTCACAACGCCTCCTAAGGGGATGGTTCCACTCTCGATGGTTCGGTGATTCGATGCTTTCTGCTGGATGGGAGCCGTACGCCGCTCTCACTCCTTAATACGGGGCCAGACTGGTTTTTGTTCCAGAAAATTAGAATGTTCTACGGGAAAGCGCGAAGATCATCGGCAGCAACGGCCAAGACCAATGCCACCTGCTAGTTAGACCAGTAATCTCCCAAAAGGATAGCGCGTGTTGGAATCGAATTTGCGGCGCCGGAGGAAAATCTCCGCTGACTCTAGATTCATTGGCAGTCCGCCGGACTGTCAACACTAAGGAACTGGCAACCGGCTACCAGTGTTAGAATTAGCGTTCCATGATCGCCTTTGTGCTGCTCCGGGTCTTTCTGATCCTGCTCCTGGTCGCAGCCAACGCATTCTTCGCGGCCGCCGAGTTCTCGCTGGTCAGCGTGCGCGATACGCGCATCCAGCAACTCATTGAATCTGGACGGATTGGCGCCCGCATCGTGCAGCGCTTGCACCAGCATCTGGATGAGGTGGTGAACGGGGTTCAGCTTGGAATCACCATCGTCAGCCTGACCCTCGGCTGGATCGGCGAGCCTATGGTCGCGCGCCTGGTGGAAGGCATGGAGTTCGTTCACCGCGTGCCCCACGCCGAGGTTTACGCGCACACCATCGCCATCGTCATCGCGTTCAGCCTGATTACGTATTTGCACGTGCTGCTGGGCGAGCTCGTGCCGAAAACTCTGGCCCTCCAGCGCCCCGAGCAAATTGCCCTCGCCGTAGCCGCGCCCATGGAAGCGTTTCTTACGATTACGCGGCCTATTCTTTTTGTCATGCGCCGGTCCGGAGGGCTGGTGCTGCGGCTGTTCGGCGCGCAGGACACGCGGCGTCGCGGTGCCATCCACTCGCCGGACGAACTCAAGCTCATCGTCACAGCGAGCCGCCAGTTTGGCCAGATTCCTGAGTTCCAGGAAGAGATGATTCACAACGCCATCGAGCTCGACAACGTTACCGTCAAGGAAGTGATGGTGGCGCGGCCGGACATTTTCTCGCTGCCCTCTGACCTTCTGCTCGACGACGCGCTGGCCCGCGTGGTGGAGGGCCAGCATTCCCGCATCCCGGTCTTTGACCCGCAGCGCGGGCCGGAGCACATCGTCGGCGTGCTCTATTACAAAGACCTGATGCGCTGGATGCGCCTGCGCCTCAGCAATCTTGGACAGACCACGGCCACGCGCATCTCCCGCATGCAGATCGGGCAGATTATTCACGACGTGCTGGTGGTGCCCGAGACGAAGGTGCTGGCGGAACTGCTCGCCGAGTTCAAGGACCGCCGCCGCCATCTCGCTGTGGTGGTCGACGAATACGGCTCAACCGCCGGAGTGATCACGGTCGAGGACATCCTCGAGCAGTTGGTGGGAAATATCGAAGACGAATTCGACCACTCGCCCAACGAGCCGGCGCTGGACGACGAATCCGTCCTTGTGCTGGAAGGCTCGGTAAACATCCGCGACCTGGAAACGCAGCACGGCCTGAGCCTGCCTCGGGACGCTGGCTTTGAAACTCTGGCCGGATTTATTCTCGCGCGCCTGCAGAAAATTCCCAGCCTGCGTGAATCGTTCGAATACGAAGGCTGGCGTTATACGGTGGAGGAACTGGAAGGCCACCGCATCGCCAAAGTAAGGATCGAGAAGTCGGCGAAGGGCGAAGAAGAGGCGGAAGCCGCCAAGGGAGCAGGAGACTGAACGGAGGGGCTTCGGGCTTCTGCTATCGGGCTTCGGCCAGGCAGCACCTATTTCGAGCCATCCAGTAGGTTAAAATCCACCGTCGGATTGACGAGTTAGATCTCAGCCAATGGCATTGATGCATTCGCCAGAATCGCAGGGCTGAAGCCCGAAAGCTGAAGCCCGAAGCCCGATGTTCACCCGCCTCCTCCAACGCGTCCTCTACACGTTGCCGGTAATCTGGCTCGTGGTAAGTCTCGTCTTCCTGCTCATCCATCTCGTTCCTGGAGACCCCGTTCAGCAGATGCTCGGGGAAGGCGCGCCGCCCGCGGACATCGAAGCCACTCGCCATGCCTATGGCCTCGACGCGCCGCTTCGCGAACAATACATTCGCTATTGGAAAGGCGTGTTGCACGGCGACCTCGGCCCGTCGTTCCGCTATAACCAGAGCGTGACGCGGCTCGTGCTGCAGCGCTATCCCTACACGCTAAAGCTCACGCTGGCGTCGCTGTTTATCGCGATCGTTCTTTCCATTCCCGCCGGCGTGCGTTCCGCGCAGCGCCGCAACCGCTGGGACGACCGCCTGCTGTCGGTGGTCAGCCTGTTCGGCCTGTCGTTTCCCAACTTCGCGCTCGGCCCAATCCTGATTCTTCTTTTCGCCATCAAGCTGGGATGGCTCCCCGTCTCCGGCGCCGGCTCGTTCGCCAATCTCGTGTTGCCCGCCGTCACCATGGGCAGCGCGCTGGCCGCCATCCTCACTCGCATGGTGCGCACCTCGATGCTTGAAGAGTTGAGCCAGGACTACATCCGCACCGCCCGCGCCAAAGGATTGCCCGAGCGCACCGTCGTCTACCGCCATGCCCTGCGCAACGCCATGATCCCGATCATCACCGTGCTGGGCCTGCAATTCGGAGCGCTGCTGGCCGGCGCCATCGTCACCGAAAAAATATTCTCCTGGCCCGGCATCGGTCGCCTCACCATCGACGCCATCTCCGCCCGCGACTACTACCTGGTGCAAGGCTGCATCCTGGCGATTGGGCTGACGTATGTCGCTGTGAACTTCCTGACGGACGTGCTGTATTCGGTGGCGAACCCGAGGATCAGGCAGTAGGTTTTATACAGCTCAATTCCAAAATGTTCATCCGAGGAAGAATTTTCTTCGCAGCAAACTAAAAAACGTGTCATCCCGCGCCTAGCATTGCGATTGGCTTTGCTCGCAACACCAAACTTCTGTCATCCCGACCGGAGCGTTGAGATTGGCGAAGCCAATCGCAATGCGCAGTGGAGGGACCTGCTGTTGGATGCTATGGCAAATGCGATCAGGCGCAGCCGCGTCAGTTTGTCCGCGCCGGCACCACATGAATCGTTCCCAGCCACGTCTCCACCAGCTTCGGCCAGGCGGTGACCGGAAGCTCTGTTCTTCGCAGGCCGTAGCCGTGGCCGCCGCTGGCGTAGAGGTGCATTTCCGCTGGAACTTTGGCGTTTTTCAGCGCCAGAAAATATACGGTCGAGTTCTCAACGTGCACCGGATCATCTTCGGCCTGCACCAGAAACGTGGGCGGAGTTTTTTCCGTGACATGAATGTCGGCGTTGGGCGCGAAGTTCTGCTCCGCCAACGCCAAATACCCGGGATAGACGATCACCGCAAAGTCAGGGCGGCAGCTGACCTGGTCGGCGGAATCCACAGGGTCGTATAGACGCTGCTCGAAATGCGTGCTGAGAGCCGCGGAAAGATGCGCCCCGGCCGAGAATCCCAATACTCCAATGCGCTTGGGATCAATGTGCCACTCCGCCGCGTGCGAGCGGACAATGCCGAGCGCGCGCTGCGCGTCCTGCAATGCGGCGGATGACTTGGGATACGGCCCGGAATCGGGCACGCGATATTTGATCAGCACGCACGTAATGCCCGCCGAGTTCAGCCAATCGCACACTTCCGTGCCTTCGAGGTCGATTGCCAGAATGTGATAGGCGCCGCCCGGGAAGACGACCACGGCGGCGCCCGAGTTCTTTCCCGCGGGCGAGTAAACCGTGAGCGTCGGCACGGAAACGTTGCCCAGACGAATCACCGGCTTACCCGCGATCAGATTATCTTTGGCGGTCGTCATGTCGGCCTCGGTGCTGGCATTGGGCTGAGCGTCCGGCGCGCCGTGTGGCCACAGGTCCAGAGTGGTGTGGCCGGGCCCAGGCTGCCATGCGGGCTTTTGAGCGACAACGCCGGTTGACAGAGCGATCACTGCGGCCAGAAAACAAAGAGTCCTGCGCATGGGAACACCTCCCTCGTGAAAACTGGATTCGCGGCGCAACGATAATCTCAGCCTCAGCACCCGCGACGCAACTGTGGAGTGGCTTGAATGTGTGGCTTGAATGGGATTGAGCCGTGTAAGATTCACGACATCGCTACCGCCGCCATCTCGTTGCGCCGCCGGGTTGTGGGAAATGCCCGGCACAATCCTCTGGCGGCAATCGGAGTAGTGTTGGTTGTGGGCTTTGTGATCCTCGCGCTGTTCGCGCCGTGGATCGCGCCACAGGATCCTGCTGCTATCGATCTTCCCACGCGTCTTGACACTCCATCCTCAGCGCACTGGTTCGGCACCGAC
This sequence comes from Candidatus Sulfotelmatobacter sp., assembly GCA_050014115.1. Taxonomy (GTDB): domain Bacteria; phylum Acidobacteriota; class Terriglobia; order Terriglobales; family Acidobacteriaceae; genus Sulfotelmatobacter. The sequence goes on along the minus strand of JBEKDY010000255.1, from coordinate 6,778 downwards.
GAGCTCGGTCGCGACATTCTCTCGCGCACTATCTATGGCGCACGCATTTCCATGCTGGTGGGCAGCTGCGTGGTGCTTACTTCGCTTGGGCTCGGTCTAATCATCGGCTCCGTCGCCGGATACTACGGCGGAGGCATCGACCGCTTCGTGAACATCGTGCTGATGAATGCGTTTCTTTCGTTCCCCGGAATTCTGCTGGCGATTGCTTTCGTCGCTTTTCGTGGTCCGGGCATCTTCAATCTTGTGGTCGCGCTTTCTCTTGGCGGATGGGTGGGCTACGCGCGACTGGTTCGCGGACAAGTGCTCGCCGCCCGCGAGCGCGAATTCGTCGAAGCTGCACGCGCTCTTGGAGCCAGCGACGTGCGCATCATCGTGCGGCACATTCTGCCCAACATTATTCAGCCGGTGATCGTGCAGGCCGCGATCGGCATGGCTGGAGCCATTCTCGCTGAAGCGACTATGAGTTTTCTCGGGCTTGGCGTGCCTCCGCCGACAGCCAGTTGGGGAGCTATGCTTAATGATGGCCGCGCCCATCTTTTCGACGCGCCGCACCTGGTACTGTTTCCTGCGCTGGCGGTGATGCTGGCCGTGTTGTCGTTTAATTTTATCGGCGACGCATTGCGCGACTATCTCGATCCCCGTTCCCGCATCGAAGCGGGATTGTGATTGTAGAAGTCCCTTCGGAAACCGCAGGGCGGTGAGAAGTGGTTTTGGTCTTCGCTCCAGTCTTCGTTCTAGTCTTCGGGTTCGGGAGCTGGCCCTGAAGTCTCGGAGGGTTTCGCGTTTCCCGCAAGAATCGCCTGCCAGTTCAGAATCGCGTTCCACAGAAGGCGCTGGTCGCCGCGATTCAAGTCGCGATGCATCGGGTTGAAATTGAACGAGACGACGTGTCCTTTACCCACGGGCATGTCCAGAATCGCGGGCCGGCCCATCAGATTCTCTTCTCCCCACGCCTGGCCGCTTTCGACGAAGGGCTTGCCATCGGTATCGCCCCATTCCATCACTACACCGCTGCGGTCTTCGGGTCCGTCCAGACAGGTTGTGCAATACGCCATGCGCAGCCAACGACGCGGGATGTTATAGAGCGGAAAATTCTGCCGAAAAACATAGGTGTGCACAGGATACCCATAGGCAATGGGATGGTCAGCGCGATCGAAAGTGACGCGCACGTGGGCTCCGGGCGTTCGCGTGGCCGCTTGCTGCGAACCGGCCGACGACGCGCCCCCGCCGCCTGCCGTGCTTCGCGGAACGCCTCCAGAAGACCGCCGCACAAAACGCACCAGGCCGCCTTCCAGCGCCAGCATGCTTCCGCTGCCAAGCGTCACCATCAATCCTCCATCGTCGATGAAGCGTTGAATCTGCGCGAGTCCTTCGTAGCCAATTCCGCCGGTGATGTCGTCGGATTCGGCGGGCGTGCCGAAACTCGGAGTCTGTGCGGTTTTCTTGAACGGCATGGGTGACCAGGTTTTCGGCAGACCCTCAATCTGCTCCGCCAGTTCGAGATCGACGTGTCCGTAAAGCAGGACGTCGATGCGACCGCGGAGATTCCCGGCGCGAATGTCCTCATCGCGCAAATAGGTGTAAGGGACTTTGCGTTGATCCAGTGAATAACGGATCCATCCGATCGAGTCAGTATCCGCCCACGGTACCCACACGCCAATGCGCGGCGCCGGCGCCTTGTGCGACGGCACATCGGGGAGGGCCGAGACTTGGGTGAAGTCGAGTCCCAGTTCCGTAGCAGTCGACACAATCGCATCGTGAAGCCGGGCTTGATCGGCAACGATCCACGACCCTGCGGGAAACTTCGCGCCGCCGGCGTCGAACTCATGTTCGGCAATCCTGATATCGAAGCCAGATAGACGATATCGCGGATGGACGCATCGGCCGTGGCAATCGCCTGCAGATGGTAATTCGCGGGAAGCTCCCAGGAAACATCATCGTAGGGCGCTTCTCCATCTTTGGGATAGTGTTGGGGCGTGAGCAAGTCCACCGCGTAGTTTCGGTAGGGCTGATCGAGGCGAACCACGTAGGTTCCTGCGGGAAAATTTCCTTCCTTGATCTGAATCGGATTCTGCGCCCGGGCCACTTCGATTTTCTGCCCCATGAGCCGGCCCACCATTTGCGCTACTCGCGCCGGGTCGCCTTGATCTTCCGGAATCAGAAACGCATAGGGCGGCTCGGTGAGGCCTTTCTGCCAGGAATCCCATCCCTTTCTGTAGAAATTGCGCAGCATTTCCTTGGAGTGGCTTGCCGATTCATCGAGCGCCGCCAGCGCACCGGTTTCCTGATAGTTAAGATTGTCGCGGGCCGACCACGTAACCTCTCGCGGCGCAGGCAGCGGACGGTACCACTCCATCTTTGCCGACGACGGCGAAATGGATCGCTTCTCCGTCTCCGCACTGCCGTTGCCGAAGGTCTCGAAACCGCGCCCAATGCTGTTGTGATTCATGGCCACGGAATCGAGATAAAGATGCGCGAATGCTTCTCCAAAATTCCACGTCGAGACGCCGGGCATGCCCATTGCCGTCATGGCCTCGACTTCGTGAAAACTGAGTTCTAGAAATTCGGTGTAGGTAATGGGATCGATGTTTGGGTTGTAGGGCCCGGTGCCGTTCCAGGTCATCATCAGGGGCGAGCCTTCGTGCAGATCGTGCACGACCGTGGGATGCCACTCATGAAACATGCGGTGCACGGCTTTTGTGGTTTCGTGCGTCTGCTGGTGAGTGTCGCGGTTGATATCCACGAAGGCGTACTTCGACCAGTACGGAGGCGATTGCCGGGGCAGAGTGTTGCGGTCCGTTTTGCCCTTGAGATAGCGGTAGAACCAGTCGACCATTTTGTCGCGCCCATCGGGATTGGAAATGGGATTGATCAGCACTACCAATTGCTCGCGGATGCGCCGGATCATCGGCTGCTCCGACACCGCGAGGCGGTAAGCAAGTTCGAGCATGGCCTCGGTGGATCCGGTTTCGTCGGAATGGAGCGCGGCGTTGAAGTAATAAACCGGGCGGGCGGATGCGATGAGTTTGTCGGCGGCGGCCTGGTCGGTGCGGCGCGGATCTGCTAAGGCTGCTGTCGCGGCTTTCAGTCGATCGAGATCGCGGATGCCGGCCTCGTCGGCGATGGCGAGGATGACGATTTCGCGTCCTTCCTCGCTGTGCCCGATCGTGAACACTCGAACCCGAGGACTGGCGGCCGCCAGGGCCCTGGCGTACGCGTACGACTTCTCAGTCCCCAGCAGTTCTCCGGGAGCGCCCATGATGCGGCTCAGAAATTTCTCGGGAGACGGAACCGTGGCGGATTGCGGGATATACGAGACCCAGGGCGAAACATAGTGCGGATCGGTTGTCGCCGCCGCGATCGCTTCGACCGAACCAGGCTCGGGGATGTCGGGGTTTTGTGCAATCGCGGTGAACGTTAATAAGAACGTCCACAAGACCGTCAACATCGCCAGCCACGAAACTCCCACCACCGCGCGTCGAAACATGAGCCCTCCTGAGATCGATAGAGGCGGAAGTTTAGCACGCGGTTATCCGGGCGGGTTGTGAGGTCTCTCGGGTCGTCCCCCGTTCCTCGGTGCAGGCTTGGTTTTTCCGCCGGGCTGTAACCCTCTGAAAACGCTCCAAATCCTGCTCTTGACACAGATTACAAATTGCAATACTGTTATTGCGATGTGAGATATGAAACTGGGCGAAAAAATCCGCTACCTGCGCGAAGTGGAAGGTTCGTTGCGCGGCCTGGGGCGTCCCATGACGCAGCAGGAAATCGTGGTCGCGCTGCGTCAGGAACTGGGACGCGGCCGGGGGTTGACGAAAAATGGGTTGACGAAAAATGCGACGGGAAAAAAAACCATCAGCCAGTCCTACCTGTCCCAGATCGAAAGCGGGGCGCGGCCGCATATGACGCAGTCTTCGCGAGCGCTGCTGGCGAAGTTTTTCAAAGTGCATCCCGGTTTTCTGGTGGACGATCCTGAGGGTTATCACACGGAACTGACTTCGGATTTGCGTACCACCGAAGGCCAGCTCGACGTTTGGCTGCTGCAGGGTTCGGAGAAGTTCGCCAACGACGCCGAGGTTAGTCACGTGCTGATCAAGGCCGCGCGCGAAAAAGATACGCGGCGCAGTCTGCTGCTGTTGGGCGCGATTCTGGATACGCCCGGCCTGGCGGAGCGTTTGCTGGAGGCTTTGCGTCCGGAACTGATGGGCAAACATAACCACCGTGGTGCCGGTGCCGAGGGGAGGCGAACCCGATGACGTCAGCCAAGATGGACTGGTCAGATTTCTATTTGATCTGCTTCGCGGTGGGCTTCTGTTTCAGTTTTTTTTCCTTCGTTTTCGGAGGCTCCCGCTTCGGCCGCTTGCACCTGCCGCACTTTCACGGTCACGCCGGGGGCATGCATGTGCCTTCGGCTCCCGTGGGGGCCGGGCACGCTCCGGTCGCAGGTGCGCTGCACGCGCCAGCAGTGGGCCACGCCGGCTCGACACAAGCCGTTGGAGCACAAACTGGAACACAAAGCGGGCGGAGCGGGGCGTCGCCGTTTAACTTCGTCACGCTGACGGCTTTTCTGGCCTGGTTTGGCGGGACCGGATATTTGCTGACTCGTTATTCCACGCTGTGGGTTGGCATGGGGTTGATGTTGTCCGTGTTCAGTGGTTTGCTGGGCGGCGGAATTATTTTCCTATTCCTGAGCAAAGTGTTGATGGCGGACGAAGAGTGCATGAATGCCGCGGATTACGAAATGGTGGGCGTGCTGGGCAGGATTACAAGCCCCATCCGCGAAGGCGGGACGGGAGAAATTCTTTATTCGCAGGTTGGAACCCGGCGCGTTTGCGGGGCGCGCAGCGAAGATGGCAGCGCCATCGCCAAGGGTACCGAAGTCGTGGTTACGCGCTACGAAAAAGGAATCGCCTACGTCCAGCTGTGGAGCGAAATGTCGGGTGAGCAATAGGGCCAGCAAAACCAACGCGAGGCCGCTGGCGATTGCGTTGGCGGAATGAGTCTGGAGATTCTATGAATCGGGATTGGTATAAGCCGCTGGTCTGGATGATGTGGTTGTCGCTGCCGATCACAGCGCTCAAGTACTGGCGGGCCTGGGACCAGTTGCCCGCGCGCATGGCCGTGCACTTCGACGCTAACTGGCAGCCCAACGGCTACACATCGCGGGAAGGGTCGTTGATGCTGGGGCTCGGCATCATGGCGGTCATGCTGATCCTGTTCACGGTGGCAGGCTTGATCGTACGGGCCTTGAAGCCGGCTTCGTCTTGGCCGATGCTGGTGGTTTTTTATGTAGTGCTCGGTTTTCTGTGGTTCGGAAACAACTCGATTGTCGAGTGGAACCTGAACCCGCCGCCATCCCATTCCGAGTTGATGGGCGCAAAGTCCCCGATGGGACGCGACTCGAGCGAAAAAAATTTTCTCGCACTGCATTTGTAACAGGAGGCGTTATGTTCGGGCTTTCGACGGTAGTGACGATTTGGATTTTTGCCGGGCTGGGAGTGATGGTCATCCTGTTCCTGATGAGCGGAATGGCCAGGCTATATCGCAAAGCGGGGCCGCACGAAGCACTCATCGTCTACGGCCTGGGTGGGACGCGTGTGGTGCAGGGGCGCGGCACGCTGGTATTTCCCATGGTGCAGGTTTGCCGCGATCTATCGCTCGAACTGATGTCGTTCGACGTGGCTCCGCAGCAGGATCTCTACACCAAACAAGGCGTTGCGGTGACCGTGGAGGCCGTGGCGCAAATCAAAGTAAAGTCCGACCGGGAATCCGTGCTGACGGCGGCCGAGCAATTTCTTACCAAGACCGATCAGGAGCGCGAAGGCCTGATCCGGTTGGTGATGGAAGGCCACTTGCGCGGCATCATCGGGCAACTCACGGTGGAAGAAATTGTGAAGCAGCCGGAAATGGTTTCCGACCGCATGCGCGGAACGTGCGCCGAAGACATGAACAAGATGGGCCTGGAAGTGATTTCGTTCACGATTAAAGAAGTGCGCGACAAGAACGAATACATCACCAACATGGGCAAGCCCGACGTGGCACGCATCAAGCGTGACGCCGATGTGGCGGCGGCCGAAGCCGACCGCGATACCGCGATCCGGCGGGCACTGGCGCAGCGGGAATCGGCCGTGGCCAAGGCCCAGGCCGATCAGGAACGTGTGCTGGCGGAAACGTTGTCATTGGCAAAGCAGGCGGAATCGCAGCGCGACCTGGAAATCAAGAAAGCGCAATACCTGGAAGTCACAAAACGCCAGCAGGCGCAGGCGGACAAGGCTTATGACATCCAGACCAACATCATGCAGCAGCAAGTGATCGCGGAACAGGTGAAGGTGCAGCAGATCGAGAAAGAACAGCAAGTGAAGGTGCAGGAGGCAGAAATCAACCGCCGCGAGAACGAACTGATCGCAACGGTGCTGAAGCCAGCGGAAATCGAGCGTCAGCGGATTGAGACTCTGGCCGCGGCCGAGAAGCAGCGCCTGATCGCGGAAGCGGAAGGCCAGGCGTCGTCGATTCGTGCTCAGGGCGAGGCCGAATCGGAAATCATTTTCAAGAAAGGCGAAGCCGAAGCCAAGGCCATGAACGTGAAAGCCGAAGCTTTCCAGGAATACAACCAGGCGGCAGTGATCGACAAGCTGTTCGCGATCATGCCCGAAGTGGTGAGGGCGCTGGCTGCTCCGCTGGCCAACGTCGACAAGATCACCATCGTGTCGACCGGGAACGGCGATGCCTCCGGAATGAACAAGATCACCGGCGACATCACCAAGATGGCGGCACAGGTGCC
>JBEKDY010000254.1:0-6084 GCA_050014115.1 Candidatus Sulfotelmatobacter sp. | reverse complement strand
GACTTCATTACCAACGTAAGCCGATCCAGCGTTTTGTACTGCAGCCCAGTTTCCTGATCCCTTACGCTGGCCTAGGCTCCGCGTATCTCGAGCCTCGCTTTGGGACTTCATCTGTGATGCTCGCGCTCCTATCGTCGAATACGCCGAGCCCCGGAGGCTTCATCGTCTGGGGCGCAATCGGCTTTGCGGCAGGCATCTATCTCTTTTTTCGCGGATTCTATCTGCTGAAGCGACGCCGGCTGATCCTCGACACTCCGTTCTCGAAAATTCGCAGCGCGGCCATGGGAATGGTGGAAGTCAGCGGCCTGGCGGCTGGGCCTTACACCATGGTGGCGCCCGTGACGGGGAGAGCTTGTTACTACTACCGCACGGTGGCGTGGGAGTGGAAGCGCCAGGGCAAGAATAATCAATGGGTGAAGGTGGCCGGCGAGTGTATGCACCTGCCGTTTTTCCTCGACGACAATACCGGACGCGTGCTGGTCGATCCGCGCGGCGCAGAACTCGACTTGCATCGCGACTTCCAGGAGGAGTTTAACACGTCGTTCTTCTCCAGAAACGAAACCCCCACGAGCGTCGACAGCTTTCTGGCGCGCCACGGTGTGGCCACCTGCAACAGGATCAAGATTGAGGAATGCTGCATCAAGCCCAAGAACGCGCTGTTTATTCTGGGCACGCTGGGCGACAATCCTGGACTTGAGGTCAAAGCCGATGCGGTGCCCGACCCCGATGCGCTGGATCAGGTTTCTGCGCGGAGATTTTCTTTGTCGTCTGCGCTTCCGCTTCCGACATTCTCGCTGTCGGGCGGCAGCTCATTATCGTTTTCTTCGGGTGCAAGTTCTTTCCGCAGCAGCTCTTCCGATTCATTTGACAACGACTTGAACACGTTTGCAGCACGCACGCTCGCCAATCAACCGATCGCTCGCAACCAGCAAGGGACGCCGCTTTCGCCGGGCACCGCGGCATCTAAGTCCGCAGACCCCGCGCAACAGCAAAAAGTCGCTGAGGCCTTGCGACGGGCCGGCATTTCGAATCCAGTCGCCTGGTCGGCCGCTGGCTTGGGAGGCACGGCGGTCAAGATGAGCCCTGACCCGACGTTCTCGGCCCCAAAACCCGCGGCGGCATCTTCGGCTCGCGCGAATTTGTCTGCGGTTTCAGCGAACCCTTCCAACACAGGTATTGCAAATCCGATCCCGGGGCGAGCCGATGCCTTCGATCCTCACCCGCCGGTCGTCCTGATGAAGGGGCAGAACAACAAAGCGTTTCTCATTTCCTGGCGCGGCCAGCAGGAGGTTGCCCGCTCGCTCGGCTGGCAATGCACTCTGATGATCTGGGGCGGACCGGCGCTGGCGCTGCTCAGCCTTTATGGCCTGCTCAGCGTCCTTAACTGGTTGTGATCGGCGAGCTCTTACCGCGCCATCCTTCCGGCGCCATTCTTCCAGCACCATTCTTCTACACCAGACCGCGTTTGATCGCGCCCGTCCGCGCAAAGCGCTCTAGTACAATGCTCAAGTGAGCGATGCCACCCGTATTGGGATTCTGGGCGACTTCAACTCTGAATTTCGCTCGCATCCGGCGACCACGAATTCGATCCAGCATGCCGCGCGCAAGCTGGGCATCACGGTGGAAGCGGAGTGGATCCCCACGCCCTCGCTGGTCGCGCCCGGCTCTGAACAAATTCTCGAAAGCTTCGACGGCCTGTGGGCTTCGCCGGGCAGTCCCTACAAAAGCTTGGAAGGCATGCTCAAGGGGATTGAATTTGCCCGCCGGCGCGACTGGCCGTTTCTGGGGACCTGCGGCGGGTTTCAATACGCTTTCCTCGAATTCGCCCGCAACGTACACGGCCTCAAGGACGCGGACTCCGCCGAGAATAACTCTGGCTCGAAGAATATCGTCATTTATCCCGTAGCCTGCGCCGTCCCCAATCGCAAGGGCGAGGCGCCCAAGCTTTCCGGCGCGATTCCCGAGATTCGGCTTCGTCCCGGCTCCTATCTGCAATCGTTTTATGGCAAGGACAAGGAAACCGCGACCGAGGAGTTCTTCTGCAACTTCGAAGTGAATCCGGAATTTGAGTGGTGCGCCATGGAAGCTGGATTCCCGGTGGTGGCGCGCGGTCCGCAAGGCGAGATTCGCGCCATCGAATCGCCTACGCACCGCTTTTTTGTGGCAATGCTTTTCCAGCCGCAATTGTCGTCCACCGAGAAAAAGCCGCATCCGGTGGTGTTGGCCTTCGTGCAAGCGGCTGCAGACTGGGGCCGCAAGAAGCTCGACGACAGCGTTTTGGAATAGGCACGTGTAGGGCGGACACTCTTGTCCGCCGCTTTTGACTTTCATGTGTGCGGCACATCAACAATCAAGATCGAAATCAAAACCAAGGTCAAGGGCGACGGACAAGAGTGCCCGTCCTGCACAGGCAGTTACTAAAGTCTCAGCCCCCGCCCGACCCGGACATCGCACCATACGCATCTGGAGCGCTCACTCTCCCTTCATTAGAATTTTAGAATCTTGGCGCCTGCACGCAACCAACTTTACTCGACGAAGCAGCCTGCGGCGCTCTCCCCGAACTGAAACGCCGCCACCGCGCGGTGAGGAGCTGAGCGCTTTTTATGAACCCGCAATTAGTGAACTCGATACGCGTCCCGTTCTCCACGCTGCTCAGCTACGTCCCCATCATTGCCACGATCGTGACTACCTTCTTCAGTATCGTGCTGGCGCGGGCAACGCTGCGCTACGTAGAGGCCACCGACAAGGGCCTGCAGCTGGCGCGCGAAGAGTTCGAGCGCGAATGGTCGCCGGAGTTGCATCTCAAGCTGGAGCGCGTTTCCGCGAGCGAGGCCAAAATCATCGTCACGAACCTGGCCAAGACTTCGGTACTGCTGCAACTGGTGCAACTGCGTAAGCTATCGCATGCAGTGCCGTTCGAGCGCTGCCGTCTTAACGATCCTTTGGTCGGCGGCATGACCTGGACGCAGGAAATGGGCAAGCGCATTCTGGCCTGCACGGGAGACGAATTCGAAGGCCCGCTCGCCGCTTCTATGACGTTCTACGCTTCCGGACGCATGTACCGCACCGATTGGTTCCGCTCGCAGATCCAGGTTCGCGACGGCCGCATCGTCGCGCTGGAACCGAGTAACATTCCGGCGCGCCGCGTGCGCGTGCTCACGCACAAGGGAGGCGAACGCCGCCGCGACTTCGTGCAAGACGTTGCCGGCGACGCCGCCACCAACAAAGACCATAAGCCCGACCACAAGCCCGACCACAAGCCCGACGAGAAATTCTTCGTAACCGGCGCCTGATCCTGTGGGCTCTCGGTGAGCCCCTAATCGCGGGCGTCGGAACCTACCCTGAGATCGATTGCGCAGGGACCGCCGCTTTTTATGAGTCGCGATGTAGAGACGCAGCTCATGCTGCGTCTCTACGTTCGGTTTCGACGCCCTGAATCTCAGGCACGAATCCGATCCGCACGGTGCGAGCCGGCTGGTGACGGTTGCGGAAATCCGTGCAGTAGAGCACGTCGAGCTTCACCGGGCGCACCCCTCCTCCGTAAGTGCAGAACACGGCATTGCGGCCGGTCGCGCCGTACTGCATGTGCACGAATGCGCAATTCCCGCACAGTCCCTGCGGACGCTTCGTCCGCAGGCTGCGGAGGGCGCGCGCAATTGCCAGACCGATCAGATAGACAACTATCCCAGGCATCGAAACCTCCTTTCCGGGCACACGGCCCATTTCCCGGGCGTGGAACTCCCCGTTCCGTTACTCCATCACGGAGACGGAATCTTGTTCGTCTTCCGCACGCGCGGCGAAGCCGGCACTTGTCGTGAAACCGGCACGTTGGCGCGCCGGCTCTATATGGATCAGCAGTGCCATCTTTTCCATCTCGGAGCGAGTCGGGACAGTGCGATCGATGTATTCGGTGCACTCCGCCACCTTGAAGCGAACACGGCGTAGAACGCCGTAGTCGCAGAAAATAGCTTCCTCGCTCTCGCGGAAGCCTTTCTGCATGTGGACCCAGCGGCAGGTGCGGCACAGCGGCTCGCCCTCCACCAGCGTTCCGTTCTTGATCTTTAGCGCGATGCTCATAGATTTCTCTCTAACCGGCTTCAGCCGGAGCTGTCGCGGCGAGATGCAAACGTGCGTGCCCCCGGAAACGAAGGACCTTGAGACCCTCGTGGGGGCGCACGCGGGTGCAATCCCACGCGTTTGCACAGACGGGGTGACCGCCTGTGCGATTAATTATCTAAGCTTTGCGTTACAGGACTCCCAGGCAGCCGAAGACTAACTGGCGTAATGGGATGACGCCCTGAAGCAACTAAGGCCTATGTTTGGCCACAGTTGCCCGCGTAGCGATTTGTAGGTGTAGTCCGCCATCGGGCGTCCTTTCGTAAGAAGATTGTTTGAAGATGCCATGACTTTTGGTTTTGCGCAAGAGGGAAAATGCAGATTGACAGTAGAAAATTCAGCTAAGTTCGCTTCACGAAGCGCAATGATGCCGAGTTCATGCAGTAGCGAAGATGCGTGGGCTCGGGGCCGTCGTCGAAAACGTGGCCGAGATGGGCGTCACACTGGGTGCAGGCGACCGCCGCGCGGACCATTCCGAAAGCTGTGTCGCCGATCTCGGTTACGTTCTCGGCGGCAAGCGGCGCCCAGAAGCTGGGCCATCCGGTGCCGGAGTCGAACTTCGTATCTGAACTGAAGAGCGCGTTGTCGCAGCAGATGCAGCGGAAGATTCCCTTGTCGTGCAGATCCCAGTATTTGCCGGAGAAAGCGATTTCCGTGTCGGCGTGGCGAGTGATGTCGAACGCGTTCGAGGAAAGCTGCCTGCGCCACTCGGCTTCGGACTTCACTACTTTCGTGACCTGCACCGTCTTCAAGCGCTCGCCGGAATCGGAGAACTGAACAATCGTGACTTCCTTCGGGGGGCCTGCGGCGGCGACTACTTCCACCGGCCGGGATTTCTTCCACGACCACAACGCCAGACCTCCGAGGGTTGCGGCTGCGCTGGCGATGAACATCCGGCGCGTTGCGCCTTTTGCTTCCAGATCGGAATCGAACATTTTCTTACTCCTCAAAAATCCAAAGCTTTTAACCGCGAAGTTCGCAGAGTAAAGGCCGCAAAGATCGCGAAGAAAACAATTCAATTCTACTTTCCGGTATAGAGATCGGGAAACTCCTGGCGCAGATGCTCCACTTTCGGCGCGTCGTTGAACACGATATAGGGCTGGTTGGGATGCAGGGCTGCATAGTTCTGATGATAGGCCTCGGCCTTGTAAAAGGCCCGCAGCGGCACGACCTGCGTCACAATCTTGCTCGAGAACACGCCGGCGCTGTCGAGCTGCGCGATGTAGGCCTCGGCGATGCGCTTCTGTTCGTCACTGTTGTAGAAGATGGCAGAGCGGTATTGCGTGCCTTCATCGGGGCCCTGACGGTTGAGTTCCGTGGGATCGTGAGCGACCGAGAAGAACACGCGCAGCAGCTCTCCGTAGGTGATCTGCGAAGGATCGTAGACGATCTGAACGGATTCCGCGTGTCCGGTCTCGCCGGTGCTGACGACTTCATACTCGGGGTTCTTGACCGCTCCGCCCGAATAGCCGGAAGTGGCGCTGATCACGCCTTTTACATGCTGAAAAACCGCCTGGATGCCCCAGAAGCAGCCGCCGGCGACAACCGCGGTCTGCTGGCCGGAAGCCGCGGCGAGTTTGGCGTCTTGCGCGGGTGCGGGAACGGCGGCGGCAGCGCCGGCTTTGGCGTTGCAAGCGGTCGCGCCGAGAAGCAGCCCCACAGAAAGCAGAACCGATTTGAGCGATGGGCTCGACATGATGTTGTCCCCCTCTTCTGAGTACGTAGGAAAAGCGCTAGTGGATTGGAGTTGCGGGACCAAGAAAAGTTTCAGGGTCAACCGCCAAAAGGCATGGACCACAAAGGACGCTAAGGTACACGAAGGAAAACCTTATGGCGGCCACTTCTCGCTTGCTTTTTCGCCTTCTGTTCGCCAATAATGGCGGCATGGCGATCACACGCAGGCAGCACGAAGTTTACGACTTTATTTCGCGATTCGTGGCCGAGCATGGCTATTCTCCGTCGTTTGAG
>JBEKDY010000253.1:0-6725 GCA_050014115.1 Candidatus Sulfotelmatobacter sp. | reverse complement strand
GCATGAAGCAGGCGGTCACGCGCACCCGCGAGAACCTCGCCGAGCGCATAGAGGAAGTCGTTTCCTTCGGCAAGGAAATCGACCGCCACACGCTCGACGACCTCGAAGCTACGCTGATCGCCTCCGACCTGGGCAACACCACCACGCAGGAAGTCCTCGCAAAACTTCGCGACAAAGCCGACCGCAAGCAGATCAAAGACGTGCAGGAACTCAAGCGCCTGCTGAAAGAAGAACTGCTGGCAATTCTGAGCGCGGCCAACTCGCGTCCGGTCAAGAAGGTGGAAGGCACACCGGAAGTGATTCTCGTGGTCGGCGTCAACGGCACCGGCAAGACTACGACTATCGGCAAGCTTTCGCAGCTGTTTCGCTCGGAGGGAAAGAACGTGCTCTTGTGCGCGGCCGACACATTCCGCGCCGCGGCCATCGAGCAACTCGAAATCTGGGGCCAGCGCACCGGCACGGAAGTGATCAAGACCAAGCCCGGCGGCGATCCTTCCGCCGTGCTGTTCGACGCGCTGCAAGCTGGGGTCGCGCGAAAATCCGACTACGTCATCGTCGACACCGCCGGCCGCCTGCACACGAAAACCGGCTTGATGTCGGAACTCGAAAAAATGCGCCGCACCGCGCAACGCATTATTCCTTCGGCGCCGCACGAAACTCTGCTGGTAATGGACGCCACAACCGGGCAAAATGGTTTGCAGCAAGCGCGCTTGTTTACTCAGGCCGCCGGCGTGACCGGCATCGTGCTCACCAAACTCGACGGCACTGCCAAAGGCGGAGTGGTAGTCGCCATCTGCCGCGAACTGGGTTTGCCCGTGCGCTTCGTCGGAGTCGGCGAAAAGGCCGGCGATCTGCTGCCTTTCGCCCCGCAGGAATTTGTGGATTCGTTGTTTGAGTAAGACCGGGAGTCCGAGTCACAGTGTTCGAATCGGAGTGTTCGACAAGGAGGGTCCGTGCGCGACGGCCAGGGAAAAAAGTCTCTGGTAAAAAGGCTGCAGGATTCCATACGCCGTCTGCTCGGCCGCGAACCATCGCCGCCGCCGGGAGGCGACCCCTACGCTTACCGCATGGCTCCCGTGCGACGCGGCCCGAAAGGCCGCAGCGGCGCAGCCGTCGCGGAGATCGAAGACGATTCCTACCAAACCTTTCCTCCGCGCCAGCGATAGGAATTCGTTTCTCTGCTTTCCTCCGTGTCTCAGTGTCTCCGTGGTAGATACTGACTCTCAATGTCCACCGACGAACAGTTCCTGCACCGCGCTCTCGCCCTCGCCAGCCAGGGCATCGGCCTGGCATCGCCCAACCCATACGTCGGAGCGTTAATCGTCGACGCGCAGGGGAACATCGCCGGCGCCGGCATCTACACTTATGCTGGCGTGAAGCATGCCGAAGTCCTGGCTCTGGAAGCGGCCGGCAGCAAGGCTCGCGGTGGAACGCTCTACATCAACCTCGAACCCCACGCCCATCAGGGCCGCACGCCACCCTGCACCGATGCTTTGATCGCCGCTGGAATTCGTCGTGTCGTAGCCGCCATGCCCGATCCCAATCCCAAAGTCAGCGGACTCGGCTTCGAAAAGCTGCGCGCCGCTGGCGTGCAAGTCGACGTAGGAAAACTCGAAGATCCGGCCCGCCGCCTGAACGAAAACTTCGCCCGCTACATTCGTCACAGGGTCCCGCTGGTCACGCTGAAATCCGCCATGACACTCGATGGCAAGATCGCTCCGCCGGCAGCACTCGGTAGCGCAGCCGAAACCCACGCTGCAAGCGGCTTTACAGGACATTGGATCACCGGAGAAGCCGCGCGCACCCACGCGCACGAACTCCGCCATCAACACGACGCCATCCTGGCGGGAATCGGCACCGTTCTCGCCGACAATCCCTTGCTCACCGACCGCAGCGGACGTCCCCGCCGCCGGCCGCTATTGCGCGTGATCCTCGACTCGCAGCTCCGCCTGCCGCTCGACTCACAGTTGATTCGTAGCGCGAAATCCAACGCGGCCAACTCCAGTGACGACCGCGACGTCGTGGTCTTCACTACCGCCGCCGAGGCCACGAAGAAAGCGGAACTGGAGTCAAACGGCGTGCGCGTCGAAACGCTTCCACTCGCGGCACTCGACGGACGCCCAGACCTCGCCGTCGTTCTGCGTCGCCTCGCCGAACTTGAAATTACCAGCGTGATGATCGAAGGTGGATCAACCGTAAACGGCGCCGCTCTCCGAGCCAGCGTCGTAGACAAAGTGTTTCTCTACTACGCGCCGGAAATCCTCGGCGACCCCAAAGCTGTTCCCTTCGCGCCCGACAGAGCGTTGCAACAAATAAAAGTCAACGTGAAGCACATGCATCGCTTCGGCGAAGACTTCGCAGTCGAGGGATATCTCCGCGACCCCTACGGGGAATAAGCCTTTTCACCAACCAACGTTTCGCCTGAAGGTTCGCTGAAACCCGATGGCCGAAGCCCGCTCAGTGACTCCGTCGTGATTAGCAGTTGGTTTATGATGTTCCGTTCCTCCCGGAGGCTCGAATGTTCACTGGTATCGTCGAAGAAGTCGGACGCGTCACCCGCATTGAGCAGCGCGGCGAAAACCGCCGCATCACTATCGCCGCCGAACATGCGCCAAAGCAATTGAGAACCGGCGAGAGCATCTCAGTAAGCGGAGTTTGCCTCACCGCGCTCGACATCAAGCCAGCCTCGTTCTGCGCGGACCTCGCTCCGGAAACCTGGGCGCGCACTTCGTTCTCACGCATCCACGAAGGCGCACAGGTCAACCTCGAACTTCCCATGAAAGCCGACGGCCGCTTCGGCGGTCACATTGTTCAGGGACACGTAGACGGAGTCGGAACGCTGATCTCGCTCAACCGGATCGCCGACTCAGAAAACTGGTGGCTGCACATCGAACTGCCGCACGAAGTCGAGAAATACACCGTCTACAAAGGGTCGATTTCGATCGAAGGCATCAGCCTCACGGTCGCGAAGCTGGAAGAAAACCGCTGCACCATCGCAATAATTCCGCACACCGTCGAACAGACCAATCTGCACTCGCTCAACCCCGGCGATCCCGTGAACCTGGAAGCCGACCTGATTGCAAAGTATGTGGAAAAAATGATGAAGGGAAATTCCGCGGAAGGCTCGCTCACCATCGAAGACCTGGTAGAACAAGGGTTTTGACTGTACTGGCAACTGTCCACTAACCCCTGACCCCTGCTATACTCACGCCTCGATTCTCAGTTCATCCAGTTCCAGAAATTCCTGAATAATCGGCGCGGTCGATTTCTCCATATCAGCGTAAGTGCCAAAGAAAATCGCTTTGGCTTCGTGCAGAAATACCACGCGGTCGGCCAGTTTCTTGGCGAGCCGCATATCGTGCGTCACCACGATGCTGGTCAGATTCAGCTGCAGCCTGAGGCGCTTGATGAGATCACCCAGCAACTGCGCCATCAGCGGATCCACCATGGTTGTGGGCTCGTCGTAGAGCACGCACTCCGGCCGCGCCGCCAGCGCCCGCGCAATCGCCACCGAGCGCTTCATCCCGGTGGACAGATCAGAGGGCAACAGGTCGCGCATCTCCTGCACACCTACCATTTGCAGCAACCCGTCCACGATCTGAAAAATTTGTTCTTCCGAAAGTTCGCGGCTTTCGCGCAGAGGAAACGCAACGTTCTCGCCGACCGTCAGCGAGTCAAACAGCGCGCCGTTCTGGAAGACCATCGTAACTTTCTTGTGGATCAACTCCAATTGCTGCTCGGAATAATCGGTGATGTCCTCACCGGCCACAATCACACGCCCCGAATCCGGCTTGAGAAACCCCATGATTTCATGCAGCGAAACCGATTTGCCCACCCCGCTGCGTCCCAGAATGCACACCGTCTCGCCCGGCAGCACGTCGAAGTTAACGTGGTCGAGCACCACGTTGTCCCCAAACGCCTTGGAGACTTCGTTGAACCGTATGTACGGACTCGGTTGCGGGTTATCGGGCATGAGGGAACAGTTTCTAGTTTCTAGTTTCTAGATTTTAGCTCTCAGCTCTTAGCTCTTAGCTCTTAGCTAAGCCTTTGACTTTTGAACTTTTGAACTTTTGACTTCTTACTTTTGACTTCTTACTTTTGACTTCTTACTTTTGACTTCTTACTTCTTACTTTTGTCATCCTGAGCGTAGTAGCATCTTCGCATTTCGCGAAGACGCCACGAAGTTGAAGGAGCCCTCTAAGCTCTCAGTGCGGCCGGCCTCAAAAGGAATTTCCATTACAACTTCTAATCGCCATCTCGCGCCTATCCTGCTTCTCGTGCCGCTTCCAGTTCGTCTGGCGTGTTCAAATTACGAAAAGAAGAGGCCGCGAAACCTGCCCGCGCCAATTCCTCCTCGTCAACGGCCTGCACGTTAGCGACCTCAAACAACACATTAATTCTGTAACGCCCATCCCGCAAAGCCCTCTCCGCAACATCGCCGAATTCCGGCCGATAGACCGCGCACAACGGCTGCCAGCCTCCGCCCGCGCGCGGCACGGTCGCAATCGCATCAGAACCACGCGCCCGCGTCAGCAGATACCTCAGCAGCGCCGGCGGCACAAAGGGCACATCCACCGCCAGCATCAAGTTCAGTTCCGCCGGCGACGCCCGCAACGCCGCGTGGATCCCTCCCAGCGGCCCGCACCCCCGAAACACATCTTCCACCACCGGAGCAAACGCCGCAAACTTCTCCGCCCCGCCGACGATGCGCACGTCGCAGGAGACCGTCCGCGCCAGCTCCAGCGCCCTCGCCAGCAGCGTGCGCCCATCGAGTATCACAAACGCCTTGTCCGACCTCATGCGCGTGCTCTTCCCGCCAGCAAGAACAAAAGCCGCCACATCGGCAGAAGGGCCGTCCATGGGGCGATGATACACGTCTTGCTCCGCTCCAGGGCACACCACAGCGCAGGCATTTGCAAATTCTCAATCCGCATGCCGAACACTCAAACCTCGCCACGATGCGCCGCACTCCGCTCCCCCACTGCACGAAAGTAACCTACCCAAAGTCAGTCCTTCGAGCGATGATGGCCTTGCGACCGAGGCACCTGCTCCGGAAGTAACCATCATGCCGCAAAAATTAATGGATGTTCTAATGCTAGGGCGTTGTTCCCACGAATTTTCCTGGCCGCGGCGCGGCAACGACGGCGACTACTACCAGGTCTGCATGATCTGTGCCGCCGAGTACAAATATGACTGGACTACCATGCGCCGCATCGAGCGCGTGGAGCATGCCAAGCCCGAGACCGGCATCAAGCGCAGCCACACCCGCGAGAAGCGGCCGTCCTGGGTACCTCGTGCGCGGCGCCTGAAACTCGATGTGCCACTGCGTTTCCGCGTGAACAAAACCGCGACCTGGTACGAAGGCATCATCGAAAACATCAGCCAGACCGGCGTCCTCTTCACCGGACCGCAACAGTTGCCCGTCAACGCCCTGATTGAAATGGTCTTCGAAATGCCGGAAGAAATCTCCGGCCAGAAGAACAGCAACGTAGTGTGCCAGGGCCGCATCATGCGCTCCAAAGAAGTCAAGAAAGTTGAAGACGGCGTAGTCCTGGCCGCTTCCATCGTCGACTACAAGTTCATCCACTAGAAAAGCTGCTGTGAGTCCGTTTTCCCACCCGGAGACGGCAAAAACTCAAAACCCCTTAGCCGCAAAGGTCGCAAAGAAAGCCAGACAGCGGCCCCACATTGCTGTTGCCCTTCTTTGCGTCCTTCGCGGCTTTTCTTTGCGACCTTTGCGGTTAAAGGCTTTTCTACGGATAAGGCCTCGAGCCGAGAGCGGACCTGCCCCGCCTTCGCGTAAACTCTCTGTCGGCGTTTCTCTTCGCGACCTTTCACACCCCATGCCCGCCATCACCGCGCTCCTGCATACCCGGAATGACGCTCTGAGCCTGGGCCGCGCCCTGGAAACCCTTCTCCCCTGCGATGAAATCGTGGTGGTGGATCATGGCTTGAATTACGCGACTCGCCGGATCGCCCGCGAATACGGAGCCCGCGTGGTGTCGGCAAGCCCCGACATAACCCCAAGCCGATGCTTGCACTTCGCCCGCCACGATTGGATTCTCTGCCTGGAACCGCGCTCACCGAAGCGCTGGCGGCAAGCCTGTTCGAATGGAAAGCCGAGTGGAAGCCGCAATCGCAGTCCCTGCCAGAAACCACAGCCTTCTCAGTCTTCCTGCGCGAGGAAACTTCAGACGGCTGGCAGACGAACCCCACGCCGCAAACTCGCCTGGTGCCACGTACTTGGAGTCACTGGCAAGGACTGCTCCCCGCCACGGAACCTTCCGCCATCGCCCTGGAAGGCGCGCTGTTGCGCTTCCTCCAACCCTGAAAGCCAGCAATTCGATTTTGGCAATTAGCACTTGACCCAATTTACGACGTTGCCGATTCTCGCAGGGACCAGTCACGGCTCAGTGGTGAACGCCACTTGCCGATTGCCATTAGCCGCCCGCAGCCCAACCCATCGGCCTTTCGGACAGTGACTTCGGTACCTTAGTCCGACCCCGCACGATCGACTTATAATCCAACTTAGGACTGGCATCAGCGCCGTCAAAAAACGACTGGACCCGGGCTTTTTTGTGACAGCACTTTTTCAACCTAACGTGGACCCGCTCTTCGCATCGTCGATTTTCCTCTTCGGGCTGTGCTTCGGCAGCTTTCTGAACGTGTGTATCTATCGCCTGCCGCTGGATCTGTCGGTGGTTACGCCGCGTTCCGCCTGCCC
>JBEKDY010000252.1:0-6313 GCA_050014115.1 Candidatus Sulfotelmatobacter sp. | reverse complement strand
TGTTCAGCGTGCTTGCGGGAGGTTTCGGTGAGCTTGGCGCCGCTGAGCATGCGGGCGACTTCTTCGGTGCGTTCGTCGCCGGTGACGGCGCGAATGCTGGTGCGGGTGCGGCCGGCGGATTCGTTTTTTTCGATCACATAGTGGTGATCGGCGAAGGTGGCGATTTGCGGGAGGTGGGTTACGCACAGGACTTGGTTCGAGCGGGCGAGGGCTTTCAGTTTTTTTCCGACGGCTTCGGCGGCGCGGCCTCCGATGCCGGTATCGATTTCGTCGAAGACCAGGGTGCGCTGGGGGGCTGAAGCCCCTGATTTGGTGCCGCTTACGCGGCCC
This sequence comes from Candidatus Sulfotelmatobacter sp., assembly GCA_050014115.1. GTDB lineage: Bacteria > Acidobacteriota > Terriglobia > Terriglobales > Acidobacteriaceae > Sulfotelmatobacter. The sequence goes on along the minus strand of JBEKDY010000252.1, from coordinate 5,983 downwards.
TGAAGGGCCGCTCTTCCACGTTGCTCACCCACAGCTCCTCTTCCACGTTTTTCTTCGATGGCTCCTGATTCGCTTCGGCGTTGCGTCCCGTGGGCGCCGGATTCTACGCTGGCTTTCAGGGCCAGCATGACTCGCGAGAGTTCGCCGCCGGAGGCGATATGTTCCAGTTGGCGCAGGGGCTCGCCGGGGTTGGTGGAAATCAGATAGACGACCTGGTCGATGCCGGAGGCGGTCCAGTTCCCTTCTTCTTCGGAACTCGTGATCTGGATGCCGAATGCCGATTTCATGGCGAGGTCGTTGATTTCGGATTCGACCAGCTTCTCCAGCTTGCGGGCAGATTCGGCGCGCTTTTTGGCCAAGGCGCGGGCGGCGCGCAGATATACGGCGGCAGCGGTCGCGAGCTCGGTGCGGAGCTGGCGCAGGGTTTCGTCTTTGTTTTCGACTTCGTCGAGCTTGCGCGCGGCATCGGCGCCGAACTGAATTACGTCTTGCAGCGACGGGCCATATTTGCGCTTCAGGCGATCGAGCAGGGCGAGGCGGTCTTCCACTTCGGCGAGGCGCTCGGGCGAGGCTTGAATGCCGCCGGCGTAGTCGCGCAGGGTTGCGCCAACATCTTCCACGCTGATGCGAGCGGTTTCGATGGCCGAGAGAGCTTCCTGAAAATTGGGCTCGAAGCGGGAAAGTTCTTCGATCTGTTTTTGCGCGGCGCGAAGAGACGAACTGGTGGAAGCGTTGCCTTCGTAGAGAAGATCGAAGGCGTTCATGGCGGCGTTGTAGATTTTCTCGGCGTTGGCGAGGACGCGTTTCTGAGTTTCGAGTTGCTCGTCTTCGCCGGACTGCAATTTTGCATCCTCGATTTCGCGCTTCTGGAAAGTCCACAGGTCGACGAGGCGGAGACGGTCCTGCTCGCCGTGTTCGAGGTCTTCGATGCGGTTGCGAATGTGTTTCCACGCGGAGAACGCGGCCGCGGCGGGATCAACTTGGCTGCCGGCAAAAGAATCGAGCAGCGCCAGCCGCGCCGGCCCGTCGAACGAAAGCATGGATTCGTTTTGCGCGTGAATGATTGCGAGCCAGGGAGCGAACTGGCGCAGGACGGCTACGGTTGCGGGCTGGTTGTTGACGAAGACGCGGCCTTTGCCGCCGCTGGCGATTTCACGGCGGAGGATGAGCGAGCCATCGTCGGATTCGTCAAGGCCGTTCGATTCCAGAATTTGGGCGAGAGGAGTTTCCGCCGCGGCTTCGGCTTCAAAGACGGCGGAAATCACGGCACGGTCGGCGCCGGTGCGGATGACGTCGCTGGAAGCTTTTTCGCCGAGCAGCAGGGCGAGAGCGTCGACGAGAATGGATTTTCCGGCTCCGGTTTCGCCGGTCAGCAGGTTGAGGCCAGGGGCAAAGGCTACGGCCACGTTGTCGATTACAGCGTAGTTTTCGAGGCGCAGTTCAACCAGCACGGGCTGTCCTGGTGCGACGAGTTTGGGTGCGGAAGTGAGCGCAGGATAGCATGAAAAGGCAATTGTCAGTGGGCAGTTGCCAGTTGCCAGCTTTTTCGCGCATGCGTAAGCTACGTCCTTCCAGGTTATGAATCTGGTTATGAATGATGTACGTGCGCGGGATGGCGGGGCGGCGGTCATCTATAATCGGGAGAGCGTTTCTCACTAAAACCCATGTCATTTCTTCCCTTGCTGGCAGCTTTCATCGGCGGCGAAATCGTCGACATGATTTCCGATAGTGGCCCGGTAGCCAAGTTAGTTCTGGTGCTGCTGCTGGCCTTCAGCCTGATTTCCTGGGCGATTATTCTGACCAAGTGGGGCTTGCTGCGGCGGGCGCGGGTGCAGAGCGGGCGCTTCGTGCGCGCTTTCCGCAAGGCGCAGCGGCTGCAGGATGTGGCCGCGGTGGCCGACCAGTTCCGTCCCAGCCCGCTGGTGGGCGTGTTCGAAGGCGGCTTCGAAGAATACAAACGGCAGGTGGGCGCGACGGGCGGCTTGGTGCGCAACGTCACATCGATCCAGCGCGGGATGCAGATTGGGGCGTCGGAAGAAATCACGCGGCTGGAGCGGAACCTGCCATGGCTGGCGATCACGGCCGCGGTGACGCCGTTTGTGGGGCTGTTCGGGACGGTGTGGGGCATCATTGACGCGTTTCACGGATTGGGCACGGCGGGCGCGGCGACGCTGCGCGCGGTTGCGCCGGGCATTTCGGAGGCGCTGATCACCACGGCAGCCGGGCTGGCGGCGGCGATTCCGGCGGTGATTGCCTACAATCTTATCGGCAGTTCGATTCGCGAATTCGCTTCGCGCAGCGACGACTTTGCGCTGGAAGTGTTGAACGCGGTCGACCATATGCAGGCCCAGCCCGCCGCGAACGAAGTGAGGCGCTGATGGCATTTACTGCTTCCGACGGACGAACGAGAACCGCGCTGGCCGATATCAACATCACTCCGCTGGTGGATGTGGTGCTGGTGCTGCTGATCATCTTCATGGTGACGGCGCCGGTGCTGCAGTCGGGAATTGACGTGAGCGTTCCCAAAACCCGCACCGTCAAGGAGATCACCGAGGAGCATGTGGTGATTACGATCAACAAAGATCAGCGGGTGTTTCTGGGAAACGACGCCATCAACATCAACGAGATTGCGCAGAAGCTGAAGCAGAAGATTCGCGATCCGCGGCACCAGTCGATTTTTGTGCGCGCTGACGAGAATGTGCCGTTTGGCGCGTTCGCCACGGTGATGGACGCGGTGAAGCAATCAGGCATCACCAATGTGAGCATTGTGACCCAGCCTCTGGAACAAAATGGAAGCAAACGCTGAGATTTTTTTCGAACACGAACGCTGGGGACGCGCGCTGGGCTGGTCGGCTGCTTTCCACGTGGCGGTGGCTGCGGTGATTCTGGTCTATGCCATGGTTGCTTCCGGCAACCGCGGCGAAGGCTGGGGCGGGGGCGGCGGTGGAGAAGCGATCGGCGCCACGCTGGTGAGCACGGTTCCGTTGCCCGCGAATCCTGCGGCGACTAAAAACGTGGTGGCGAACGAGTCGAAGGGGGTTACGCAGTCGCAGCCCACGCCGGTGGAGAAGGAGCCGGACGCGATTGATATTCAGGGCAAGAACGCAAAGATTAAGCCGAAGAAGACTCCCACGCCGACGCCGACCAAAGAGAAAACCCAGCCGGAGCCCGAAGAAGTGACGAACCAGGTTGCTTTCGGCGAAGGCGGACCGGTCAGCGGGCCCTACGGCGGCTTCAACGCTGGAGCGGCGAAGGGCGGATTCGGGGTCACGGGCGGCGGGGGAGATTTTGGCACGAAATACGCATGGTACGTGCACGTGATCCAGCAGAAGGTTTCTGAAAACTGGCTGCGATATGAGGTGGATCCGAAGATTACGACGGCGCAACGGGTCTACATTACGTTCGATGTCGGGCGCGATGGTCATCCTTTCAACGTCCAGACCGAACAATCCAGCGGAGTGCCGGCACTGGATATTTCAGCGACGCGGGCGCTGCAGCGGATCGATACGTTTGGACCGTTGCCGCCGGACTATTCCGGCAGCAAGATTTCCGTGGAGTTCTGGTTCGATTACAGCAAGAAGTGAATGCGATCACAGGGATCAGATTTCCCGTATCGGATCTTCCGTTATCGGATCTTGTGGTATCAGACATCAGATTTTTTTGTGCACCCAAAAGGAGCACGATGCATCCCAAATGGTACATGTCCGGTAAGTGCAACAACAAAACCTTGCCAAGCAATAAATATCGGGTTACGATATTGTCGTATGGAGACCCTATTTCGGGTTCCTGCTCCGACGCTCGGATGAATCAACTCCTGCCTCCAGTGACGACCCCAGAGACTCCGCGATGTGCCCGTCCTGAATTGAGCGGTGTGCTGGCTCTGGCGTGTGCTCTGATTTTTCTCCTGATGACTCCCGCTCTGCGCGCGCAGGATTGGGTGAAAACGGGCACCGGACTGGGCGTGGACAAAGTGCGGCTCGCCGTAGCCGACTTCAAGCCTTCCAGCAGCGACCCGCAGAACGACGCTCTGCTCAAGACTTTCAACGACACGTTGTGGAACGATCTGGATGTGTCGGGCGTGGTGGAGCTGGTTTCGAAAAGCTTTTATCCCCTGCAAGTGCCGGGGCAGCCTGTGGATGTGAACTTCCCGGCGTGGAACGCTCCGCCTCCGAATGCCGCGATGCTGGCTTTCGGCAGCTTTGGCGTGGCAGGCGGGAAGCTCACCGTGCAGGGCTGGCTCTACGACGTGAAGAACACGGGTTCGCCGCAGGTTCTGGGCAAGCAATATACGGATACGCCCAGCGACGATGCCGCCCGGGTGATCGCGCATAAATTCGCCGACGAAATTATCCTGCGTTTGGGCGGCGGCATTCCGGGCATCGCGGAAAGCAAAATTTATTTTGTGAGCGACCGCTCGGGCAAGAAAGAAATCTGGGTAATGGATTATGACGGCTCGAACCAGCGGCAGGTGACGAACCTGGGCTCGATTTCGCTTTCGCCACGGATTTCGCCGGACGGCACCCGGCTCGCCTTCAGTTCTCTCACCAAGACGGGCTGGGAAATCAAGATGTTTTCGCTGGAGCTGAACCGGTTGGTCAGCTTCCCGCATCTGGGAGGGACCAATCTTTCGCCGGCATGGTCGCCGGATGGTTTGAAGCTGGCGTTCTCTTCTTCGCGCGGAGGCAGCCCGGAAATATACATAGCGGACTCAAACGGCACGAACCTGCGGAGCATGACGGCCAACAAGGGTCCGGACGTGTCTCCCATCTGGAACCGCAAGACCGGCGCGCAGATTGCATACGTGAGCGGAGCCACGGGCCTGCCGCAGGTTTACACCATGGAAACCGACGGCACCAACCAGCAGCGCATGACCGACCAGGGCTACGCGGTTTCGCCGTCGTGGGCGCCGAGTGGGCAGTTTCTGGTGCTGGCGTGGGAGCGGAAATATGGGCCGGGAGATCCGGGGGCCCTCGATCTTTACCTGATGGATATCGCCAGCAAGCAGTGGGTGCAGCTCACGCATGATGGCGGCCGCAACGATTCGCCATCGTGGTCGCCGGACGGACGGCATATCGTGTTCCAGTCGAGCCGGTCGGGCAAAGAAGAAATCTGGATGATGCTGGCGAACGGGGATAAACTTCGGCAGTTGACGTTTACCGGACGCAACACGCAACCCAACTGGAGTTGGAAATAAATGCACTTCGTCGGACCGCGGCGTAAAATGTCCGCGGTCGCAGGGAGGAACAAAAGTGAAGCACGCAAGCAAGCAGTGGTTCGCACTCGCAGTTACACTGGGGGCCATTCTGGCCCTGGGCGCCTGCAGCAAGAAAGCTGCGCCGCCACCACCGCCGCCACCACCGGCGCCGCCGGCTCCTACGGCGTCGCTGTCCGTAAATCCGAGCAGCATTCAGGCAGGGCAATCCGCCACGTTGTCGTGGCAAACCACCAATGCCACCGACGTATCCATCGACGGCATTGGCGCAGTGCAGGCTAACGGATCGCAGTCCGTCAGTCCGATGGATTCCGCCACCTACCATCTGACCGCGAAGGGTGCTGGCGGAAGCCAGGAGGCTACGGCGCGAATCACCGTGACGCAGGCGCCACCACCACCGCCGCCGACGGCTGCGGCGCCCACCGACGAAGACTTGTTCAGCCAGAACATCAAGGATGTCTACTTCGACTATGACAAGTCCGACGTTCGCGGCGATCAGCAGAGCTCAGTGCTGGGAGATGTGCAGTTCCTCAACCAGCACGCTTCCATCAGCTTCACGGTGGAGGGGCACTGCGACGAGCGCGGGTCCACGGAATATAACCTGGCTCTGGGCGACAAGCGCGCCACTGCGGTGAAGAACGCCTTGGTTTCGGCTGGAGTCGGCGCCAGCCGCATCAAGACGATCAGCTACGGAAAAGAAAAGCCGTTCTGTTCCGAGAGCAACGAAGCGTGCTGGCAGCAGAACCGCCGCGGGCACCTCGTCTACCAGAA
>JBEKDY010000251.1:0-11070 GCA_050014115.1 Candidatus Sulfotelmatobacter sp. | reverse complement strand
CACACTGGTTCGATCGCGCACGCTCAAGGCAGGAATTCGCACGTATTCTCAAGCCCGGCGGGTGGTTGGTATTGATGTGGAATGAGCGCCTCACCGATTCCACGCCGTTTCTCCGCGACTACGAGAACTTACTGCTAACCTTCGGCACCGATTATCAGGACGTGCGCCACGAACGCACCACGGAAGTGGTCAACGAATTTTTCGATCCCGCGCCGTTTCAAGAGCGAGCGTTCCCGATGCAGCAGGAATTCGACTACTCGGGACTGGAAGGTCGTCTGCTTTCGTCATCCTATGTACCCGGGCCGGAGAGTCCCAAGCATGCGCCCATGCTGCGCGAACTGCTCCGGCTCTTCGAGGAGCATGCGGTCGCCCAGCAAGTCATTTGTGAATACAAAACCCGGCTTTATTTCGGACGCTTGGACGTCTGAAATGATTTCCTTCGTGAACCGGACCCTGCCCTCAGCGCAGTCGAAGGGTGACCTTAGTGGTCAATGATCTCCTCGCAACCAAATCAACTCCCGCTTTTGATACGATCTCTGGTCGCATCCCGAGGTAGAAAAACGTGCCAGAACACGCAATCCCAGAGAAATCTTTCCACATGACGCCCGACGAATTCCGCCGCCACGGCCACGCCGTGGTCGACTGGATCGCCGACTACCACTCCCGCATCGAATCGTTCCCCGTGCTTTCGCAAGTGAAGCCGGGACAGATTCGCGCCTCGCTGCCGGCGAATCCGCCCGCGCACGGCGAGCCTTTCGATGCGCTACTGAAAGATGTCGAGAACTTAATTCTTCCCGGCATCACACACTGGCAGTCGCCGAATTTCTTCGCGTACTTCCCCTGCAACGCGTCCGGCCCGGGAATTCTCGGCGATCTTCTTTCTGGTCGACCAGTCCCGCATGCACCGAACTCGAAACCCACGTCCTCGACTGGCTGGTGTTGATGCTCGGCCTGCCGCAAAAGTTCTTATCGTCAAGCACCGGCGGCGGAGTGATTCAAGATACAGCCTCCAGCGCCGCGCTCTGCGCCCTTCTCGCCGCCCGCGAGCGCGCCACCAACTACACCAGCAACAAGAAAGGATGTGACGGCCGGATCGTCGCCTACGCCTCCACCCAAACCCACTCGTCCCTTGAAAAAGCTGCGATGATCGCCGGCCTCGGCGTCGAGAACCTGCGCTTGATCGAAGTCGACGAGAATTTCGCGATGCGTCCCGAAGCCCTCGCCCGCCAGATCGAAGTCGACAAACTCGCCGGTCTGGTGCCAAGCATGGTCTGCGCGACCGTCGGCACAACTTCCTCGAACGCAATGGATCCCATCCCCGCCATCGGTGAAATCTGCCGCCAGCACAATCTCTGGCTGCACGTAGACGCTGCCATGTCGGGCACCGCCGCGCTCTGTCCGGAATTTCGGCATCTGCAAAACGGAGTCGAATTCGCCGATAGCTATAACTTCAATCCGCATAAATGGATGTTCACCAATTTCGATTGCAATTGCTTCTGGGTCGCCGACCGCAGAGCGCTCATCCAGACCCTCAGCATCCTGCCCGAATACCTGCGCAACCAGGCCACGGATTCGGGCGCGGTCATCGACTACCGCGACTGGCACATCCAGCTCGGCCGCCGTTTCCGCTCGCTGAAGTTGTGGTTCGTGATCCGCCACTACGGCGTGGAAGGCCTGCAGCACCACATCCGCCGCCACGTGGAACTCGCGCAGCAATTCGCCGGCTGGGTTCGCAACGACATGAATTTTGAGCTCGCCGCGCCCGTTCCGCTGAATCTTGTCTGCTTCCGCCACAAAAACGGAGACGCCGTCAATCAAACCATCCTCGATGGTCTCAACCGCAGCGGCGACCTCTTCCTCACCCACACCAAGCTGAACGGCACCCTCACGTTGCGCCTCTGCGTGGGGCAGACAAACACGCAAGCGCGTCACGTGGAGAAAGCCTGGCAGCGAATCAAAGAGGAAGCGAAAAAGGCAGCGGACTAAGAAGTTCCGGCCTGCAAGCCGGGAAAATTATTTCATCGTCGCTGAAACGAGAAACGCCTCTCCTGCACCATCCTACGAGGTTCATCCACAGGTTCGCCCGATACAAAATAGGACGAGAAAAGAAAAGGAGAGGAGCACCTTCCATGCCGAACTACCGTTTCGGAAAGCACCCGCCCAAGATCGACTATCGCACCTTGCGCTTCGAGAACTATGTAACCGCGGCGCTGGCTCCGCCACCCGCCACCTATAACGTCTTGACCAGCGTCTACCAGAAGCTGAAGACCAACGACCCGACCAAGCTGTTCCCCATGGACGGCAACGACACCCTGGGAGATTGCACCATCGCCGCTCTGGCCCACGCCATCACCACTTACGACGGCCTGGTCGGCAAGCAGACAATTATGCCGAAGGCGGCCGCGGTCAAGTTGTATATGAAATTGACAGGCGGCGTGGACAGCGGCCTGAACGAACTCGATGTACTGAACTACTGGCGTCAGAATCCGGTCGACGGTGACGAGATCATCACTTATGTGGCCCTCACTCCCAAAAATCACACCAACGTGCAGCAAGCGATCCGTCTGTTTGGCGGGGTCTATCTCGGGTTTCAGGTGCAGGCCAACTGCCAACAGGAGTTCGACGCCCACCAGCCCTGGACTCCCGGCACGCTGACCAATGACGGCCACGCCGTGTTTGCCGTTGCCTACGACCAGAACGGCGTGACCGTGCTGACGTGGGGCAACACACAGCAGGCTACTTGGGCGTGGTGGGATGAGTGCGTCGACGAGGCCTACGCCATCCTGCCGCCCGAAGCGAAGAATGCAAACTTTGCTCCTGGCTTCAATCTGGCGCAACTGCAAGCCGATTTGGCTGCCGTGGCGGACTGAGCAGAGGTCATTTGCTCCGGTCTGCAGAATTCCGCATAAGAAAAAGGGGGCCGGATCCGGCCCCTTTTCAATATGATCTCTGATGGTCCTTGTTGCCCAACTGGCAACTGACCACCGACAACTAGCAACTGGACCTCAGTCCGCCGGCATCGGCGCCGGCCTGGCCGCAGCCGGCATCGTCTTTCCGGCAGAGACCTCAATCGCCGACGACTCCAGCCACTTGCGCACTGTGGGCAGCGCCTCGCGCATAGCCACTTCTCCAGCGCGAATCAAATCGTCAGCGCGCTTGAAGTCGTCGTAAGCAAACCCTGCCACGTCCGGCTCCACCACCAGATCCGCCGCGCCCCGCCACAGCGAAGACATGGCATCCTGCGCGATTGCGAACGATTGCCCGATCACATCAAACAAGTGCCGCGGAGGTCCGCCGGTCGCCCACGTGCCTTTCAAATGAATCGCCAGCACGCGGTCCGCGCCCATTTCACGCAGCGGCCGCGTGGGCACGGGATGCGACAGCATCCCATCAATCAGGTACCGCCCGCGAATCTCCACCGGCAAAAACATTCCCGGATACGCACAACTGGCGCGCACCGCATCCGTGATCCCGCCCGAATGGAATACCACGCCTTCGCCGGTATTGAAGTCCGTAGCGGTCACGCCCAGCGGAATGCGCAACTCTTCAAACGTCTTCACCTTCAAGGTGCGATCGAGAAACGCGACCATGCGGTCGTTCGAAGCAAAGCCGAAACGCGAAATTGTCCAGCGCGCGAAAGTGGTAAAGCGCACCGCGTGCGCAACCGCATCCAGTTCCGCGCAGGAAAGCCCACTGCAGTAGGCCGCGCCAATCAGTGCACCCACGCTGGTCCCAGTGACCGCTCGAATCGGGATGCCCGCTTCTTCCAGAACTCTCAGCACGCCAATATGTGCAATGCCACGCGCGAACCCGCCACCCAGCGCCAGTCCGATTGCAGGTGCGCGCCGCGGCTCTTCGGGCACGCCGGTCTTGCGCGACAGTTCCCGGCCAATCGCCTGAACGGAACGGATAATTTTTTCAAGACTTTTCACTGCATCCCCAAATCGCCGAGCTTCGATTCCCACCTCGAAGCTACTATGTAAGATGCCACAAGCCCCGCCAGGGCTGCAGGGCACAATGGTGCCATCGGGGGTAACCGCGATAATGGCGCAGGAGGAACTCGCCGGTTACCTTCCCTTCCCACGCGCTCGCCTCACCGTGACTAACTCCCGTAATTTTGGTAACTTGCAAGCGATGGCGGAGAAAATGACCCGCGAAATATCGGCCGGAGGGGTAGTCCTCCGCAACCGCGCCGAACAGTGGTGGATGGCCGCCATCGAACTCCCCCAGCAGCCCCGACCGGCCACGCCTGATGCCGCCAAGCCCGCGGCCCGGGGCGCGAAGCCCACTCTTTGCCTGCCCAAAGGCCTGGTCGACGCCGGTGAAAAGCCGCTGGCCGCGGCCCTGCGCGAGGTGCGCGAGGAAACCGGCATCACCGCCGAACTCGTCACCAAGCTGGGCGACAGCAAATATGTCTACGTCCGTTCCTGGGGCGACCGCCAGAAAGTTTTCAAAATCGTCAGCTTCTACCTGTTGCGCTACAAATCCGGCCGCATCGACGACGTCACTCCCGCCATGCGCATCGAAGTTGCACGCGCCCGCTGGCTCCCGCTGCAAGATGCTGCCAAACTGCTCGCTTATGGTGGCGAAAAAGAAATGGCCCGCCGCGCCCTCGACTATGTCACCGAGCATCCCGACCTCGCCTCACCACTGGCGCACCACCCCACACGCACGGTTGGCAGTCCTCGAAAAGCCCCGCGCAGGTAGAATGCAGAGTTGTCCATCCGGGAAGGACGTGAACAGTCGGTCAGGGCTTTCCTTCATGCAACTTTGTGTCCTTAGTGGTAAAAGTTTTCGATCCAAGCCCGGAACCGAAACGTTTCACGCTCCACCGAGGTCTCCGTCATGAAGCGCATTCATAAAGTCGCAGTTTTGGGCGCCGGAACCATGGGCGCCCGCATCGCCGCGCATTTCGCCAACGCCGGCGTGCCCAGCTACCTGCTCGACATCGTTGCTCCAGACGCTCCGCCTGCCGGTTTCGCTCGAACCAAAATCGCCGCCGCCGGCCTCGATGCCGCCAAAAAATCCAAGCCCGCCGCCTTCATGGACGCATCGCTCGCCCGCCTCGTCACCGTCGGCAACTTCGAAGACGACCTCAAGAAACTCACCGAGGTCGACTGGATCATCGAAGCCGTCGTCGAAAATCTCGAAATTAAACGCACCCTCCTCCGCAAAGTCGAAGCCATCCGCAAGCCCGGCACCATCATCACCACCAACACCAGCGGCCTGCCCGTAGGAAAAATCGCCGAAGGCTTCTCGATCGACTTCCGCAAATCCTGGTTCGGAACGCACTTCTTCAACCCGCCACGCTACATGCGCCTGCTGGAACTCATCCCCACGCCCGACGCCGACCCCGCGCTCATCGCAGCTGTCTCCAACTTCTGCGACGTGCAACTCGGCAAAGGCGTCGTCCTCGCCAAAGACACCCCCAACTTTATCGGCAACCGCATCGGCACATTTTCGGTACTCAATGTCATGCGCCTGATGCAAGAGATGGACCTCACCATCGAAGACATCGACGCCCTCACCGGCCAAGCCGTAGGCTGGCCGAAGTCCGCGACGTTCCGCACCATCGACCTGGTCGGCCTCGACATCCTCGGTCACGTAGTCAGCAATATGACCGCGAATGTCCAGGACGAACGCAGCGAGCTTAAGCTCCCAGACTTCTACCGCCAAATGCTCGACCGCAAGTGGCTGGGCGACAAAACCAAAGGCGGCTTCTACAAGAAAGTAAAAAGCGGTAACGACAAAGACGAAGACGAACGCCAAGCACTCGACTGGAAAACTCTCGAATACCATCCTCGCCAGAAGCCAAAATTCCCGGCCCTCGACATGGCGAAGAACATCGAAGACACCGGCGCGCGCCTCCGCATGCTGCTGGGCCTCGAAGGCACTTCCCAAAAGGCAGACAAAGCCGGAGCCTTCCTCTGGTCCGCGCTCTCCGATCTCTGGACTTACTGCGCCAACCGCATCCCCGAAATCTCCGACTCCATCGTAGAAATCGACCGCGCTATGCGCCTCGGCTTCAACTGGGAACTCGGCCCCTTCGAACTCTGGGACGCCGCCGGCGTCGAGCAAACCGTAGCCCGCATGAAGAAAGAAAACAAACCGGTCGCCGCCAACGTAGAAAAGCTCCTGGCCGCAGGCCAGAAGTCCTGGTACGCGGATGATCCCAAAACGCCCTCAGGCCGCAAATACTGGCAACTGACCACCGGCAACTGGCAACTGCTCCAAGTCCCAGCCGGCGTCTGGTCCGTAACGGTCGCAAAGAAGTCGAACGGCGTAGTCAAGAAAAATTCTGGAGCCTCCGTCGTCGATCTCGGCGACGGCGTAGCCTGCATCGAGTTCCACAGCAAAATGAACACGCTGGGCGCCGACATCCTCAGTCTTATCAGTCAAACCCTGAAACCAAACGGCCCCGGCGACAACTTCGACGCCTTCGTCATCACCAACGACGCCACCAATTTTTCCGTTGGCGCCAACCTCATGCTCCTGCTCATGAGCGTGCAGGAAGAAGAGTGGGACGACGTCGACCTGGTCATCCGCCAATTCCAGGGCATGACCCAGGCCATCAAGTTCTCGCCAAAACCTGTGGTAGTCGCTCCGTTCGGCCTGTGCCTGGGTGGCGGCACGGAAATTTCCCTGCACGCGCCAGCGCGCCAGCCGCACGCCGAACTCTACACCGGACTCGTCGAAGTCGGCGTCGGCCTGCTCCCCGGCGGCGGAGGCTGCAAAGAAATGTTGCTCCGCGCCGTCGACGGAGCCGCCGCCGCGCACGGCAAATCGTCCAATGAAGCTCTGGCCGGTTCCGTCGAAATGCTCGAAGCCATGAAGCACGCTTTCGAAACCATCGCTACCGCCAAAGTTGCGACCTCCGCGCACGAAGCCCGCGCCCTCGGCTTCCTCGCCGCGAGCGACCGCATCTCCATGAACCGCGAGCGCGTGCTCTCCGACGCCAAAGCCCGCGCCCTCGAACTCGTCCGCGCCGGATACGAACCGCCCGTCCCTCGCACCGACATCCCCGCCCCCGGCGAAAGTCTTCTGGCCGCGCTAAAAATGGGCGTCTACATGATGCGCCAGGGAGACTACATCACCGACTACGAAGTAACTTTGTGGCGGCAATGTCACCCCGGGCACGCCCGTTAGCGAGCAATACATCCTCGACCTGGAACGCGAAGGCTTCAAATCGCTCTGCGGCGAGAAAAAAACGCAAGAGAGAATTCAGTACACTCTGAAAACGGGCAAGACACTAAGAAATTGAATTTGGAGGTGAACGCGTGACCGACAAAGCAGAGAGCGACAAAGTGGCGAACAACAAGGTGGCGAACGACAAAGTGGAAAACGCCAAGCCCGAGAACGGCAAAACCGGGAAGAACGCCCCGAAGTTCGACTGGGTAACCGAGCGTTCTTCATGCTCGCTGCCGAAAGTGTTCAAGACGCTCAGATTACAAGTTGAAGAGGACGTGAAGTCTCGCAACGCCCTGCGCCCCGATAACTCCCCCTATGAGTTTTCGCTGGCGGAGAATGCAGGCGATTTCACAGTTCATCTTGAATCCAAAGATTTGCACCAATCCGTAACATTCAGCCTCTCCGAGCACGCGATGTCAGTGCGGGATGACAAAGGCAATCCGCTGTTTACGGTAACCCTGACCTTCACCGACGAAGGCAAGTGCAGGTTGAACGTGAATAACCAGCCGCGCGAACTCTGGCAAGTGCGGCGAATGGCTCTTGAAGAACTCTTCTTTCGAGGCCATTGATGCGGCCCCGCGGCTGGACGGCTCTCCCGTCTTTCGCGGTTTTCGAAAGCTGGGAATTCCGAATCACACGGCGAGCATCAGCCCGCAGCGACGTGCGCAAACCTCCGCACCGCTGGTTGCCGCGTCTGTCGCGCCCGCCAGAGGTCGTACTGCGACTGCATGTTCATCCACAGTTCCGGCGTGGTACCCAGAGCGGCCGCCAGCCGGATAGCCATCAAGGCCGAGATTCCAGACTTGCCATTCAGCACGCGCGACAGAGTCACGCGTGTAACCCGCAAATGCGCTGCTGCCTCAGATACGGCGAGATCTCCGAGATATTCCCGGAGAACCAGCCCTGGATGCGGCGGATTGTGCATGGATATCGACACTTCCTTGTTCTCCTTTATCGGTCCTGTGCGGACCGTGACCTTGCTAGTGATAGTCCTGATAATCGACGAGAATCGCGTCCTCGCCTTCAAACCTGAACGTCAAACGCCAGTTCCCACTGACGCTGATCGCCCAGTGATCCTTAAACTCTCCCACGAGCGGATGAAGCTTCCATCCCGGAGCATTCATGTCGCCCGGTCGTCGGGCATTGTCGAGCGCAAACAGCTGCAATCGCAACTTGCTGGCGTGCTTCGGCTGAATCCCAGCCTTCGACCCGGAACGGAAGAATTTCTCCACACCCCGATGCCGGAAGTTCCTGATCACATGTATAGTGTAGCGATACACGCTACGTAGATCAATAGCAGATGCCTCGGGAACGAACAGTCCCACGCAGCCTGGCAGCACTGGGCCAAGCCATAGCACGCATGTCGCACGTTCACCCCTGCGCCGACCCCGACCGATTTGCCAGAATAAAATTTGCCTTTTCTTTGCCCCCCACTCCGCTGCCGGCATTTCGGCACTCGCTCCAACCAAAAGCAGAGAATGGGCTTACCCGTTCCCGACCATAGCTGCGAGCTAACAATTCACATTTTCCGAAATTTCCACAGGCGTTCCTGCAGGAACACTTCTCCAGTTTGTGCGTAGATATCGACCAGCTTTTTCCGCCACAGCCGCCTGCTACAATCGCCCTCATGCAAAGAGTTCCGCACCCAGCTGCCGCAATTCTTTCGTTCGTCCTACTCGCGCTCGCGACGCCGCTCGTTCACGCCCAGAGCAGTGCGCAGAAAGACTCCCCGGCCAAAGAATTTCCGCCCGACGTCCCGGACACCATTGCGGTCCCCGCGGGCCAGGAGGTTGTCCTCTACGCGCACGCCACCGGCTCGCAGATCTATACCTGCCAAGCCGGCGCTGACGGCAAGTTCGCCTGGACCCTCAAGGCTCCCGACGCCGAGCTGCACGACCGTAAAGATAAGGTCATCGGCACTCACTTCGCTGGTCCTACGTGGAAGCTGAAAGACGGCAGCGAAGTCACCGGCAAGGCTGCAGCAAAAGTGGATTCTCTCGATGGCGAGTCCGTCCCCTGGCTGCTGGTGAACGTCGTCGGACACGCCGGCAAAGGCCTGCTGACGTCCGTGACCACGATTCAGCGCGTCCACACCCACGGCGGCATGCCGACCAACGACGTCTGCGACGCCGCCCACGTCAACACCGAATCCAAGAGCAGCTACTCCGCCGACTATTACTTCTACGCGCCGGCGAAGGGAAGCGACGAGGCGAAGTGAAGCTCGGCGAGATCGAGACGCATCCAATGAGAGGTCGTTAGTAAGCATGCGACCGAGAATCGTTTGGAGCGGGCACTGTCGCCCTGGTTTTGGGAGCTGCGGGCAAGAGTGCCCGCTCCACACAGGCATCGAGAACCGAGAACTTTATGCGTGAAGTCATCATTGCTTCTTCCGTTCGCACGCCCGTCGGACGGGCCTACAAAGGCACACTCCGCGCCACGCGTCCCGATGAACTGGCTGCGGTCGCGATCAAGGGCGCGCTCGACCGCGTGCCGCAACTTGACGCCAAAGAAATTGAGGACGTCATCCTGGGCTGCGCCATGCCGGAGGCTGAGCAAGGGATGAACGTGGCCCGCATCGCCTCGCTGCGCGCCGGTTTGCCGGTGGAGGTTTCGGCGCTCACCATCAACCGCTTCTGCTCGTCGGGACTGCAGGCGATCGCGATGGCGGCCGAGCGCATCATGAGCGGCGGCGCGGAGGTGATCGTCGCCGGGGGCACTGAATCGATGACCATGATTCCGATGGGCGGGCACAAGATTTCTCCGAACCCCTGGCTCGTCGATCACTATCCGGATGCGTATCTCAACATGGGGCTCACGGCCGAGCGTGTCGGTCAGCGCTTCGGCATCACGCGCCAGGCCGCCGATGAATTTTCGCTGCGCAGCCATCAGAAAGCTCTGGCCGCAATTCAGGCTGGCAAGTTCGATGATGAAGTTGTTCCGGTCCCGGTGAGCTTTACCACTCCGAACGGATCGAAGCCGAAGCGGCAGGAGATTATTTTCAAAATGGACGAAGGCCCGCGCGCCGATACTTCGCTAGAGGCCTTGCTCGCGCTGAAGCCCGCGTTCCACGTCAAGGGTACGGTGACCGCCGGAAATTCCTCGCAGATGTCCGACGGAGCGGCGGCTGCCGTGGTGATGTCGGCGGAGCGCGCGAAGGCGCTGGGCATCAAGCCGCTGGCGCGTTACGTTGCCTTTGCGACCGCGGGAT
This sequence comes from Candidatus Sulfotelmatobacter sp., assembly GCA_050014115.1. Lineage (GTDB taxonomy): Bacteria > Acidobacteriota > Terriglobia > Terriglobales > Acidobacteriaceae > Sulfotelmatobacter. The sequence continues at coordinate 674 of JBEKDY010000251.1, read as the reverse complement.
ATAAACCAGAAGAAATGGGACTCGGTCCGGTCTTCGCGATTCCGAAGGCGCTGAAGATGGCCGGCCTCAAGCTCGCTGACATCGACGTGATCGAGTTGAATGAAGCGTTCGCGGCGCAGTCGCTGGCGGTGATCAAAGAAGCGGGACTGGATCCCGACAAAGTGAATCCCAACGGCGGCGCGATCGCTCTGGGACATCCACTCGGCTGCACCGGCGCGAAGTTGACTGCAAGCATCATCCGCGAACTCAAACGCCGCAACGCTCACTACGGCCTGGTCACCATGTGCGTCGGCGGCGGCATGGGCGCCGCCGGCATTTTCGAAAATCTGAATTAACCACTAAGGACACGAAGGTACAGAAAGGAAATCCCAGGTTGGTTGGTGTCCTTTGTGGTTCCCGATTTGGATTTTTTTCTGGTTTTGTGACGGATAACCTTGCGGTAAGCGGCTCGACGGGAAACGATCTTGATCTGGAGATCACACCTATGTCCACCGCCGTTATCCACAGACTCACCGCTCAGCAAGTCAGCCACGCTATCATCACGCCTGGGATGAAGGTCCACACCGAACTTGGGCCAGGATTGCTCGAAAGTACTTACACTGCTTGCTTGCAATACGAACTCGGCATGGCAGGAGTTCATTCTGCCGCGCAGGTAGGGCCTTCCGGTCGTTTAC
>JBEKDY010000250.1:0-6342 GCA_050014115.1 Candidatus Sulfotelmatobacter sp. | reverse complement strand
GCGCTGGGCCAAGGATCGCTTTACGAAGTGATGAACCTGGCGCAGTTGTGGAAACTGCCGGTGATTTACGTTTGCGAAAACAATCTCTACAACGAGTACACGCACTACACGGAAACCACGGCGGGAACCATTCTCGGGCGCGCCGCCGCCTTCGGCATTGAGGGAGCGAGCGTCGACGGGCAGGATGTGCGCGCGGTGAATGAAGTTGCATCGCGGCTGGTGACGCGGGCGCGGTCCGGCGGCGGGCCTGCGTTCCTGCAGTGCGATACCTATCGCTACAGCGGTCATCACGTCGGCGACATCAACCGCGAGTACTACCGCAGCAAGCAGGAAGAGCAGCAGTGGAAGGGTGAACGCGATCCGATCAAGCTGCACGCGCAGTGGTTGATTGCGCAGGGTTATGCCGATGCCGGCATGCTGGAAAGCATTTCGTCTGAGGTGCGGGCACAGATGGAGGCGGCGGTAAAGTTCGCCATTGCCGCGCCGTATCCAGGCGTGGAACAAGTAGACCAGGACGTTTATGCCTGAACGGGAGATCACATTTGCGCAGGCGGTGCGGGAGGCGCTGGCCGAAGAAATGCGCCGCGATTCGCGCGTGTGCATTTTCGGCGAAGATGTGGCCGAGGCGGGAACGCCATTCAAGGTTTTGTCAGGACTGGTGGAGGAATTTGGCGCGGGGCGAATCGTTGACACGCCGATTTCCGAAGCCGGTTTCACGGGCGTGGGAGTAGGCGCGGCGATGACTGGCCTGAGGCCGGTCGTCGACATCATGTTCGGCGACTTCATCACGCTGACCATGGACCAAATGGTGAATCAGGCTGCGAAGGCGCATTACATGTCGGGCGGGCACTGGAAAGTTCCGATGGTGATGCGCACCACGCTGGGCGCGACGCGGCGTTCGGCGGCACAGCACTCGCAGTCGCTGCACGCGTGGTTCAGTCACGTGCCGGGATTGAAAGTTGTTTTGCCTTCGACGCCCTACGACGCGAAGGGTCTGCTGAAGACCGCGATCCGCGATGAGAATCCGGTAGTCTTTTTCGAAGACAAAATGATGTACAAGCTGAAGGGGCCGGTGCCGGAAGAGGATTACACGATTCCGCTGGGCGTGGCCGACGTGAAACGCACCGGCGACGACATCACGCTGGTCGCGACCAGCAGCATGGTGCAAGTGGCGCTGGGCGCGGCGAATGAACTCGAAAAGGAAGGGATCAGTGCGGAGGTGGTCGATCCCCGCACTACGTGGCCGCTCGATGAAAAGACGCTGATTGATTCGGCTAAGAAAACTTCGCGGGTGATTGTGCTCGATGAAGGTTACGGCCGCTACGGCGTGGCGTCGGAACTTGCGGCGGTGATCGCCGAGGGAGCGTTCTACGATCTGGATGCTCCGGTGAAACGCATGGGCGCAATGCATGTGCCGATTCCGTTTTCTCCGCCGCTGGAAGATGTCACTGTGCCGACCGAGCAAACCGTATTCGACGCCGCGAAGGCAATGTGCAGTCGGTCTTAGCTGGAAGCTAAGAGCTAAGAGCTGGAGGTTTTCTTATGGCATTAAGAACACATGGAACCATGGCTGTCGACTGGGAGAACCGGATCGACTTCGATCGTCTCCGCCGCGAACGTCTGCAGAAAGCGAAGGACCTGCTCGCCAAGTCGGAGATGGGAGCGCTGCTGTGCTTCGACATGAATAATGTTCGCTACCTGACCTCGACGCACATTGGCACCTGGGCGCAGGACAAGGCCAATCGCTTCACGCTGCTGCCGCAGAATGACGAGCCCATCCTGTGGGATTTCGGATCCGCCGCCAAGCATCATCAGCTGAATTGCCCGTGGCTCGATGGCCGCTCGCGTCCCGGAATTTCGATGTTGCGGGGCGCGATGACGCCGGAGATGGGACGCGCCGAAGACGTTGCGAAGAAAATTCGCATCGAGCTCGAAATGCGCGGGCTGCATAAAGAGCCGGTCGGGATCGACATCATCGAGCTCCCGGTGCTGTTCGCATTGCAGCGCGAGGGTATCAAAGTGGTTGACGGACAGCAGCTTATGTCCGAAGCCCGCGTCATCAAGACGCAGGATGAAATTTCGCTCCTCAATACTTCCGCGATGATGGTCGACGCCGCCTACGACGAGCTTTATCGCGCCATGAAGCCAGGCTTGCGCGAGAACGAAGCGGTAGGTCTCGTCAGCAAAGTGCTCTACGATCTGGGCTCGGAATATGTGGAAGCGGTGAATGCGATTTCCGGCGAGCGTTGCAATCCGCATCCGCATGTATTTTCTGATCGCGTGCTGCGGCCGGGCGATCCCGTCTATTACGACATTCTGCATTCCTACATGGGCTACCGCACGTGCTATTACCGCTGCTTCACCGTGGGCTACGCTTCGCACGCGATGGTGGATGCCTACAAGCGTTGCCGCGAATATCTCGACGCCGCGATTGAACTGGTGCGGCCCGGCCGCACTACCGCGGAGATCGCCGCGGTGTGGCCGAAAGCGGAAGAATTCAGTTTCCCCAACGAAGAGGCCTGTTTCGCGCTGCAATATGGCCACGGCATCGGACTAGCTATCTGGGAGAAGCCGGTGATCAGCCGGCTGGTTTCATTCGAGCATCCGGTAGAGATAAAACCCGGCATGGTGTTTGCGCTCGAAACGTTCTGGCCTTCCACCGACGGCTGGAGCGCGGCGCGCATCGAAGAAGAAATTGTGGTCACGCCCACGGGACACGAAGTGATCACACGATTTCCGGCAGAAGAACTTCTCGTAGCGGGCGCGCATTATTTCACTGTTAACGGCCCGCTGCCCACCGTACGCGAAACGGAAGCTACCGCCAGCGAGCGCGTGATTGAGATGATCGAGAGCAGCGCCAAGACCGAGCGCGTAGGAGTCACGGACTGACGGCCTCGCCCTCCCGCAAATAATTATGGCCTTCAGCGTAGTCATGCCCGCCCTCGAGATGGCGCAGGAAACCGGCAAGCTCATTGCCTGGCGCAAGCAGGAAGGCGACCGAGTCACCAAGGGCGAGCCGCTCCTCGAAATAGAAACCGACAAAGCTGTGGTGGAAGTGGAAGCTCCGGCCGATGGAATCCTCGCGGGAATCACGGCATCGGCCGGCGCCGACATTCCGGTAGGGCAGACGATCGCGTGGATCCTGGCGCCTGGAGAAAAGCCGCCGGCAGGTGGTCTTTCGGCCTCAGCGCCCGGCGCGCGCGCAGTATCGCAAAGCAAGAGCGAGCCGGCCGGCGTGGTCGTCACAGCGCCGACACAGGCAGTCGCAACGAGCGCGAGAATTTCTCCCAAGGCCCGCCGCCTGGCGAAAGAATTGGGCGTCGAAGTTTCAAGCTTGCGTGGATCGGGACCGGGCGGGGAAATCCTCGCCTCCGATGTGCAGGCGGCCGCAGCCGCGCCTGCATCGAGCGTCGCTGCTCCGAAAGCTGCTCCGGAAAAAGAAGCGTCCGGCATTGAGGTTCCAACCGCCATCGGCCGTCTGATGGCGGAACGCACTACGCAGAGCTGGACGAGCGTGCCGCACTTCTTCGTGAGCCGCGAGATCGAGGCCACTGCGCTCAACGACTACCGCAACCGCATCGTCGCAGAGATCGAGAAAACGAGCGGCGTGCGAATCACGCATACCGATCTCCTGGTTGCTCTAGTATCGCGCGTGTTGCTGAAGCATCCGCGGCTGAATGCGAGTTGGAGCGCCCAGGGAATCCGTCTGCATGCCCACGTGAACATGGGCGTGGCCGTGGCAGTCAATGACGGCGTAGTCGCCGCGGTCATACCGAATGCACACACCGCCGGCCTGGCAGAAATTGCCCGGCTGCGCCGCGACATAGCCGAGCGGGCGCGCGCCGGGAAGTTGCGCCCCGCCGACATTGCCGACGCTACTTTCACGATCAGCAACTTGGGCATGTACCACGTGGACGCGTTCAGCGCGATCATCACGCCGCCGCAAGCCGCGATTCTGGCGGTGGGAGCGATCTCCGATCGCGTCGTCGCCGTTGACGGCAAGCCTGCCGTCCGGTCAATGATGACTCTGACACTATCCTGCGACCATCGCGTGGCCGATGGCGCCCGGGCGGCGATGTTCCTCAACGATCTGGCCACGGCGATCCAAACGCCTGACAACTCTTAACGAGCGCGTGTGGCCCCGCGAAGAGCCACACTCTCAGGCTGCACATCTCACCACGCGATCACCGATGGGGCACCGAAACGCTAACCGGCGTGATGGCGATGCCGAAGGGCGTAGTGCCCGCAGGAAACGGCGACCCAACCACCGGCGTAAGCGCTCCGCTTCTCGCGACGGTATAGGCCGAAATGTTGTTGGACTGGGAGTTGGTCATATAGGCGAACCTGCCCGTCTGGTCGATGACCATGTATGAGGGATAGGAGCCTGCGGGAAACGGCGACCCCGCAATCGGCGTGATTGCCCCGCTGATTGGGTTGATGGCAAAAACGGAAATATTGTTGCCGCCGACATTGCCCACATAGAGGAACCTGCCAGCCGGATCGACGGTCACGGGATAAGGCGCGCCGTCCGGATCTTGAAACGGCGATCCCTGTATCGCACTGAGTGCGCCGCTGGTCGGGTCGATGGCAAAGATGGAAATTGTGCCGCTGTTCACGTTGGTCACATAGGCGAACTTGCCGGCAGGGTCGAAGGCCATGTTCTCGATGCCTGCGGGAGTCGCGCCGCCGGTCGGGAAGGGCGATCCCTGCACCTGCGTGAGCACCCCGTTGGCCGGGTTGATCGTATAGGCGGAAACATCATCCGACACGCTGTTGGCCGAATAGACGAACTTGCCCGTGGGATCGATAGCGATCCCTTCCGGCCGACTCGCCGCCCCAATAGAGCCCGAGATCGATGTCAGGTTGCCGCTGGCGGGGTTGATGTTGTAACCGGAAATAACGTTGGTAAACACGGCGGGCGTGTAGAGGAACTGGCCCGTGGGATTGATCGCCATGCCATAGGGTTCGCCATCGCTGTCGAAAAACGGCGATTCCTCGACCGTGGTCAGCACCCCAGTGGCGGGGTTGATGGCATAGGTGGAAATATAGCCTTGGTAGTAGGGCCAGGTCTGGTTGGCCACGTAAACAAACTTGCCGTTGGGAGCGATCGCCACGGCATCGGGATAGATGCCCGCCGGAAACGGCGATCCCGGCACCTGCGTGAGCGAGCCGCTGCCCGCGTCGATGGCATAGACGGAAACATTCTGGGAGATCTGGTTGGCAACGATCACGAACTCGGGTTGCGGAAAGTGGAGCTGATTTTGCGCGTGCCCCAGGCTGCCGGAGAACATAAGCAGCAGAGTGACGAATAACGGCGCGGCGACGGCCGCGCGTCTCTTCAGATTAGGCATCAAGTTCCTCCTCGGAACGGTTTGTCAGAATCGCGAAACTTAGGATTGGGGCCTTCTAACGTCTCCATAGACGATCGGATCTCGTCCTCATCAGTTTCGTGTCGACAAGGTAAGCCTTCCCCGGACCGAACGAAGAACTCGAAGTGCCCGCAGAGTGTCCTTCGCGCAGACACTTGCGAGCAAGTGACCGAAGTTCCCGAATCGGGAACGCAGCCCTGTCCGCGGCCGAATCGAGGCCAAGCGAAGGTCGTCGGGCGGGCGAGGGCAAGGGGAGAGTTCAAGCGGAGAGTGCTTGACCGGCGCCAGCGTTCGGATTCCCCGCCGGCAGTGCGTGGTCTTTGGTTTTCCGCTGGTCATCTTGCGCCTGCCCGGCAGCACTGCCAAGCTCCAGGCGGGCGTGTTTCATGAAGATTCTTCTGGTAGAAGACTCATACATCGATCGACACAAAATCGGCGGGTATTTGACCGACTGGGGGCTTGACCATGTCGCGGTCGGCAGCGGCACGGAAGCGGTCAAGCTGCTGGAGTCGGCCGAGCCGCCGACGATGGCGCTGCTGGATTGGCTTCTGCCCGGGCTGGATGGAATCGATATCTGCCGCCGCATCCGCAAGCTCGGCAATGGTAGTTACATTTACACCGTGATGCTGACTTCCAAGAACCGGAAGCAGGATCTGCTGATGGCCATGGAAGCGGGCGCGGACGACTATCTCTCCAAGCCCGTCGATCCCTCGGAGTTACGAGCCCGCGTCATGGCCGGGAAGCGCATCCTGGAACTTCAGCAGTCTCTGCGCTTTGCGGCCACGCATGATTTTCTGACTGGGCTGCTGAACCGCTCCGAGATATTGGCCGCTCTGCAAAGAGAGTTCTCCCGCAGTGGGCGCGAAGGTAAGGCGGCCACGGTCATCCTGGCTGACATCGACCATTTCAAGCGCGTGAACGACAGCCTTGGCCACGCCGCGGGAGACGAGGTGCTGAAAGAAGTGGCTCGGCG
>JBEKDY010000249.1:0-6386 GCA_050014115.1 Candidatus Sulfotelmatobacter sp. | reverse complement strand
ATGAAGCCGATGCCTTCGGAGTACGGAACCGTGTTCGGGAAGGATTGAGCAAACGTGCGGTAGCGCGGAAACTCGAAGATGCGGTACTGGTTGAACTGGTAGGGGCTGTAGACGCGTTGATAATAGTCGAGCCCGGCGCGGGAACTGGCGAGCATGTCGTCAACGTCGTAGGGGTGCGCGGGATCGTAGTCAACCTCAAGGGCGACGTCGCCGTTGGGCCCGTGATAAATCTCTTTCTTGACTTGGTATTTGGCGGAGATGTAGGCGAAGAAGTCGAGGATGTGAGTGGAACCCATGCTGTATTCGTAGAAGTTGCGGCCGTCGGCCTGCCACTCACGCTGCAAGTAGCCGGGGGCGATGGCGATCTGGTCCGCGGAGGTGCTCACGACGGTGTGATAAGTGATCCAGTCGGACTCACCCTGGAAAAAGATGTTGTTCACGGAGCGAGCGGGATCACCGCGGTGGGCCATTTCCACGAGAAGGGGCAGGTGTTCTTCGCGGCGGCGGCGAGGATCGGCAAGCTCCATCCCGTTGTTGTAACCGATGTAGGGGACGTAGCTGGCGTCAAAGAAGGTGCCGTTATAGGCGAACTCGGGCAGTTCGTTTCCGTCGCGGAAGCCGCGCGTCTGGTGGCCCACGTTGCAGGTAAGTGTGAGAGTCTCGCCGGGCGCCAACGGCTTGTCTAGAGCATAGATGGAGTAGATGTCGCGGGGCGCGGAACTGACGAGGTGAAACGGGCGATCGAATTTTACGTTGGTAACCGACTGCATCTGGTCGGTGATGTGGACTTGCGGAATCGGCTGCGTGGTTTTGTTCTCCAGCGTCATGGTGACGCTGCCGTCAAACGAGCGGCGGTCCGGATAAATGTTGATGGTGGCATCGACGGCGGTGACCTTGGGCTGCAGCAGGCCTTCGTACTGCTTGAATTTGATTTCGTAGTTCGCCTGGATGTCGCGGCGAGCCTTGGAATCGAGATACTCGTTGAGCACGTGAGCGTTGTAGAAGTACCAACCGCCGGCGCCCACGGCGATGAGGGCGAAAAGAAAAGCGGCCGGAACTAGCCGCGGGGCGCGCTGCAGGGCGAGCCGGGTGCGCGCGCGCAGGGAGTCTTCCGCTCCGCGCCGGGCGAACGCGATCGAGACGACGCCCAGCAGGCCGCCGATCGCGACCCAGTAGGTAATCGACCAGAACAGCGCCGGGACAAAGTGGCCGTAGCCATTCATGTCGGAGTAGGTGTAGGCGGGGGTCTGGCCGACGAGGTAGAGGGTGTTCTCCCAGCCGAAGGTGTAAAGGACCTGCATGAGGATGAATGCGCCGATCAGTATGGCGTAGCCCACAAACTTGTTCGATACGACGGTCTGAACGAAGAGCGAGAGAAGAATCCAGAAGATGAGCAGCGGAAAAGTTACGAGGTAGAGCTCCTTGAAGTATTGCAGGAACTCGAAGTGATAGTAGCCAAGGAAGGTCTGCATCACGACGCCGATTACCATGGCGAACGTGATGAGGACGAGTTCGACGACGACGACAGCGGTGAATCGGGAGAGCCAGTCGACTGACTCGCGCATGGGCAGAGCGTCATGGATGCCGTCGAAATGAGTGTCACGCTCACGCCAGAGCAACTCCGCGGCGTAGAGGCCGGCGACGATCAAGAGAAAGATCAGAGCGCTGCCCTCGACGGATTGAACCATGAGATAGGTGACCGGCCAGACGTCCTGGCCCGCGACCTTGCCCGCGAAATAGTCATTGTTAATGGCGAAAGCGACGATGAGAGCGACCAGGGCCCAGAACGGTACGTCGCGAAAAATGTTGCGCATGCGGAGCCGTGAGAGCGAAACGTATTGCGCCCAGGTAGTGGCGGACGTGAAGGTCTGATTCGCAACAGGCAGGCGGCCAGGAGCCAGAGAGCGGACCGGCAAGGCCTCGGCGAGTTCCTGCTCTTTCGCTTTGGCAGCGCGGCGGCCCTGCGAGCGCGCGGTAAGAGCCTCCACCGACATGGGAAACAAGGCCCAGACCGCGGTCAGTGACGCAATGCCGACACCGATACAGAACAGACGGTTATAGAGGAAGACACCGTTGACCAGGGCGGGCGACCAGGTGACGAACTGAGTGTTTCTCTCGATGACTGTCCAGTAGCGCGTAACGTTGTAGATCAGGATGAATCCGACAGGATCGAAAATGCCAGACCAGAAACGCTCCAGCGAGCGGGTGGCGAAAAAGACGGTGATGCTGATCAGGTAGAGCATGAACAGCGTGACACCCTGGAGATAGACGATGAAAATCTTGCGCGTGAGGGCGCCCACCGCGAAGAAGGCAGAGCCGAGGAAAAATATCTGGACGACGATGATCGACAGGAACGGCTGCAGGTAAGTCCAGAGGTGATTCGGTCCGATCCGCGTGTGGTCGGTCCATGGCATGAAGGTGCCGAGGAACGTACCGAGCATCAGGGCGGAGAAGGCAAAAACGGTGGTGACGAAGGAACCCGCCCAGCGTCCGCCGAGGTAGGAGAATTTGGAAATCGGCTGAGTAAAGAGGATCTGATAGGTGTCGCGCTGGAAGTCGCGGAGAATCGATGTGCCGAAGATCGCCGCGATTACGATGACGCCAAAAAGCGCGGCGTACATATCGTTGAGGGTGTTGGCGTAAGGCCCATTAAGCAGGACCTTACCATTGCCGCTGCCCACCGGACCGAAACTTTCCGACGCAACGCAGAGGAAGGAAAAGATGAGCCAGAGCAGGAAATACATGTACGTGGAGAGGCTCTTGAAGCGGAACCTCAGCTCGAAGGTGAAGAACTCCCAAAAGAGCGGCATATCGGATACTCCTGGTACGAAGCACTAATCTCGAAGCGTTAAGCTCGAGCCACTAACTGCGACGCGCGTTAATTCGGAAGCTGGCGCTTCGACTGCTGCGACAGGTTGAGGAAATAGACGTCCTCGAGTCCGGATTCGACGGAGTGGAAACCGTCGCCGGGAGAGGTGTCTGCATACACGCGCATCTCATGCTGCCCGCCGACCAGGTGCGTGGAGATGACGTGGAGCTGAGTCTCAATCGCGCGTACCTCGGCCTCGGTCGGGACCACCTTCGACCATATCTTTCCGTTAAGCGCGGCGAGAGTCTCGTTGGGCGCACCTTCCAGCAAGAGTTCCCCCGAGGCAATGATGGCCATTCGAGGGCAGAGCTGGCGCACGTCATCCACGATATGAGTCGAGAGGATGACGGTGCGGTCGCTGCCGAGAGAAGAGAGAAGATTCAGGAAGCGATTGCGCTCAGCAGGGTCGAGGCCGGCGGTGGGCTCATCGACAATAATCAGGCGAGGATTGCCGAGCAGCGCCTGCGCAATGCCGAAGCGCTGCTTCATGCCCCCGGAATAAGTGGACAGGGCCTTCTTTCGGACCTCCCACAAGTTGGTCTGCTGCAGTAGAGCGTCGACGGTTTCCTTCCGCTGGGACGAAGAGGTCATGCCTTTCATGACGGCCAGGTGGTGGAGCATGTCCAGCGCGGAAATCTTCGGGTAGACGCCGAACTCCTGCGGCAGGTAGCCGAGGATGCGCCGCACCTGATCTTTCTGCCGCAGCACATCGATGCCGTCGAGAGTGATCGAACCGGAATCGGGATCCTGCAGCGTCGCCACCGTGCGCATCAGCGAACTCTTGCCGGCTCCGTTGGGGCCGACCAACCCGAACATGCTGTTGCCGATGGAGAGAGAAAGGTTCTTAAGCGCCTTAACCCCGTTCGGATATGTCTTGGAAAGACCTGTGATCGTGAGTGCCACGCGATTACCCCCACTTTTGAGTCAGGAATTCATATCCCGTTCAAAGAATTTGACAAGCAATTTACCACATGGGCAAGGCGTCCGTTTTCGCCGCGGATCTTTCTGATGCTGGCTGGTGGCGGCCTCAAAGCTATTTCCGAGCACACGCATCCACCTACTAGGACGTGCGAGTTGCAGGTTCGGTGAGCGTGCCCAGTCCCAAATAGTTGTACGCATTGTGGAAGCAGATGTTCCCGATCATTTCGCCGACCATCTTTTTGTCCTTGGGCAGTTCGCCGTTTTCGATCTCGCGGCCCAGCAGGTTGCAGAGCACGCGGCGGAAATATTCATGGCGGGCGTAGGACATGAGCGAGCGCGAGTCCGTCAACATGCCGATGAAGTTCGAAAGCAGCCCTACGTTGGAAAGCGCATTCAGCTGCGATTCGATTCCGTCTTTCTGGTCGAGAAACCACCACGCCGCGCCGAATTGCACCTTGCCGGGGACATCTCCCGACTGGAAATTTCCGGCCATGGTCGCGAAGACATGATTGTCGACAGGATTGGAGTTGTAGAGGATGACCTTGGGCAATGCGTTTTCCGCGTCCAGGCGGTCGAGATATGCGCCTAATCGGGCCGCTTGCGGCCAATCTCCCATCGAATCGTAACCGGTGTTTGGGCCGAGAGCTTTCAGGCCACGCGTGCTGCAGTTGCGTTGCGCCCCGAGATGCAGTTGTTTGGTCCACCCTTTTTCTGCGTCGAGATGGCCGAAGAACAGCATCAGGTACGAGGCAAACTGGCCGTGCTCGTCGGCCGTCACTTGGCGTCCAGCCCGGGCCTTGTCGAAGATCGAACCGGCTGTGGCTTCCGTGCAGTCCTCCGCGTAACAGTGGGGCAGGCCGTGGTCGGAAAGCCGGCAGCCCATTTTGTGAAAGCTATCGTGCCGCTTGTGCAGTGCGTCGAGCAGGTCGCCGAACTGCATGATTTCGAGATCGGCCGCAGCGCTCAGGCGATCAAGCCACGCGTTGAATGTTTCCGGCAGGTCCACGTCGAGTGCACGGTCAGGTCGGAAGGTCGGGTAGACGCGGGTCGAAAGTTTCGACTTTGCGAGTTTCGCATGCGCGCTTAAGTCGTCGGCGGGATCGTCGCTGGTGCACAGCGCCAGCACTTTAAATTTCTTAAGAATGCCTTGCGGGGTCAGTGCCGCTTTCGGCAACGCCTGGTTGGCGCGCTTCCAGATTGCCGGCGCCGAGCGTTCGTTGAGCAGCGCATCGATTCCGAAATATCGTTCGAGTTCGAGATGAGTCCAGTGATACAGCGGATTGCGCAGGCAGCGCGGAACCGTAGCCGCCCAGGCCTGGAATTTCTCGTACGGGCTTGAGTCGCCGGTGATGTAACGCTCGGCCACGCCGTTGGCGCGCATGGCCCGCCATTTGTAATGGTCGCCCGCCAGCCAGAGTTCAAATAAATTGCTAAATTGCCGGTTCTCCGCAATGATAGCGGCGGGAATATGGCAGTGGTAGTCGACAATCGGCTGGTCTTCAGCGTAGTTGTGATAGAGGTATCGAGCGCTCTTGTTCTGCAACAGAAAATTGTCGTCGATGAAGGGCATGAACTGAAACGCCAGAAGAAGCAGCGATCACAGAAGGAAAGCATCCGATGCGGCCCGCTGTCAAACTGGCGAACACACTGAGATGAACGAATCCCAGGTTTCCGGATACGACACCGGACACGACGGCCGGCGCAACAGCAATGTCCGCTGGATTATCTGCGGGCTGCTCTTCCTCGCGGCGACTGTCAACTATGCCGACCGCCAGGTCATCGGAATCCTGAAGCCCACCCTGCAAGTTCAACTGCACTGGAGCGAAGTCGATTACGGTCACATTATCGCTGCATTTCAGTTCGCGTACGCCATCGGCTATCTGCTGGTCGGACGCTTGATGGATCGCACCGGGTCGTATCGCGGCTTTTCCTTTGCGGTTGTCTTTTGGAGCCTGGCCGAAATGGCCCATGCCTTCGCGCGTTCGGTCACCGGGTTCGGAATCGCCCGCTCGGCCCTGGGACTGGGCGAAGGTGGAAGTTTTCCGGCCAGCATGAAGACGGTGGGGGAGTGGTTTCCGGAAAATGAGCGCGCGCTGGCCACCGGTATTTTCAACGCGGGCACGAATATCGGGGCCGTGGTTGCTCCTCTGTCAGTTCCGTGGATCACCATTCATTACGGTTGGCGATGGGCGTTTCTCGCCACTGGAGCGCTCGGTTTTGTCTGGGTTGTTCTTTGGCTGGTGGTCTATGGCTGGGCGGAGAGGCGCGTGCATCGCGGCGAATTGGGGGGCATCATCGATCGGCCCGAGGCAGTCCGCGGCACCTCATGGGCCCAACTGCTCACTCGCAGGCAAGTCTGGGCGATCGCCATCGGCAAGTTTCTTACTGACCCCGTCTGGTTCCTTTATCTATTCTGGATTCCTGATTTTCTGAACAAGACTCGCGGCCTTGGGCTGCTGAACCTCGGCTTGCCTCTGGTCGTGATCTACCTGGCATCGGACGTGGGAAGCGTCAGCGGCGGATGGCTTTCCGGCGCCCTGATTCGGCGCGGATGGTCCGTTATTACCGCACGAAAAACCGCAATGTTCGTCTGCGC
>JBEKDY010000248.1:0-6401 GCA_050014115.1 Candidatus Sulfotelmatobacter sp. | reverse complement strand
CGCGAGGAAGTGCACGCCGGCATCGCTACCATGGAAAAGGCCACCGACGGCCTCACCAAAATCAACACCACCATCAACAGCTCCGGAGAAATCATCGGAGCGCTCGGCCAGCGCGCCGACGATATCGGCAAGATCATCGAAGTCATCGACGATCTCGCCGAGCAGACCAACCTGCTCGCCCTCAACGCCGCCATTGAAGCCGCCCGCGCCGGAGAACATGGCCTGGGCTTCGCCGTGGTGGCCGACGAAGTGCGCAAGCTGGCGGAAAAATCGGCGCAGTCCACCAAGGAAATTTCCGAACTCATCCAGAGCATTCAGAAAGAAGCCCGCAAGGCGGTCGAAAACATGGACCGCTCCACTGGCATCGTCAACGAAGGCCTGGAACTCGGCGGCGACTTGAACGGCGCCCTCCACAAGATCTCGAACGTAGTCACCGAAGTCTACAAATTCGCCCAGGAGATCGGAGCGGCCACCAACGAGCAGTCGCATGGCTCCTCGCAAATCGCCCGCGCCACCACGCGGCTCAACGAAATCACTCACGAAATCAACTCGGCCGTGGAGGAACAAGCCTCCGGAGCGCAAGCGGTGGTCAAGGCCATGGAGCGTATGCGCGAACTGGTGCAGCAATCGACCTCTGGTTCAACGGAACTGGCAGCATCGTCGGAACAGATGTCCAAGATGTCGCGCGGGCTGCTCGAATTCATGGACCGTTTCGCGCTGCAGGACTCGCCCGGCCAGAGCAGCGGCCGCGACGAGCACTCGCAGGCGCGGCGGGCTTCGGCCGGAGCGCATTTCTAAACACGGCAATCTCTTTGACGGCAATTTGAAGAAACTATGAGTCGCGAACTTCATATCGTGGGCTTTCAGGTGGGACGCGAGACCTATGGCGTGCCCATCACTTCCCTGCACGAGATTGTGCGCGTGCCGGATATCACCGCCGTTCCCGATGCTCCGGATTATCTGGAAGGCGTAATCAACCTGCGGGGAAAAATCGTGTCGGTCATGGACCTGCGCAAACGCTTCGGAGAAAAAGGAGTGACCCTGCAGAAGCGCAACCGCATTCTGGTGGTCGAGCACTCCGGAAGGCTGGCCGGACTCATTGTGGATTCAGCCTCCGAAGTTTTGAAAATTCCTGCCGATGACGTAGAAGCTCCGCCCGCGGTATTTCAGGACGGCGGCTTGAACTGTGTCACCGGACTCGGGAAGGTTAACGGACGACTGGTGGTATTGCTGGATATGAGCAAGTTGCTGGCTCCAGGCAGCCTGCAGATCAGCGCGGCCACGGGCGAAGCCAAAGCCGTAGCCAAAGAAGCGAAGGCAACACCTAAAGCTGAAGCGCGGGGCGCTTCGGCGCGGTAAGCACGTTGTTGCTGGGCTCTTGAATTTAGCTGCGAACGAGAAAAGCATGGGCACATCTGGAGCGGCACCCGCTCCCTTATTGACGGACGCGGAACTAAAATTGTTGCAGGCGCTGGTCTACCAGGAGTGCGGCATGCACTTCGACGAGCGCCGCACCCATTTCCTGCAGGATCGTCTCTTGCGGCGGCTGAAGGAGTGCCGCGTCGACTCCTTCTACTCCTATTACCGGCTGCTGATCAGTCCCGAAGGCAAGGACGAACTCGCCAAACTGCTGGAAAATCTCACGGTCAACGAAACCAGCTTCTTCCGCCACAAAGCGCAACTCGATCTTTTCCAGAAACACATTTTCGAAGACTTGCTGAAACAGAAGCAGGCGCGGCGCGACTATTCCATCCGGGTGTGGAGCGCGGGTTGTTCCACCGGGCAGGAAGCTTACACACTGGCCATGCTGGTCACCGATGCGCTGGCCTATTACTACCTGCGCAATCCGCTGCCAATTGAAATGCCTCTTCCGAAGCCGCTGGTTCCGCCACCGTGGCGGGTCGAAATTCTGGCCAGCGACATCAGCTACTCCGTTTTGCGCGCCGGACAAGACGGCACCTACAGCGAGACGCAGATGTCTTCGGTTGACTACGCCTATCGCCTGCGTTACTTCGACAAAGTGGGCGAGCGCTACGCCGTGAAAAAAGCTCTGAAGGAAATGGTGCACTTCGATTTTCACAATCTGAAGACCGAATATCTGCCCCAGCGCAACGACGTCATCTTCTGCCGCAATGTGATGATGTACTTCGACGAAGCGGAGCAGAAGCGGCTGATCGAGAAGTTTTACCGCTGCCTGAATGCGCACGGTTTTCTCTTCGTGGGCCACGCCGAGAGTTTGCTGGGCATCACCAAGAAGTTTCAGATGGTGCACAAGGACAGTGGTACCGCTTACCAGCGGGTTGAGGTGAAGGATTAACGCATGACGAATTCCCCTGATGAGCGCGGAGCGGAACTGCGGGAGTTGTTTTTTGAAACTTCGCAGGAATTGCTGCAGGCGCTGAATGAAGAAGCACTGAAGCTGGAAAAGAAGCCCGGCGACGAAGAAATCGTCCGCGGCATCCGGCGCACGGTGCACACCTTGAAAGGCGACTCGGCAGCCTGCGGGCTGCGCGAGTTGAGCGAACTGGCGCATCAGTTTGAAGATGCTCTGTCGCTCGAAGAAACTGCAACTCAGGCAGCAGTAGCTGAAATCGCTTTCACCGCCGCGGATGTGTTCACCGCGATGATTGCCGCTTACCGCAAGGGCACCAAGCTTCCGGGCACGGCGAGCCTGCGCAAGAAAATTCAGGAATTAACCTCGGCTCCCGCGGGCAAGAAAACTCGCCGCAAGAAAACCACCAAGGCAGCGACGGCGGCCGCGGGCAAGCGCGGCACCTGGACGGAATACGAAAGGCTCGCCATCGCCAAGGCTCAGGCCAGCGGACTCGCTGTCTATCACGTCGTGGTGAAAATTGATCCGCACTGCGCCATGCCGATTGCCGGACGTCAACTGATCCAGAATGCGATTGGTGGCCTGGGTCAGATCCTGGCGGTGCGTCCGGACGCCAAGTCTCCGGCGGCAACCAAGCAGGTGGAGTTCGTACTGGGCAGCGAAGCAAGTAGCGAAGCGATCGCCGCCAAGAGCCGCGTTCCTACGATCGCGGAAGAAGTTACGGTCGAACTGATGCATGCAGCGACTTCCGCAGCGAAGAAGTCCGTGGCAGAACCGGAAGCGCCTGAAGCCGCAGCTGAAGCCGAAACCGAGAACGCTTCAGCCGCTGCGCCTTCAGCCGTTGCGGCTGATCCCAGCGCGCCGGAAACCAGCCCCACCTACACCGCTCTGGAAAATATTTTGCGGGTGGAAGCGGGACGCATCGACAACGTGCTCAACCTGGTAGGCGAGCTCATCATTGGCAAGTCCATGTTGCAGCAGGCTCTCAGCGAATTCTCCAAGCGCTATCCCAAAGAACTGCTGCGCGGCAAGTTCGCCGACGCCATGGGCTTTCAGGCACGCGTGTTGAACGATCTGCAGCGGTCGGTGATGAAGATCCGCATGGTGCCGGTCGAGCAATTGTTTCGCCGCTTTCCCCGCATGGTGCGCGACGTGTCGCGGCAGTGTGGCCGCGAAGTCGAACTGGTGCTCAGCGGGCAGGAAACCGATCTCGACAAAGGCATTCTCGACGCCATCGCCGAACCTCTGACCCATCTGGTGCGCAACGCCATCAGCCACGGTATTGAATCGCCCGAAGAACGCGCCCGCCTCGGCAAACCGGCGCGCGGCGTCGTCCGGCTGAATGCTTATCACCAGGGCAATCAGGTCATCGTAGAAGTCGGCGACGACGGGCGCGGCATCGATGCGCAGAAAATTCGCGCCAAGGCAATCCAGCTGGGCATGATCACTGCCGAAGATGCGGCGCGACTCAGTGAAGCCGAAGCTGTGCAGTTCATTTTCAAGCCCGGTTTCAGCACCGCCGAACAAGTCACCGAAGTCTCCGGACGCGGCGTGGGCATGGACGTGGTGCAAAGTGTGTTGCAGAGATTAAAGGCCACCATCAGCGTGGAGACGCGTCCGGGATACGGCGCAACTTTCCGGCTAAAGCTGCCGCTCACCCTGGCCATCATCAAGGCATTGCTGTTCTGGGTGGAGCAGCGGCTGTATGCGGTTCCACTGAATGCCGTTGTCGAGATTGCGCGCACCACCGAGTCGGAAGTGCATCAGGTGGAAAACTACGAAGTGTTGCAGCTGCGAAATCAGGTGTTACCGGTGGTCCGGCTGGGCCGCGCGATGGCCGACACCGATCATGGCGGCCGCAAGCTTTTCGTCCTGGTCATCACCGTCGCGGAAAAGAAATTCGGATTGATTGTGGATGCTCTCGAGGGCGAAGAAGAATTAGTCATCAAAGCTTTGGACGACCAGACGTTCTCGACCGATCTGGTCGCGGGCGCTTCCATCCTCGGCGACGGGCGCGTGGTTCTCATTTTGAACCTGCCCGCCGTAGTCGAGCAGTTTGCCCGCACCCGGCCCACGCAGGCGGGCACGCCGAACTCCGGCTTGTTGCTGACTCATACCGATCGTGCGCGGTTGGCCATGACCAGCTTGACCAGCCCCGGAGGTCAGGCATGATCAAGCGCAAGATACGAGTTCTGGTCGTCGATGACTCCGCGCTCATGCGCAAGCTCATCCCGCAGATGCTGGATGCCGACGATTCCCTTGAAGTGGTCGGCACCGCCATGGACGGAACCTTCGTCCTGAAAAAGATCGAAGAGCTCAAGCCTCATGTCGTGACGCTCGATCTCGAAATGCCCGGCATGAACGGCATCGACGCACTGAAAGAAATCATGCGCCGCCAGCCGGTGCCGGTGATCGTGTTCAGCTCGCACAGCACGGAAGGTGCGACGGTCACGCTCAAGGCGCTTGGACTTGGAGCCTTCGACTTCGTCACCAAGCCGAGAGACGCTTCCGCCCACATGGCGGAAACCGCCAAGGAGCTGATCAGCAAAGTCAAAGCGGCGTCCGAAAGCAAACTGACGCCTCGGGTCCTGCCGGGAACGCGTCCGAAGATCGAGAAGCACGAGGCCGTGCCCGGCGTCACTCCGAACAAAGTTGTAGCGATTGGCATCTCCACCGGAGGGCCGCAAGCGCTCGAATACCTGCTGCCGCAATTGCCCGCGGACTTTCCCGGCTCGATTCTGGTGGTGCAGCATATGCCCGACGGTTTCACCAACATGTTCGCCCGCCGCCTCGACGAACTTTGCGGCCTGCGCGTGAAAGAAGCGCAATCCGGCGACCTGCTGCAAAGTGGTCGCG
The DNA here is from genome assembly GCA_050014115.1 of Candidatus Sulfotelmatobacter sp. Taxonomy (GTDB): domain Bacteria; phylum Acidobacteriota; class Terriglobia; order Terriglobales; family Acidobacteriaceae; genus Sulfotelmatobacter. The sequence continues at coordinate 1,213 of JBEKDY010000248.1, read as the reverse complement.
TGTTGATCTGTCCCGGAAGCCGTCACTTGAAAGTAAAGCGCCTGCCTCTGGGCGATATCGCTGTGCTGAGCGATGAGCCCCGCGTGAACGGGCACCGTCCCAGCGCCGATGTTCTGTTTCGCAGCGTCGCGGAAGAGTTCCGGAGCCACGCCGTCGGGGTGCTGATGACCGGCATGGGCGACGATGGAGCCGAGGGTCTGGGCGCGCTCAAAAAAGAAGGCGCCATGACCATCGCACAGAGCGAAGACTCCTGCGTGGTCTACGGAATGCCGAAAGCAGGAATTGAACGTGGATATGCCATAAGAGTCGTCGCGCTGGACATCATGTCAGCCACTCTGCAGGCCATCTGCGGTCGCAATGAAGCAGGCAATCCCGGCAAAGCCATGAAAGCCGGAAGTTGAATGATATCAGTCGTTTAGCAGTCGTTTGGCACGTGACTTGAGTGATCTGGCCGGCCGCAAGCCGGCATGATATGCAGTAGAAAGGGGAAATTCGCTTTATGGAACAGTTTGCACCAGTAAAACGCAGCAAAGACGGCCAGCCGGTCCGCTACTTGATCGTGGACGACTCCGTGTTTGCACGCAAGAATCTCGCCCGCATGATCGAAACGTTCGGCGGGCAGGTGGCGGCTGAGGCCGGCGACGGCTTGACCGCCATCAGCGAGTTCGACCGCGTCCATCCTGACATCGTGCTCATGGATATCACCATGCCGCAGATGGAAGGCATCGAGGCGGCTGAACGGATCGTGCAGCAGCATCCCGAAGCCCGCATCGTGATGGTGTCGTCGGTGGGCTATCAGGAAAACATTGTGGCGGCCTTGCAACGCGGCGCGCGCCACTTCGTGCAGAAGCCGGTGAAGCCGGAAGTGCTCTACGAAGTCATTAAATACGTGATGGGCGAAGATGGTTCGGTCGCGAGCGCCGCAGGAGCGGGAGCCTAAATCCATGAAGATGGAACTGATCCAGCCTTTCATCAACGCGGCGGACGCCGTGTTGTCGCAAGGCTTGTCGGGCAGCACCAAGGTGGGCAACCTCACCATGGAAGAGAACGCCTATCGCCGCAAAGGCGTGGCAGGCATGGTGGCCCTGACTGGCGACATTGAAGGCCGGATCATCCTCGATCTGGAGCCGCAGACCGCCGTGCGCGTGGCCAGCCACTATGCGGGTGCGGAGCTCCCTGAGTCCGACTCTCTGGTGAAGGAAACCATCTTCGA
>JBEKDY010000247.1:0-6476 GCA_050014115.1 Candidatus Sulfotelmatobacter sp. | reverse complement strand
GGCGTATAGCTCTAAGCTGTGCCTGGCGGCGCAGGCTGCTGGTGCCGACGCGGGCTCGCTGCGGCAAGTCTTCGATCTTTGAGTAATTACGCGAGCAGAAGGCGTCGCGCGGGTCTTCGCGCTCGGTGATGGCGGCGATTTCGAATCCCGGGGGAAGTTCGGTGGGCAGGTCTTTTAAGGAATGCACGGCGAGATCGACGCGGCCGGCGGCGAGGGCTTCTTCGATTTCTTTGGTGAAGATTCCTTTACCGAGTCCGCCTTTCGTTCCGACCATGGCGAGAGGGACGTCGGTGATTTTGTCGCCGGTGGTGTGGATGATTTCGATTTCTACTTCGTAGCCGCGGGCGCGGAGAAGGGCGGAGATGTGGTTGGCTTGCCATAGGGCGAGTTGCGAGCCGCGGGAGCCGATGCGGAGGTTAGGCATGGTAGGAGACCTGTGGCAGGATATCGCAGAAAAGCGAAAGGCGGCTGGTTAGGCCGCCTTGAAAACTAGGTGCTGTGCCGCGCTTGAGAAGCGATCTTAACGTAGCATCTGACGAAAGGTGAGTCAACGGCGGAGGCGCCTCTGGGTGGGTTGATTGTCGCGGGTCATCGCTGCGGGGACGTCCTTCCGCTGAGGGAACGAAAACTCCTCGTGCTGACGGCGGCAGTACAAGCTTATAGGGATCCTTCGACTTCGTCTGGCGATTCGCTTCGCTCGTCGCCAGACTGCGCTCAGGATGACAGGGGGTTGGGGGCGTTGTCTTACGGCGGCATTAGGGGTGCGGCTCCGCTGCTTTCTTTGGCGCTTCCCTGTTCAGCGCCTCTTTATTCGACGCATCTTTGCTCGGCGATGCCACACGGCCGGCTTGCGAGGCGGGGCCGGATTCTTTGCCTTGCAGGTTGAAGAGGCGGCGGACTACGTCGATGACTGTCGTGACTTCGGCTTCTTTGGCGGCGGTTTTCAGGGTGGTGATGGGGGTGTGCATGACTTTGTTGATGATGCCGCGGGTTAGAGCTTCTACGGCGATTTCCTGGTCGGGGGTCATGTGGCCGAGGCGGCCGCGGACGCGGTCGATTTCGGCCTGGCGGATGGTTTCGAGATGATCTTGCAATGACACGATCAGGGGGACGACGTCACGCGTGTGTTGGCGGGCTTCGAGGCGGGCTTTGAAGTTTTCGACTTCGCTGGCGATGATCGCTTCGGCGCGTTCGGCTTCTTTGTGGCGATCGGCGACGTGGGTGGTGACGGCTTGCTGCAAGTCGTCGATGTCGTAGGTGAAGATGCCGTCGAGCTTGGCCATTTCCGGGGAGACGTCGCGGGGGACGGCGATGTCGATGAAGAACATGGGCTTGTTCTTGCGGCGGGAGAGGAATTGCTCTCCGTGCTCGCGGCGGAAAATGGCGTGAGGGGCGCCGGTGGAGGTGATGACGATGTCGGCGCGGTCGCAGGTGGAGTAAAGGTCGTCGAACCTGATGGCCTGGCCGTTGAATTTTTGCGCGAGGCCGACGGCGCGGTCGTAGGTGCGGTTCGAGACAAAGATGCTGGCGCAGCCGTGGGCCATCAGGTGGCGAGCGGCGAGTTCGCTCATTTTTCCGGCGCCGACGATGAAGACGTTTTTGCCTTGCAGGCTACCGAATATCTTCTTCGCCAACTCTACTGCGACGCTCGCGATCGAGACCGACGACGATCCGACTTCGGTTTCGGTGCGCACACGTTTGGCTACGGCAAAGGCGCGGGTGAAGAGCTGATCGAGCTGGCCGCGAACGGCACCGATGGCGCGGGCGGTGGCGTAGGCTTCCTTCACCTGGCCGAGGATCTGGGCCTCGCCGACCACCATGGAATCGAGGCTGGAGGCTACGCGGAAGATGTGGCGCACGGCTTCCTTTTCCCGAAACTCGTAAAGATGCGCATCCACTTCTTCGGAGGTGAGATGGAAGTGAGCATGCAGGAATCCGCGCAGATCGGCGCTGCCGTTGGTGGTGTGGGTGATGACTTCGACACGGTTACAGGTGGAGATGATCATCCCCTCTTCGATGCCGGGGTGGGCGGTGAGATCGCGGCAGGCGTCGGGCAGGCGAGACTCGGGGATGGCCAGGCGCTCGCGGACATCGAGCGGAGCGCTTTTGTGATTCACGCCGATGAGCTGGTATCTCATAATGCGAGCGTCATCCTCATGAGGCGGCGAACCTGTGAATGGCGGAGAAATAATTGGCGGCCCAGGCCACGATGGCGGCCACAAAGGCGCAGGTGGCGAGGACGGCGGCGCGGCGGCCGCGCCATCCGGAGCTCCAGCGGGTGACGACCATCACCATGTAGACGGCCCACATGAGGATCGACAGCAAGATTTTGGGATCGAGAAAATCCATGCGGCCGTAGGTGGTGACGGCCACGAATGATCCGATCAGCAGGCCGAGCGTCATGAACGGAAACCCGAGCAGGAGCGAGCGGTAGCCGATCTGGTCGATGACTTCGAGCGCGGGGAGAAAACTGGCGAGGCTGCTGGGGTTCTTGGATTTGAGGCGGCGTTCCTGCACGAGATAAAGCAGGCTGGCGCCGAAACTGAATAGCAGCGCGGCGTATCCGGTAAAGATGAAAGCGATATGCACGGGGATGAGCCATCCCTTTTGGGCGGAGGAGGCGAATGCGGACGGTTGCTGGCCGACGGCGGCCACGAAGGTCAGGAAAAAAACAATGGGGAATACGACGACGCCGGGGGAAGTGGTCTGGTAGATGGCGTAGGCGATCATGAAGAATGTCATCGAGATAAAGGCGAGCAGGGATTCCGCGTCGTGCACGGACGCCCAAATGAAGCGACCGGAGAGGAAAACTTCGGTCAGCGAAACGAAGTGGAAGACCATGCCTACGCTCACGGCGTGCAGCGCGATGCGGCTGAAAAGGTCGCTGGGACGGGCGAGCGCCACGAAGGCGTAGATGAGCCCGACGAAATAGCAGGCCAGCGCGAAACGTAGCCAGAGCAGAGCCATAGGACAGGTAAGTATCAGAGTCCGGAGAGTTTAATGCAAGCGACAATGCAAGCGACAAGGGCTTGGAACTTCTTATGCTGTGAGCATTATATTCTGCGCGGGGCCTTCGAATGGCATAGGTCAGAGGGGCTGTGATTGCGATCACAGGAGGGCGGGGAGTTGGCCGGCGAAAGCAAACCTCAGCGGCTGGAAGCCGCGAGTGGTACGGGCGTGCTGCGGCACGAGTGGAACTCGTGCCCTTCCCGGCTCTGCGAAACCGAGCAACATCGGGAGAACTCCTCACATTTCCCGGCAGCCGTAGAAGCTTATAGGGATCCTTCGACTTCGTCTGGCGATTCGCTTCGCGTATCGCCAGACTGCGCTCAGGATGACAGGGGGTTTAGGGAGTTGCGGCGGTCATTCCACGCCGAGGGTGGTGAGGGCTTCTTCCAGTTGGGCAATGTCGATTTGCAGGCGGCGGCCCTGGTTTTTTACGTCTTCGAGTTCGTCGAAGGCGCGGAAGAGGCGGAGTTTGGCGGCGGCGTATTGCTCGGCGTCGCAGAGGGAGCGGTTGTGGGTGGCGCTCCAGGCGGTCATTGCTGATGCCGTCAGGAAGATGCTGACCGCGTAGGTTAGTTTGCGGTCGGAGGTTACGTCGAAGATGAATTCAGTGGCTGGGGCAGCGGGGTCGTCGGGCAAGGCGGGACGCTTGCCGACGAAATAGTACTGGTAGACGTAGCCTTGGGCGCCGGTATAGGTCTTCAGGCGGCGGACGGGCTTCTCGGGGGGCATGCGGGTATTATGCGCCTGCGACGCCGTTGTTCACCACGGAGGCAGGCTTTCTCTCATAGTGCGCGAGAAATGGGGCACGCGCTTCGATTGCGAAGCTGCGCTTCGCTCGGACGGGCAGGCGACCGTCCCCACACGAGCTCGTTCCACATGAGCTGTGGCGTTCTTCACATGAGTTGTGGGGCGATTAATCCTTAGAAAATTTAAATACGAATTACGTCACTCATCTCGATTGGTAAGTTGCCGATATCTTTCTTGGGAGATGGACTGCCCGCATCGCCTCGCAGGGTGAGAGGGTGGCGATCTGCTCACAAGGTGATCGATGATTCAGGGATGGATTTGGCTGGTTGTCGGCGCGCTCGTAGTTCTCGTGGGATACCAGCGCTGGCGGTTCAACGAGATTCAGCAGCAATCGAAAAAACGCGAAGAACTGTTTCAGCTTGTGGCGGAGAATGCCGCGGACATGATTGCGCTGGTGGATATGAAAGGGCGGCGGCTCTACAACAGCCCCGCCTACAAGAAAATTCTGGGGTATTCCCCGGCGGAGCTGGGAGAAACATCGTCGTTCGAGCAGATTCATCCTGAGGATCGGTTCAAGGTGATGGAGGCTGGGCGAGAGGCGCGGCAAAGCGGCGTGGGCAAGAAGCTGCAATATCGCATGCGGCATAAGAATGGTTCCTGGATAGTTCTGGAATCGTCGGCGAGTGCGGTGCGGGACGAGAAAGGCGAAGTGGTAAAGCTCGTGATCGTGAACCGCGACATCACGGAACGGAGGCTGGCGGAAGAGCAACTGGAACACAATTCGTTTCACGATGAGCTGACCGGGCTGCCCAATCGGCGGCTTTTTATCGACCGGCTGGGACTTTCATTTATTCGGGCGCATCGCAACCCGGGTTCGCACTACGCGGTGTTGCTGGTGGATGTGGACGGTTTCAAGAGCTTTAACGAGACGATGGGCGCGGGCGCCGGCGATCAGGTGATCGTGGAAATAGGAAAGCGAATTGAGGCGGCATTGCGGGCAGAGGACACGGTATCGCGACCGCGGAATCCGGGGACACGGATCGATGCAGTGCTATCCCGGCTGGGAGGTGACGATTTTACGATTCTGCTCGAGGGAATCGCCGATCCCAGCGATGCCATGCGGATTGCGAATCGACTGAAGGTAGCGGTGACGATTCCGATTCTGATCGAAGGACGAGCGGTGTGCATCTCGGCGAGTATCGGGATTGCGTTGAGCACTTCCACCCACCTTCAAGCTGAGGACCTGTTGCTGGATGCGGACACTGCCATGCGCAGGGCTAAGACGCTGGGCGGGTCGCGATGCGAATTGTTCGACGAGGCGATGCAGACCGAGGCGGTGAACCGGCTGAAACTGGAATCGGAATTGCGGACGGCCGAAGAGGAAGGGCAATTCCAGGTTTACTACCAGCCGGTGGTCACGCTGAAGACCCGGCAGATCACGGGGTTTGAAGCGCTGCTGCGCTGGACGCATCCGCAGCAGGGAGTGATCGCGGCGGATCAATTCCTGGAGGCCGCGGAGGACACGGGCCTGATGATTACGATCGGGCAGTGGATGATGATGGAAGCGTGCCGGCAGATGCGAAGGTGGCAGTTGAAATATGGAGCCGCCGGGCCGCTGAGCCTGGCGATTAATCTTTCAGCGCGGCAGTTGGCGTACAAGGATCTGGTAAGCGATCTTCGGGATGCGATCCAGGCCAGCGGCGTGGGGTCCGGCAGCGTGCAGGTGGAGATGTCAGAAAGACTTGCGATGGCGAACCCTAAGTTGACTTCCAGCGTGCTTTCGCAACTTCAGAGCGTGGGAGTGCGGGTAACTCTGCAGGAGTTTGGCAGCGGGCATTCTTCGCTCATCGAGCTGCGCAATTTTCCCGTGGAAGCGATGAAGATCGACCGGCCGCTGGTGCACGAGTTGCTGGCAGACTGCGGCACCTGCGATGTTGTGGAGCTGATCATTGCGTTGGCGCAGAAAATGAAGGTGCGCGTGATCGCGGACGGGGTCGAGACGGCCAAGCATCTGGAACGGCTGCAGGAACTGGGCTGCCAGTCGGGCCAAGGCCATTTTTTCTCGCCGCCGGTGGAGGCCAGCAGCGCAGAAAAGCTTTTGTCCCGGCAATTCACGGCGCCGCAGGCAAGTGGAGCGGCGGCGCAGTAGTACCGGGAGCCTTACCGGGCACCGTTTCCCGGGGACACCACGCGGCCATATTCCGTGGCACGGCTCAGGCGATCGAACATGCGCCAGGCAGATAGCGACACTTTGCTGATGGCCTCTTCGCCGTCGCGTTCATTCTCAAGATAGGCAGTCATCACGCAGAGCACATAGGGGCGGCCTTCGACGAACACGACGCCCGAATCGTTGCGCACGGCTTCGAGCGCGCCGGGCTTGTCTGCGATCTTCAGATCCGCGGGCAGGTCGCGAGGAATCCAGGAATCCTTTCCGGTGCTGAGCATGGTGAAAAAATCATTTTCCATTTCTTTGTTGAGAACTTTGCCGCGGTACAGGGCGGTGAGCAGGGTCATCATTTCGCGGGGCGTGGAAATGTTTTCGCGGCCCTGCTTGGCGGCGTCCAGGTCCATCATTTTGCGGCGCAGGCGGGTGTGCGAGAGGCCTTGCGAGTCAAGCATGGCGTTGACGTTCTCCATGCCGATGCGATCGATGAGCACGTTGGTGGCGGAGTTGTCGCTGACGGCGACTGTCATGGTGGCAAGGTCCTGCAGCGTGAGGC
>JBEKDY010000246.1:0-6484 GCA_050014115.1 Candidatus Sulfotelmatobacter sp. | reverse complement strand
TCGTTTCCTAGGAAGCCAATCCTTATCTCGGCCAATCACTAACTTTTCATCGGCGCCCCATGAACCAGTGCGGGCGCACGAACATCCACGTGGAGGATGACATGTCACCTTGTTGCAATGGGAGCATAGGCCGCGCGATCGCCGCCGGACTGTCCTTGTTGTGTGCCGTTATGTTGTGCGCAGCTTTATTTTCGAGTCCTGCATTCGCGCAGGCTGACTCTACTCCGAAGTGGGACGTTTTTGTGGGATATCAGTGGTTGCATCCCGGCGCCACCGTGCCCACGCCTTTTAGCGATCCGAACAATCCCACTCCTTTCCAGGTCTCGGATGGATCGGGCGTCGGGGCGGCACTTACCTACAACTTCGATCCGCATTGGGGTGGCGAACTGGACTTCGGCCACAACTGGGTCCAGCAAGGCAACACCGAAGCCACTTACTCGGTCGGTCCACGCTTTATGTGGCGCACCGAAGACGCCAACTTCTTTATGCATTCGCTGTTGAGCCTCAACCGGCTGTCGGTAGCGGGCCTGAATGGGAACAACGGCATCGGCGCGATTCTGGGCGGTGGAGTCGATCTGCCCATTCACAGGGGATTGGCATTCCGGCTGTTTGAAGCCGACTATGTTTGGGCGCGGCACAACTATTCGGATTTCGCCGCGCCGGATTTCCCGGATCTGCGCCGTCCTACGTTGTCCGGCGTGCGGCTGCGGACCGGCTTGGTTTTCAGTTGGGGCGGTGCTCCTGCTGTAGCTCCGACTGCGGCCTGCTCGATCCAGCCTGCGGAAGTTCTAGTGGGTGAGCCTTTGACGGCAACGGTGGTCGGCAGCAATTTCAACCCGAAGCACACCGTGACTTACAGCTGGAGCGCCAACGGTGGCGTGGTGACCGGCAAAGACACCACGGCCTCCATTGACACCACCAATGCCGCGCCGGGCAGTTATGCGGTCACGGCGAATGTCACTGATGCGAAGGAGAAGAAGAACAACGTCGCCACTTGCTCGGCGAACTTTGTGGTGAAGCCGCTGCCGCCGAAGAATCCGCCCACCATGAGTTGCTCGGCGAGTCCTTCGACCGTGCAGATTCCGGGTTCGGCCACTATTACCTGCAGTTGCACCAGCCCGGACGGCGTTTCGGTTTCCGTCTCGAACTGGAATGCCTCCAGCGGCACGCTCTCCGGCGCCGGCAACACGGCTACGCTGAGCACGGCTGGAGCATCGCCCGGCAACGTGACGGTGAGCGCAAGTTGCGCCGACACGCGCGGCCTGACCGGCCAGGCGTCTACACAGCTGGCGCTGGAAAACCCGCCACCGCCGCCCGTGAACCCGGAGATCGTGCGTCTGGAAAAACGGCTCTCGTTGCACAGCGTCTACTTTGTCACCAACTACCCGATGATCTCGAATCCAAAAGGCGGTCTGCTGGTGAGTCAACAGAAGACGTTGATTGAACTGGCTACCGACTTCAAGGAATATCTCCAAAGCAAACCGGATGCGCGCTTGATTCTTGGAGGTCACGCGGATCAGCGCGGCTCCGCGGAATTCAACCAGGCGCTCTCCGAGCGTCGCGTCGCCCGTACCAAGTCCTTCCTGATCGAGCAGGGAGTTCCCGAAGCCAGCATCGACACCAAAGCGTTTGGCAAGGAACATAACCTGACCGATGAAGAGGTCAAAGGTGAGGTGGAGAGCAACACTGAGCTCACGGCAGAAGAGCGCGCGAGGGTTCTCCGGAACATATTGACGATCAGGCTGGCGAGCAATCGCCGGGTGGACGTCACTTTGAGCACGACGGGCCAAACCTCGGTTCGTCAATTCCCATTCAACGCGACCGATGCTCTGACTCTTATCGGAGGCAGGGAAGGCGCCAAGAAGCCAATGGCCAAAAAGCCGATGGCGAAGAAGCCAGCTCCTAAGAAATAACTGCAACCGGCCGTTTCGTTGAAAACTTTCGCGGAGAGCGATCAACATCGCTCTCCGCGATTTGTTTTTGTGGGCTTGGACCGATGCAGGGACTGGCGTCGAAGATGAGGAGGATTCGACTTTTACCTTCCAACGGGCCTACCCGGTGGTAAGAGCTACACGCCCCACGAAAGTGCTATCCCCAAGTTGTTGATTTGGTGAGAACGTGTCTGGTACTCGGGTTGCCACGTCCTCGGATGAATCAGCGGCGGAACCATGCCTATGGTGGGGAAATCCCGGTGGTTTCGAATGCTCAAGCAGTTTCCAGTTTTAGGACTTCCCGCCCAGAAGCTTTCTGCCCTTAGGCTACGCGTCCAAGCTCCTCCCGGCAGGGTTCTTCCCTGGATGGCTCTTCCCAGCCTCGGGCTCTCCGGCCTGGGGCTTTCTGTCCTCCCGATTCTCCTTCTGATTGTTATGCTTGCGGTGGGATGTTCCCGGCCTAGCGATCTACCGGCGGATGAGCGTGTCAAACACGCGGATCAGCACAAGCTGCCTTTCGAGGACAACGCCGCAAAAGGGAACTCGGGGTCGAGCGCGGCCGCCGGGAATTCGGGCGAAGCGAACGCCGACCCGGCTCCCAACAGCGATCCTGGAACCGCGGGCGGGCCACCCTTCCAGACTCCGTCCTCGGTTTCGGACTTGCCACCGGGGACTCTGGTCACGGTGCGGGTGGAGTCGCAGATTTCCATTGACCGAACCAGAGAGGGCCGAACCGGCGAGGAAGGTACATTTGCCGGCGTAGTGGATGAACCGGTCGTCATGGATGGGAAGATAGCTGTGCCCCGCGGAGCCACCGTCACAGGGAGAATCGAAGCTGCACCGGCCTCCGATGGGGGGCGCGGCCGGGGCTATATTCGCCTCACGCTGGATACGATCACGATTGCGGGTAAGACCGTGGCGTTGCGGACCTCCAGCCTCTTCGTTCGGGGGAGTGCGGGAGAAGTACTGAGCCCCGGCCTGGATGAAGCGGAACCGGCCCACCCGGCCGTAACTCGCTTGCAAAAGGGTCGCCGCCTCACCTTCCGCCTGTCTGCGACGGTCCCGCGGGACCGGCAGGAGACAGTATCCAGCAGCCAGAACCATCCAACCAGTACGGAATAGCAGCAGAAACCTTCAAAAACAGGCCCTCCGCCGAGTTTTCCACAGACATATTTTTATTTGGTGACGAGTGCCCTTAGCAGGCTCGGACCTTCTCCCTATAGTTGGGTGCGCAAGGGGAACGAGACAGGGGCGTGCAGGACATTCTTCCCGTTTTGGGAAAACCAAGGTATCTCCCCGCCAATCTCTAATTCCTTCTGGGAACGGTCCCAGCCAGACTAAATACATGAACCGAGCGACTCCATTCCCGTGGCCGACCGATGGTGCCGAAACGGGTGCCCAGAGGCGTACCGAGGCCCGTGCTCAGACCCGTGTCGAGACCGGCGCCGAGACGATCGAAGAGATAAGTGCGGAAACGGGAGCGCGGTGGTTGTTCCGGAACGCGCCAGTGGCGATCGCGCGGTGCACTCCGTCGGGAGCGATTAGCGCGGCGAATGCGGCGTTTGAGCGTCTGCTCGGGATCGACTTGCGCTCGGCGTCTGGTGTTGTTCTCAGCGATCTGGTTCATACCAAGGACCGGGAAGAAATGGATGGCTTGTTCCGCGAGATGATCGCGGGCGTCCGCGAGAGTTTCCAGATCGAGAACCAGATCGAGAACCAGGCCGAGGACCAGGTCCAGAACCAGGCGCGGGCCCAGAACGAGAGCCAGAACTCACAAAACACGGCCGGAGCGCGCGGGAGCGTCCGTTGGGTCAAATGGACGGTGTGGAGAACGCTCTCCTCGTCGGGAACAGATTCGGTTTGTGGTTTGGCCCTGGCCGAGGACACAACTGCAAATCACTACAGCGTCAGGCGGGTGCGCGAAGCCGGCAGACTGGAAGCGCTGGGACGGCTGGCGAGCGGCGTGGCGCATGACTTCAACAATCTGCTGACCGGCGTGGCCCTGTACAGCGATCTGCTGCTGGCCGGACTGGACTCCGGGAGCGGTCTGCGGAAATACGCGGAAGAAATTCGCAATGCCAGCATCGATGCGTCGGGACTGGTGCGGCAATTGCTGGCCGTGGCACGCAGTCAGGACGAAGCGCCTCATCTGGTGTCTCTCAACGGGATCGCCGGGGGGATGAGAGAACTGCTGCTGCGGCTGATCGGAGAAAACATCGAGCTCGTGTATCAGCTCGATCCCAATCTCGGCGCCGTCCGGATGGATACCACGCAGGCGCAGCAGATTCTGCTGAACCTGGTGCTGAACGCCCGGGATGCGCTGCCGGAAGGTGGCCAGATCACGCTCGAAACCCGCAATTGCGGGCTGCAAATCGTAACCAGCGCCGTTGAGAAAACCGGCCCGGCCGAACTGCCGTGCGCGCTTTTTGTGGTCAGCGACAACGGTCAGGGGATGGACTCGCAGACCCAGCAACATGTTTTCGAAGCTTTCTTCTCGACGAAACCCCCGGGCGAGGGCACCGGCCTGGGATTATCCACGGTCTACGAAATCGTTACGAACAATGGAGGTCTGATCCATCTTGAAAGTGAATGCAAGAAGGGCACGCGGGTGACCGTACTTCTCCCGTTGATTCCGGTGCCTCTGATTTCCCCTGCCGAGCTGCCGAATGTTTCCTCGGGAGACTCAAAACCACCAATCCAAGAGGCACCACTTTCTCCAGAAGAGGACCCTACGCCATGACTTCAGCAGCATTGAGTGTGATTACCAGCGCGCCGCAAATTCAACCCGCCAACTTTCTCAACCTTCTCATCATCGATGACGAACGCTCGATCCGCGAAGCCTGCCGCGAGGTGGCGCAGTCGCTGGGCTTCAACGCATTTGTCGCGGACTCCGCCGAACATGGGTATCGCTTGCTCGAAGTGCAGAGTGTGGACGCGGTGCTGCTCGACCTGCGGCTCCCCGGCGCCGGAGGTTTGGAAGCGATGCGCCGGATCAAGGAGCGGCGTCCGGAGGCAATCGTGATTGTCGTCACAGGCTACGGCACGGTGCAAACCGCAGTGCAGGCGATGAAGAACGGCGCCTATGACTACGTGACCAAGCCCTTCAGCGTGGACGAACTGAAGATGCTGCTGGAGCGGGTGGTCAGCCATCTGCGCCTGAAATCGGAAAACCGGATACTGCGCGAGAAAGTGAAATCGAAACAGGGATTTGGCGGAATTGTGGGCCGCGCCCCGGAGATGGAAAAGCTTTATCGCATCATCGCGAAGGCCGCCAACAGCGTGCATCCGGTGCTGATCCTGGGTGAGAGCGGCACGGGTAAAGAGATGGTGGCGCGGTCCATTCATTACGCCGGTCCGTTTCGCGACAAGCCCTTCATCCCTGTCGATTGCGGATCGCTGGTGCCCACGCTGATTGAGAGCGAACTTTTTGGCTATGTGAAGGGAGCATTCACCGGGGCTAACCAGGCGAAGGATGGCCTGCTCGCCATTGCCGAAGGCGGAACGGTATTTCTCGACGAAGTGGGCGAGCTTCCGGTGGACTTGCAGGCAAAACTGTTGCGGGCGATTCAGGAAAGAGAGATCCGTCCAGTGGGCAGCACGCGCCGCATCAGTATCAATGTGCGGATTCTTGCGGCTACGAATCGCGATCTGGAACAGGCGGTAACGCAAGGCGCCTTTCGCCGCGACCTTTATTTCCGCCTCAATGTGCTCAGTTTGCGGATCCCTTCGCTGCGCGAGCGGCGGCAGGATATTCCACTGCTGGTGGCGTACTTCCTCGAGCGTCTGGCACGCAACTCTGGAATCGAGAAACTGCTCAGCGACGAAGCGGTCAAAGCGCTGCTGGCCTATGACTGGCCGGGCAACGTGCGCGAACTGGAAAACTGCCTGGAACGCGCCTGCGCGTTCACCAGCGGTCCGCTGATTCACGTCACCGATATGCCGCGCGAGATCAGCAATCTGGCTAGTCCGGAACCTTCCGACGGAAATGGACACAGCCACGGCAAGATCATCCCCATGGCTGAACTGGAAAAGCAGACGATCCTGAGCGCGATCGCGGAACTCAACGGGGACAAGCTGCAGGCGGCGCGGCTCTTGGGCATCGGCAAAACCACGCTCTATCGCAAACTGAAAGACTACTCGGCCCACCCCTAGGCGCTGTGCATTCGTGGTGGAAGTCCGGTTATGAAACTGCGGCGTTGTGTTTTTTCCGTGCGCGGGAAAATGGGCGCTTGCGGGGAGGATTAGCCTCGTGTTTTCAATCTCTGCCAGTGGCGACTGGCGTGCATATGATCAGAGCATGATCCTTCTCATCACACCTTCAGCCCGCGGCCAAGAGTGCGCAGACGCTTTGCAATTGGCCACCGGCGACCAAACTCATTGGGCGCACATCCTGCAGGAGGCTGCCACGCGCCTGCGCGAACAAAATTACTCCGCGGTGATCATCGATCAGTTCCTGCTCGAAACCGAGCCGGAAGAAAGCGATCGAACGCTGGAGCACCTGGGCACGGCCTTTCCCGTGTACATCAACTTTGCCGTGACCGGCATGGAGCGGT
>JBEKDY010000245.1:0-6488 GCA_050014115.1 Candidatus Sulfotelmatobacter sp. | reverse complement strand
TCCTCCTGCTCCTATTCCTGTTAAACCAAAGCCTCCTGCTATGAAGCATTTTTAGCACGCCGACGCGAAACCGGCGATGTTACCGAAGTATTCGACTTGCGGGAGACGACCTCGGCGCGGACGTGCCGGATCGCGTCGCTCAGGCATACTCCCAGGATCGGCTGGTTCGAATTTTTCAGAATATCCACAATCTGCTGCGCCGATGTCTCAAGATAAAGATGAGTACCGTCGGTGAGCAGATGGTATTCGGAGCCGTGGCTCACGATTTCCGCCAGGCCCTTGCCGAATTCACGTCCGAGAAAACGCATTACCTTGCGTACACTTTGCAGGGAGAAACCTTTGCGCCGCAGCTCGCAGATCACGGCGACTTCGGTGAGGTGATTCATGGAATACATGCGGCGATGGCCTTCCCGCTCCGGCTTCACTACTCCCCGCTCGTCCCACCACTGCAGCTGGCGAGGCGTGATTCCGGTGAGTTCAATCACATCTTGCGATGTAAAACGGTCTTGCATGCGTCCCCGGTAATGTTTGAAACAAACTGCCAAGAAAATGTTTCAGCCATTTTAGGCATGAGTGGGCGGGAGTCAAGCAAAGAATCGGCGCGGGAGGGGTGACTAGGAGAGTTCCTGGTGAGGAGGCGGGGATGGCGGCTCTGAACCGCCGCCGACAAAGTGGACGATCTCCAGGCGGTCACCTTCGTTCAGCACAGTTTCAGCCCAGAGGTCGCGGGGCACGATGTCGCGATTGAGTTCCACAGCGACGCGGTCAGCCTTCATGCCGAGAATTTCCACTAGGGCTGCGAGGGTGCACGCAGCGGGAGCATCCGGGAACGCGCGCTCGTTGCCGTTGATCTGAAGTTTCATTTTCTTGCTTTCGTGCTCATTCTCTCACGATCGTTGCGTTGGAGAAGGGGCGACGTCGTGCGTTTTTTCTGCTGAGAGTCCTGATGAAAGCGGCTGGAAGAAAAGATTTTAACCGCAAAGGGCGCAAAGAAAAGCCGCGAAGGACGCGAAGAAAGCCCTCTTCATTCGGTTTTGCGGAGTTGGAACTTTCGGGTGGCGGTTCGGCCTTCGTGGTTGGCCTGGACCATCAAAGACGCGTCGGGCAGGGCGGATTCTTCCACTTCGATTTTGATTTCCGCGGCGCCTCCCGAGTCGGTGACGGCCTGCGTATAAAACGGAGCGGAATCGGGACGGGCAAAACGAAACGTGAGGCGGGCACCGGAGACGGCTGCGCCTCCCTCGGTCACACGCAGCTGCATGGTGAGGTTGCGATCGGCGTGGACCGACTCGGCATTCAGCCACTGCACTTCGAGTTGCTTGATTCCGGCGAGTGTTTCCGGTTCCTGGCGGTCGAGGACGCTATCGAGCTTGCCTTCGCGGATCGCGTCCAGTACGTGCCGGTGCTGTTCGCGGAGCAGTTGCTCCTTTTGCGTGTCGGCCTGTCCCTGGCCGGCCGCGGCGGCATAGGAAACTGCTTTCTTGCCGATGCAGCGTCCACGGACAAAAACCTGGGTCTGCAGCAGCAGCTCGCCCTCTCGAGCTTCGCTCTGCACATGGTAAATCGTGTCCGCGTGCTTGACGTCGGTATTAAAGCCAAAAATCATAGGATCGCGAATTCTGCGAACTGACGATGCGACCGGTCGACGAACCACTGCTTAAAACCAATGCTCAATTGTGTAATCGAAAACCGCCGCGCGCAAGGGTCCGGGACCACCAGAGTACTCCCCTTGCAAAACTTTGCCACCGAATCATCTTCGAATTCGACAGCAAAAATTGTGCGCCCGGCGAATTGCGCAACCATCTTACGCAATCATGCTGCGCGGTCGCGACACAGACCCGTAACCTGAGTGGCAACTCGCTTGACACTCTTGAGTGTAACCCCATAATCTAGAACGTTTACGCGGCGCTTGGCGAAAATTATATATACCTTATCGTATGCCCGACAATTACTTCGCGCGCTACCTCCCACTCCTGATCCATATTCTGCTGGCCAGCGGAATTGCGGGCGCGATTATTACGCTTTCCTGGCTGATCGGCGAGCGTAAGCCAACGCGCGCCAAGCTTTCGGCCTATGAATGCGGCATGACGCCGATCGGCGACTCCCGCGACCGCTTCTCGGTGAAGTTCTACATGGTGGCAATGCTGTTTATTCTGTTCGACGTGGAAGCGGTGTTTATTTTTCCCTGGGCGGTGATTCTGCGCCAACTGAAAGCGCAAGGCGAGGGGCATTTCGGGCTGTGGGAGATGTTCGTATATATCGGGATCTTCCTGGTTGGCTTTTTCTACGTCTGGAAAAAAGGCGTCCTCGACTGGGGACTGCGTTCTTCCAGTGAGCGGGGAGACGTGTAAATGCCGACGTCGCCTGCCATTACTAACCTAGAAGAACTGAAAAGCCATCCTGCCGTGGCGCGCCTGCTGGCGTGGAATTCCTCGGCTGTGCAAGGGGCGAAATTTGACCGCGAGGAAATGACGATCTACGTGGATCGATCCAGCATTCGCGAAGCCTGCGCTCTTTTGCGGGACGATGCGGAGTGCGCATTCAACTTCCTTTCTGACATCACCTGCGTAGATTGGTATCCTTCAGAGCCACGATTTGAGCTGGTGTATCACCTGCTTTCGATTTCGAAGAAGGAGCGGGTGCGGTTGAAAGTGCGCTTAGACAGCGCCAGTCCGGCGGTGGAGTCGCTGACCTCGGTCTGGCCTGGCGCCAATTATTTTGAGCGCGAAGTTTTTGATTTATTCGGCATACGTTTCACGGGACATCCTTATCTGCGCCGCATTCTGATGCCCGAAGATTGGGAGGGCCATCCGCTGCGCAAGGACTATCCGGTGGAGGGCTATAGCTAGAAGATATGGCTCATCTAACGCCCACACCCGTGCTGGAACCCGGCCAGGATCGCACCATGATCCTGAACATGGGGCCGCAGCATCCGTCTACACACGGCGTGTTGCGGGTGCTGCTGGAAATTGACGGCGAGACCGTGATCCGCATGATGCCGGATATCGGCTTTCTGCATACCGGTATCGAAAAAACTTGCGAGGCCAAGTTTTACCAGCAAGTGGTGCCGCTGACCGATCGCATCGATTATCTCTGCCCCATGACCAACAATCTCTGCTATGTGCTGGCGGTGGAAAAGTTGCTGGGGTTGGAGATTCCACCGAAGGCGCAGTGGCTGCGGGTGCTGCTGAACGAGTTGACGCGTATCAATTCGCACCTGGTGTGGCTGGGCACGCATGCGCTGGATCTTGGCGCGATGACGGTGTTTCTTTACTGCTTCCGCGAGCGCGAGGAAGTTTTGCGGATGTTCGAGATGGTGAGCGGGCAGCGCATGATGACGTCTTATTTTCGGGTGGGCGGAATCGCGCTGGAGCCGCCGCTGGGATTTTTCGATCGGGTTCGCGATTTTGCCAGTTATTTTTCTTCGAAGGTGGACGAGTATGAGAACCTGCTGACGGGGAATCCGATCTGGATGATGCGCACCAAGGGCGTGGCGGTGATAACGGCGGAAGACGCCATCGCGCTGGGAGCAACCGGACCGACGCTGCGCGGCAGCGGCGTGGACCTTGACCTGCGGCGCGACATGCCCTACTCGGGCTATGAGAACTTCAAGTTCAAAGTTCCGGTTGCGCAGGAAGGTGATGTCTTCGCGCGTTACATGTGCCGGGTGCAGGAATTGCGCGAGTCGAACGAGATCGTGAAGCAGGCCCTTGCCGGCATGCCCGAGGGTCCGATCAAGGCCGATGCGCCGAAAGTGGTGCTGCCTGACCGGGAAAAAATGAAGACGGAGATGGAAGCGCTCATCTATCACTTTAAGATAATCACCGAAGGCTTCGCGGTGCCGGTTGGCGAAGTCTACCAGGCAGTGGAATCGCCGCGCGGGGAGATGGGCTATTACATTGTGAGCGACGGCACGGCTAAACCGTATCGCGTGCACATGAGATCGGCGTGCTTCGCGAATCTGCAGACGCTGCCAAAGATGTGCGAAGGAAGATTGCTGGCGGATGTGGTGGCGGCGATCGGATCCATCGACATCGTGCTGGGAGAAATCGACCGGTGAAGTTTTCCGAAGAATTCGAGACGCGGTTTAAGGAGATGCTCGGGAATTATCCGACAGAGCGTTCGGTCCTGGTGCCGACGCTGCTTTACATTCAGGACGAAATCGGCTATCTGAGCGACGAAGCGATTCTGGAGATTGCCGGACGCCTCGCGCTGACGGAACTCGAAGTGCGCAACGTGATCAGCTATTACTCGATGTTGACCACCAAGCCCCGCGGCAAGTTCAACGTGCAGGTCTGCACCAACATCAGTTGCATGGTGCGCGGGGGCGAAGAGATTCTGGCGCACTGCGCCAAGAAACTGGGCGTGGACCACAAAGGAACTACGCAGGACGGATTGTTTACGCTCGAGGAAGTGGAGTGCATCGGGGCGTGCAGCTGGGCCCCGGCGGCGCAGGTGAATTACGATTTTCATGAGAACCTGACGCCGGAAAAGATCGATGGGGTTCTCGACGAGTACAGGAAGAAGGCAACGCAGTAGATTTCAGATTGTAGATTTTAGATTGCAGATTTTGGACAAAACACCACAGGTTTGAAGTCTGCAATCTGAAATCTAAAATCTTCAATCAAATGGCTGAGTTGGTTTCCCATCCCGATGAAGTAAGGATCGTCTCCCGGCGCTTTGGTCAGGGCGCGACAGAGATTGATCGCTATCTTGAGCTCGACGGCTACAAAGCCGTGCAGAAGGCGCTGGGCATGGGGCCGGACGCGATTATCAACGAGATCAAGAACTCGGCGCTGCGCGGGCGCGGCGGCGCGGGTTTTTCTACGGGGATGAAATGGTCGTTCGTTCCCAAGACGTCGGCCAAGCCGAAGTACGTGTTGTGCAATGGCGACGAGAGTGAGCCCGGCACGTGTAAAGACCGGCTGATCTTCGAGCAGGATCCGCATTCGGTGATCGAAGGCGTGGTGATCGCTGGACTGGCGGTGGGCGCGGAAAGTGGTTACATCTATATCCGCGGGGAATACCGGTATTTGTCGATCATCATGCAGAAGGCGCTGCGCGATGCTTATGCCCGGGGATTTTTGGGGGAGAACATTTTTGGCAGCGGACGCAAGTTCGATGTGTATTGGCATGGCGGGGCGGGAGCGTACGAAGTGGGCGAGGAATCGGCGCTGATGGAATCACTCGAGGGCAAGCGCGGCATTCCGCGCATTCGCCCGCCGTTTCCAGCGGTGGTCGGGCTTTGGGGCGGACCTACGGTGATCAACAACGCCGAGACGCTGGCGAACGTTCCGCACATTATTCTCGGCGGAGCGGATTGGTACGCCAAACTCGGGCCGGCGAAAAACGGCGGCACGCGCCTGTTTTGCCTGAGCGGGAACATTGCCAAGCCCGGCGTTTACGAGCTGCCCATGGGGTATAACTTAAAGAGAATGATCTACGATGTGGGCGGAGGCATTCCGGGCGGCCGGGCGCTCAAGGCGGTGGTGCCGGGCGGCGCGTCTTGCCCTTGCCTCACCGCTGATGAAGTCGACGTCAGTATGGATTTCGATTCCGTGGCAAAGGCTGGGTCCATGCTGGGGTCGGGCGGCGTTGTCGTCATCGATGATGCGCAATGTATCGTGAAGTTTGCCCTGCGCACGATGAAGTTTTATCGCCATGAAAGTTGTGGATGGTGCATCCCTTGCCGCGAAGGCACGGATTGGCTGGAAAAGACGCTTATCCGTTTTCACTCCGGCGGCGGGATGAAAAAAGACATCGACAACATGCAGTACCTGGCGGAGAACATGCTGGGCCGGACGTTTTGCCCGCTGGGGGATGCGGCGGCGATGCCCACGATTGCGTTTGTCAAGAAATTCCGGAAGGAATTTGAGGATCATCTGGAAGGCAGGCCGTGCCGGTATGAAAAAGAAGGCGCGACGGAGCGACTGCCGGTGATGGCGCACTAGATTCCCTATGGCTGATGTAAATCTCACCGTCGACGGCAAGAAACTCACCGCTCCCGCGGGGACGCTGCTCATTGAGGCCTGCAAGAGCGCGGGCATCGAGGTGCCGTCGTTCTGCTACTACCCTAACCTGTCGCTGCAGGGCGCGTGCCGCATGTGCCTGGTGAAGGTGGAGAAAATGCCCAAGCTGCAAACTGCCTGCACCACGGTGGTGGGCGAAGGCATGATTGTTAGCACCGACAGCCCCGAAGTGCATCAGGCGCGCAAGAGCATGGTCGAGATGCTGCTGGGAAATCATCCGCTGGATTGTCCGGTCTGTGACGCGGGCGGCGAGTGCGAATTGCAGGACATGACTTTTTCTTACGGCGCCGCTGAATCGAAGTTTATGGAGGCGAAGAACCATAAGGAAGAACAGCAGTGGTCTCCGATTGTGTTTTTCGACCGGCCGCGTTGCATTCTGTGTTACCGCTGCGTGCGCGTCTGCGGCGAGGCTATGGATGTTTGGGCGCTGGGAGTGCAGAACCGGGGCGTGAGTTCGAT
>JBEKDY010000244.1:0-6491 GCA_050014115.1 Candidatus Sulfotelmatobacter sp. | reverse complement strand
GAGCTGACTGCTAAGACATTAACGTCCCCTGCTAGCGCCGCCGCCAACAGGCCGCGCGGATCGGCATTCCAGTCGACCACGTCCAACTCGGGATCGCGCTGCAGCGCTTCCGACAGAAGCTGGGTGTGAATGCGTGAGCTGTCCGCGACCATGACGCGAACCGCTCTTTCCGCCTGCGCGGGCTTGGTTTGCACGTTGACCACCGCATGTTTACCGCAGCATGTTTATCGCATTAAGATGAATCGAAGTTCCGACCGGGCCCGCGCCAGATGCAACGCTCAACCATCGGCGTTCACCATCAGCGAGTGAGCATGCAGTCGCTGAGCGCTTGACGGTTGCTGTTCTGGCCAGCAGTTGGGGAGCTCGTCCTGACGGAGGAAAATTCTGGGCCACGTTCCGACGAGAAAGCAATTTGTTTGGAGGCCAGAAACAAAAACCCGCGACGCAGCGACGACCCGTTGACCTAGCGTGCGAGTCTACCGCAATGCTTGTTGCGCGTACAAGTGCCGGGATCGGAAGCTTCTCAACAATGTTGCAACTATGTGCAACACAGTGCAATTGTTTGCAGGCATGGAAGATGACTCACAGCCGAGGTTGGGTAGAAAGCGAATCGTTGGCCAGGATCGCAGCAGCCGGAGTGCCCGAAACCTCCCGTATCGCCTGTTGGATCAGGGCTTTGGCGGACTTACAGCATCTTTCCCACCGCCGAAAGGACTGAAACCAGGACGGAATTATAGAGACGATAGTACCAACTAATGAGATTATTGGCTCTGGTTCTTTAATCTTCATTGGTTGATCGTTTATACCCTGTCCTTCTGGAGAAATGCTGCACCCGGATGGTATACCTCTTGCAAGGGTCTGCACTCTACAGTAAGTTTCTGCAACTGGGCAAGCGCCCCGGTGGTTCGTTGGGTCGCGTTCCCCCGCCTGGTGGATGTGGTAACAGATTTCGATTGTTGGCGAAGTTGACCGTTCTAAGCAAGGCAGGCCAGGCAGCGAATCTGGTCTAAGTTGTTGATACAGTTGGCTAAATCGATTATCTAAAGGGCCTGGAAGTGGTCTTCAGAAGCTGTGGGGCCAGACTGTGCAAAAGGCTGCCACCGAGTGCAGGACCTAGGCTTACGGGCTATTGACAAGCGTCGGCAGCGGGATATAATGAGCTCAAGTTCGGTATGTATTTAGGTTCATTCACCCCCTGTTTACTTGCGTATCCCCCCAGGATCGAATCGAGAGCCGAGCAGTGATGCCCTTGACCATAGAGATTGATATACGATAATCTCTATGTAAATAGTAGAGAATTAGTTGTTCCTCCCCCTTAGTTGTTGTCGGTAGTTCCCCCAGATCTCAACGTGTGAGATCTCCCAGAATCTGTCTGCGTTCCACCACAGTCCACCTACGGGATGGGACTGAGAGGGCGAAGCTATGGCCACTAATCAATTCACGGGACAGCTTTCACAGCCGATTCTAACGGCAGAAGAGGGCGCGGAAACGCGCGCCGAAAGCTGGTACGCGCTGCACACCCGTTCCCGGCACGAAAAGGTGGTGGCACAGCGGCTGGAGGAGTGGGGCGTAACCACATTCTTGCCGATGGTCACCGAGGTTCGGCGCTGGAGCGACCGCAAGAAGTCAGTGCAGTTGCCGCTGTTTGGCTGCTACATGTTCGCCCGATTCGCCCCCAGCCGAAACGACCGCCTGCGCGTTCTTGGAATTGACGGCGTGCTTCGACTGGTAGGCGCCCGCGGCGAAGGTTCGCCGATTCCCGACGAACAAGTGGATGCGGTTCGCAGGCTGGTGGAAAGCGAACTGCCCTGGGCTTCGCATCCGTTCCTGAAGATTGGACAACGCGTGCGCATTCGCAGCGGCGCGCTCGATGGCCTGGAAGGCATCCTGGTTTCGCGCAACGGAGACAGCACGCTGGTGATTTCCGTGGACGCGATTCAGCGCTCGTTGTCGGTTCGCGTCGAAGGCTACGCTGTCGAAGCCGTGTAGTGAATTTTAAGAATTTCGAATTTACACAACGAATTTCTCTCCGCCTGATTCCGCCTTTCACTCTTGATTCTTTCGTCAGTGATTTGTCGATCTCACCCTGTCCGTGATGCAAGGAGTCACTGAGCCCGTGACCGAACCCATGATTGCAACCATACGATTGCTGGTCGTAAGCCGTGAGCCGCAGGTTTTGCGCTCACTGTGGTCGATCGGCGAAACCAACTCGTGGCAACTCGAAACCGCGGCGAGCGGTTGGGATGCCATGGAACGCGTGCAGTCCGGGGTAGCGCCTGACCTGCTCCTGCTGGACCTGCCGCGTGGGGATGGGGACAGCTTGCACATCCTGCGATGGCTGCGTCGACTGCGTCCCGAGTTGCGGGTGCTGGTGTTATGCCATCCCGAAGACGGCGGCCGGAAGAAAGAAGCGACCAGGCTGGGGGCAGAAGACGTGCTGGTCCGTCCCTTCACAGACGAACAACTGGAACGGCTGATCCGCAAGCATTTATCCGAGCCTGAGAACGGGGCCACCGGGATGGTCAGCGAAGACATTGAGCAACTGGGTCACGAAGCGTTTTTTGTAAGCGCCAGCCCGATCATGCAACGGCTGCGCGCTCAGGCGGAACTGCTGGCCCAAGCGGACGTACCGGTACTGATTCTGGGCGAAGGTGGAAGCGGCCGGTCGACGGTGGCGCGGCTGATTCACAAACTTTCGGTGCGCTCCGGTTTCCGTTTCCTCAAGGTGGACTGCGGCGCTGTCCCGGGCGATATGCTCGAAGAGGAGCTGTTCGGAAGTGACCGGCCCTTCGCGTCGAATGGCCACCGGGCGAACCCGGGAAAATTCGAAGTGGGCGAGAAGGGCACAATCTTTCTCGACGAGATCACGGAGATGCCGCTCAGCCTGCAAGAAAGGCTGTTGCAGATTCTGCACGATAAAACTCTCGTCAAGCCGGGAAGCGACCGGCCTGTGCCAGTCGACGTGCATATTCTGGCCGCCACGAGCGTGAACGTTGATCGCGCGCTGGCGGAAAAAAAGCTGCGCGAGGATCTTTACTACCGGCTGAGCGCATTTACGGTGCACGTTCCGCCGCTGCGCCAACGCCGCGACGAAATTGCCGCCCTGTTGCGGCACCTGATGCACAAGCTGGCGAGGCATTATGGGCTTCCGCCGCGGGAATTCTCGCCGAACGTGCTCGACGCGTGCCAGGACTATGCGTGGCCAGGGAACGTGAACGAACTCGAGACCTTTGTGAAGCGCTATCTGGTGGCCGGAGACCAGGAGTTGTCGTTCCCCGAAACCAACGCGACTTCCGTCAATGGAAACGGAAAAGTGCATCTCCCGCTGACGTTGAAGTTCGCGGCCGCTCCGGCGGCGCATGACGGCAATGGCGAGAGCCAGTCCGGCCAAAAGTCGCTGAAATCGCTGGTGCAAAGCGTAAAATGCGAAGCGGAGAAGAATGCCATCGGAGCGGCTCTGGAGCGCACGGGCTGGAACCGCAAGGCTGCGGCGCGTTTGCTCGAAGTGAGCTATCGCACTTTGCTGTACAAGATCGAGCAATACCACATGACAGCTGCGGATCGGTTTATTTCTCCCATGCCGGGAGAGCGGTTGGTGCTGCAGGGGCAGGGGCTTAAGAACGGGAAGGTCAGTTGACTGCGACCACTCGACACGCGATGCGAGAGAGAATTTTCCAAGCAAGAATCCAGGGAGCAGCTATGACCAGGACGTCATGCACCTTGTGGATGGAACGAATCGGAATGCTGCTGTTGTGCGCGGTTTTGCCGAGCGGGCTGGGGGCACAGACGGCGACGGGCAGCGGAACGCCCGCGGCGAATGTGCCGGCAAAGACGGATGTAGCAAGCCACGCAGCGGACGCGTCCGGGAGAGCCCACGACGACACTTTTGTGATCGGCAACGACGACGTACTCGCGATTAACGTGTGGAATGAAAAGGAAATCTCACGGTCGGTTCCGGTGCGTTCGGATGGAAGAATCTCGTTGCCGCTGGTCGGAGAAGTGCAGGCCGCAGGGCAGACTCCGCTGAAGCTGGAAGTAGAGATCGCGGCCAAGCTGAAGAGTTTTATCTCCGAACCGGAAGTTACGGTGATCGTGCAGCAGATCAACAGTCAGAAGTTCAACATTCTGGGCATGGTGAACAAGCCTGGGTCGTACATGATTTCGAATTCTGCGACGGTGCTGGATGCGATTGCGCTGGCCGGGGGCTTTCGCGATTTCGCCAAACAGAAAAACGTCTACGTGCTGCGGCAGAATCCGGATGGAACCCAGGTCCGTCTGCCCTTCAACTACAAAGATGTGGTGAAGGGCAAGAATGCCGAGCAGAACGTGAAACTGCAACCGCGCGACACTATTTTCGTTCCGTAAGATTTGGTTCTTTGAAGTTTGGTCCTGTGAAATCTGGTTCTGTGAAGTCAAGCAAACTCAATCCGTTCTGGTTAGGGCCGGCACTGCTGGTGGCGATGCCGGTGTGGTGCCAGCAGCCATCCGGCGCGCCCGATCAGACGAGCGTTCCGCCCGCGAATTCGGCGGCGAATGCGGACACGGGTTCCGACAGTGCTCCGGTGAATAGCGAAGATCGCATGGTGACTCCTCCGCCGGTAAGCGGGCAGTCGTATCCGACTGCTTCTGTTTCTCAGGAGCGTTCTAATTACTTGCGTGGCGGGGTGTTGTTCTCCACGGCGTATACCGACAACGCGGTCGGTCTGGTGAACGGGCATCCGGAGAGTGATGTGAGCTATTCGGTGGCGCCCACGCTGGCGATTGACGAGACGACCACGCGAACGCACTTCGTCATGACCTACGCGCCTGGGTTTACTTTCTATCAGCGCTTTAATTCGAGGAACGAGGCCGACCAGAACGCGGCGATCGATTTCCAATATCGGCTAAGCCCGCACGTGACTTTCGCGGCACACGACGGCTTTCAGAAAAGTTCCAGCGTGTTCACGCAGCCAGATCTGGGGTCGGCCGGAGCGGTGTCGGGCGGAACCGAAGGGGGCAATTTTTCGGTGATTGCGCCGATTGCAGACCATCTCACCAATACCGGCAATGTTGGCCTCACCTATCAATTCGCCCTGAACGAAATGATCGGTGCCAGCGGAACGTTCACCAACCTGCACTATCCGAATCAGTCGGAGGTTCCGGGCTTGTTCGATGCCGAGTCGCAGGGGGGATCGGCATTCTATGCAATTCGGATTTCGAAGGTGAACTACCTCGGTGTGGCGTACCAGTACCAGCGGTTGCAGTCGTTTCCGACGCTCGGGACCAATGAGACGCAGACCCACGCGCTGCTTCTGTTCTACACGCTCCGACCCTCGACGAGGTTTTCCATCTCCGTTTTTGGAGGGCCGCAATACGCGGAGCTCGGCCCGCAGTTTTCCACGACCGGATCGACCCCATCGCCCGCGTCCAACAGCTGGAACCCGGAGGCTGGTGGCAGCGTGAGCTGGCAGGGGCGCGTGACCAACCTGGCGGTCAGCTATGCGCACATGATCTCAAGCGGAGCCGGGTTGATCGGAGCGGTGCGACAGGACATGGGCAGCGTATCGATCGGGCAACAACTTTCAAAAACATTGAGCGCATCGCTTGGGGGCATGTACGCCCAGAACGACCTTTTGGCAGCGTCTCTGGCGAGTGACAATGGCCACACGGTTTCGGGAACTGCGTCATTGCAGCAGCAGGTTGGCCAGCATCTTAATGTGCAGCTGGGATATACGCGTCTGCACCAGGTTTACAGTGGAGTTGCCATCCTGGCTGGGACTCCCGACACGAATCGCGAATTTGTTGCGCTGTCGTATCAGTTCTCCAGACCGCTGGGAAGATAAGGCGTTGAGAAGATAAATCATGGTTGACGATCTAGACGAGCAAAGTCAGGAAAGCATCGACATCGAGCATTACCTGGGCGTGGTGCGGCGTCGCCACTTTCATTTCCTCATCCCGCTTTTTCTGGCCTGGGCGGTGGTGTGGGGAGCCAGTTGGGTGCTTCCGCCACGCTACCTGTCGAGCACGCTGATTCTGGTGGAGCAGCCCACCATGCCGAAAGACTACGTCACGCCGAACGTGACTGACGACTTGCAGGAGCGGATGCAAAGCATCACGCAGCAGATTCTCAGCCGGACGCGGCTTTTGCACATCATTGACCAGTTCAATCTTTATGCGGGCCCACGCTCCAATGGATCGCCCGACGCCAAGGTTGACCGCATGCGCAAAGACATTGGCATCGATCTGGTGCGCGACGAGCGCCAACAGATCACGGCGTTCAACGTTTCCTACACCTCGCGCGATCCGCACCTGGCCCAGGCGGTGACCAGCGAGTTGACGAATCTGTTCATAAACGAGAACGTGGAAGAGAGTACAAACCAGGCCAAAGACAACACCAAGTTTCTGGAAGGCCAGCTGGAAACCGCGCGGAAAGCGCTGTCTGAACAGGAAGAAAAAGTCCGTGTGTTCAAGGCGCAGCATGTGGGCGAGATGCCCGGCCAGTTGGCGAGCAA
>JBEKDY010000243.1:0-6500 GCA_050014115.1 Candidatus Sulfotelmatobacter sp. | reverse complement strand
GCTGCGCCTCGCGAATCAGCATCGTGTCGTCGATGCGGCGGTCTTGAGTTTGGCGATCTAGCCCAGCCATGCGGCCCCGCACGGGGTCCTGATTCTCCGTACGCTGGTTCTCACTGCTTCCACCGCCGACTTTTTCCGCTCTCTCGCTTCGTCCCGAGTGGGCCCGTTGGCTAACCGCAAACGGCACTACCCATGCTTCGGCCGGCATTCTGTCGTGTCCTCTGCAAGTCCCGGGTTAGCGCTAAATGGTCAAGCACTGTATCCGGGCTTGCACAGGAATAGACGGGTGGTCCGTGGAACCGTGAGCAGAAATTATAGCTGCCGGGATGATTTTTGTGGGCCGTAGGTCGTTCTGGGACAAAGATTTACGGCGAAACAGAACAGTGGACCACAACCGTTCGTCCCAGGGTGGCAAGGAAATTGCCCTGTTCGTGATGCAATCAGGCGGAATGCATCCGTAGAGACGTTGCTTGCAACGTCTCCCTCGCCCACGAGCCGCGGGGCAACCCACACGACTCCAGACGAACTACTGCCGCCCTGTGCATGTATACTCCCAACCGTTCGGCCGCGTCTAGACCGATCCCGGAGGGAAGGCATGAGAAGGCGAATGGCAAGCTGCGGTTGGGT
Source organism: Candidatus Sulfotelmatobacter sp. (assembly GCA_050014115.1). Taxonomy (GTDB): domain Bacteria; phylum Acidobacteriota; class Terriglobia; order Terriglobales; family Acidobacteriaceae; genus Sulfotelmatobacter. The sequence goes on along the minus strand of JBEKDY010000243.1, from coordinate 5,873 downwards.
GTCTTGCTCAGTCGTAATGGGAGTTCTACTCAGTCTACTCTGCCAGCCTGGCCAGGGTGCTGGGCAGACCTCGTCGAGTTCGCTCCCGAGTTCGCCTACCGACCAGCGGGTTCGGGAAAAAGCCAACAGTCTGTTGCGGCAGATGACGCTCGACGAGAAAATTGCCCAGCTATCGCAGCTTCCCGGTATCCCCGCTCCCGAATTTCGGGAAAACGTGAAACAGCCGATGGAAGATGTCCTGAAGCAATTCGGTGCGGGTTCAATTCTGTGGGTATCCGATCCGAAAGAGATCAACCGCCTGCAGCATGTGGCGGTGGAACAATCGCGGCTGCACATTCCCGTCCTGTTCGGACTGGACGTGATTCATGGCTACCATACGATTTTCCCGGCGCCGATTGCGATGGCATCTTCCTGGGACACGAAGATGGTGGAAGATGCGCAAGCGGTCGCGGCCGGTGAGGCTCGCGCTGCGGGCATCCAGTGGACTTTCGCTCCCATGGTGGACATTGCGAGAGATGCGCGATGGGGCCGGATGGTGGAAGGGGCGGGCGAAGATCCTTTCCTCGGTGCGGCCATGGCGCGGGCTCAGGTTCTGGGATTTCAAGGGAAGCAACCTGGTGCGCCGGATCGCGTGCTGGCCTGCGTGAAGCACTTCGCCGGGTATGGCGCCGCCGACGGCGGACGCGACTACGATTCTTCCTACATCCCGGAAGAAGAGCTCTGGAACATTTACCTGCCGCCGTTCAAGGCCGCCCTGGATGCGGGCGTCGGCAGCGTGATGAGCGCTTATATGGATTTGAACGATGTGCCGGCCAGCGGCAATCCGTGGCTGCTGCACGATGTCCTGCGCGACTCCTGGAACTTCCAGGGATTTGTCGTCAGCGACGCCTTCGCCGTCAGAAACCTGGTCACGCACGGTTACGCCCGCGACCCGCAAGACGCCGCGCATAAGGCCTTCACCGCCGGATTGAACATGGACATGGCCAGCGGCACGTATCTCAAGTATTTGCCCATGGAAATTCAGCAGGGACGAATTTCGGTGCAGCAGATTGACAATGCCGTGTTGCCGATTCTCGAAACCAAATTTCGCATGGGGTTATTCGAGCACCCCTACATCGATGAATCGCGGATCGAACAAACGCTGAACGATCCCGCTCACCGGCAACTGGCCCGCCGCGCGGTGGAGCGCTCGACCGTACTGTTGCGCAATGAAGGCGCATTGCTGCCCTTGGATAAAACCGGCAAGAACGGGAAGACCCTCCATTCCATCGCAGTCATTGGCCCGCTGGGCGATGCCGAACTCGATCTGCTCTCGATGTGGGGCGCCATGACCAAGCCCGGTCCAACCGTCAGCATCCTGCAGGGCATCCGGGAAAAAGTTGGTTCCGCTGTGAATGTTGCCTACGCTCACGGACCCAACCTGACGCGGGAATTTCCTTCGCCATTCGAGGGCATTCCGATTGTCCCGATGAAGGAACAGCCGGCTCAGACTCCGCGAGAGGCGCAGCAGGCGATACAAGAGGCCGTCGCGCTGGCTCGGCGCAGCGACGTTGCGGTCCTAGTGCTGGGTGAGATTGATTTGATGAGTGCGGAGTATGCTTCTCGATCTTCGCTCAAACTCTCTAATGGACAGGAAGAACTGCTGGAGGCTGTGACGGCCACGGGCAAGCCCGTCGTTCTGGTCCTGATCAACGGCCGTCCGCTCGACATAACCTGGGCTTCCGAGCATGTTTCAGCCATTCTGGAAGCGTGGTACCCGGGCAACGAGGGCGGCCATGGCATCGCTGACGTACTTTTCGGCGATGCGAATCCGTCGGGACACCTGCCCGTGAGTTGGCCTCGCAGCACCGGCCAGCTTCCGCTTTACTACAACCACAACCTCACACAAAATCCGGAAACCGCGCCGAACTTCAAATCGCGTTACTGGGATATTCTCAGCACGCCGCTCTATCCCTTCGGCCATGGCCTGAGTTATACGACGTTTTCTTTCGATAACCTGATGGTAACTCCGACGGCGCGAGCAGGAGACACGATCGACGTGTCAGCCGACGTGGCCAATACCGGTGGCCGCACGGGCGATGCCGTGGTCCAGCTTTACATTCATCAGCGCGCGGGCAGCGCCTCGCGCCCGGTGCGGCAACTCAAAGGTTTCGAGCGGGTTACTCTGGAGCCGGGCGCGAAACGCACCGTGCATTTCACGCTGGGAAAAGACGAGCTCCGATTCTGGAGTCCGGCCGCGAAGAAATGGGTCGTAGAAACGGAACAGTTCGACGTGTGGGTCGGGGAAAACTCCAACGCCACTCTGCACGGCGCCTTCCGCTTGACCGAATGACGGAATGACCGAGTGACGGAGTGACGGAGTGACCGAGCGGTGAGGAGAAAAATTTACTTTTACGCCTGGACCGCTTCCTTCTCAATAACCACTTTCAAATGCGCCGTCACGTCCTTGTGTAGCTTCACCGGGATGGTGAACTCGCCCACGGTCTTCAGCGGCTCGTGCAGCTGAATCTTGCGCCGGTCGATGTTGAATCCCTTCTTGGTCAGCGCCTCGCCGATATCGCTCGACGTGACGGACCCAAAGAGCTGATCGCCTTCGCCCGCCTTCCGCTGGAACGCTACCGACACGCCCTCAAACTGCTTGGCCAGTTCCTCGGCCTGGGTCTTCTCCTTGGCGGAGCGGCGCACCGACGCTGCCTTCATCTGCACGATAACAGCCTTGTTCCCGGCATTCGCCTCAATGGCCAGCTTGCGCGGCAAAAGATAATTGCGCCCATATCCCTCGGCAACTTTCACCACGTCGCCGCGTGCGCCCAGCTTGACTACATCTTCTTTGAGAATCACTTCCATGATGGCTCCTAGCTCCTAGCTGCTAGCTTCTAGCCAATCCAAACCTCCGGCCCCGTTTAGCTAGAGGCTAGAAGCTAGGAGCTAGAAGCTGTTTTCCTACGATGCCCGCCCGGCAAACGGCAGCAGAGCGATATTCCGCGCCTGCTTGATCGCCGACGAAAGCCGGTGCTGGTGCGGCGAGCACACGCCGGTCAGCCGCCGCGGCACAATCTTGCCGCTTTCGGCGACGAACTGGCCGAGCATTCGGTAGTCCTTGTAGTTGATGCTTTCGATTTTCTCGACGCAGAACTTGCAGACTTTCTTGCGCCGGAAAAACTTGCGTCCGCCTTCGCGCGGAGGACCGCCCGGACCCCGTCCGCCGCCCCCACCTCCGAAACGCGGCCGGTCTCCGCCAGGACGATCTCCACTCGGACGATCTCCGAAAGATCGCGGGGCATGTGCCTCGCGTGGTGCAGGTGCATCGCCGGCCGCGCGTTCCGCCGCTGGCGCTGGTGCTTTCGTTTCTTCAGCCATGGTGCTCCTTAAAAAATCAGTGGCCAGAGGCCAGGGATAAGGGGTCAGCAATCAAAATCATTTCTGGGCACCGAAGCCACTGACCCCTGGCCCCTAGCCCCTGCTCTTAAGCCGTCGCCGGTGTCTCCGCCGCCGGCGCCGCCGCAGCTTCTTCCGCGGGCGCAGCCGCCGCCGCCACCACAGGTTGCGCGCTTACTTTCTTGCGCGAGTCGCGGATGGCCTTAATTTTGTCGAGGCGTTTCTGTTCCTCGTCGATGCGCACCGTCAGGAACTTGATCACAGGCTCCGTCACGCGCAGCCGGCGCTCCAGTTCGTGCATCACTCCGCCTCCGCCTTCCACGGTCAGCAGAACATAGACTCCCTCGTGGAACTTGCGCACGGTATATGCCAGCCGCCGCTTGCCCATCTTTTCCACGCTCTTCACGGTTCCATTCGCGGACGTCACTGCCGTCCCCAGCGTGGAAACCAGTTTGTCCAAATCCTCGTCCGTCATGTCAGGCCGGACGATAAACATCAACTCATAAGTACGATTCATTCGCAGTCTCCAAATCTTGTCACACAAACCTCTCACGGATCGCTTTTGGCCGAAGCCCGAAAGCTGAAGCCCGAAGCCCGTTACTCTTTCCGGTTAAAGCGATTCATCGCCGCCGCCGGACCATCTTTCAAAATCACCCTGACCGCCTCCGTCGCAGTGTCGAGAACTTCGTCCACCACTTTGAGGTCGGCCTTGCGCATCGGCGCCAGCAAATAGCGCTGGCCGTCTTCCACCTTGTGCTCCGGCGCTACGCCGATCCGGATGCGCAGGAAATCGTTCGTTCCCAGCGCATCGATGATCGACTCAATGCCGTTGTGCCCCGCCGAACTGCGCCGCGTGTGAATGCGCAACGTACCCAGCGGAAAATCCAGTTCGTCCTGAATCACAATCAGGTCGGCTTCCGGAACAACTTCGTGCTTCTCGACCAGTTCCCGGACTGACAGCCCGCTCAAATTCATGTACGTCTCGGGCTTGGCCAGCAGCGCCGGCACGCCCTCAATCACCACCCGCGCCGTCAACGCCCGGCACAGCCGGTTCCTGACTTCAACTTTCAAATCCCCGGCAATGCGATCCACCGCCAGAAAGCCCAGGTTATGCGGCGAAAACTGGTATTCGATACCCGGATTGCCGAGACCGACGATCAGTTTCACGCCACCATCCCAGTTTCAAGCGACCACCCCATTCCAGACACAGACAGCCACCATCTCGAACCATGTGGAGACAGCCGCCTCGGCTGTCCGGCCAGCGCGAAGCGCGGCCGCAAATCGAGGCATCGCCACGCCGCTACTTCTTCTCCTTCTTCTCTGCCTTCTCGGGTTTCTTCTCGGCCTTCTCGGCACCCTCGGCGCCTTCCTCGTCCGTCTCCTGCTTGCCCTTCTTGATAACCTCGGGCTCGGCCGGAACCGCTCCCGCTTCCGCCGCCACCGCTTCCGGCGCAGCCACAACTTCTTCCTTCACCGTGGTAACGTGCGCCACTGGCTGATGCGGATCCGTCAGCACCTTCACCTTTTCTCCCAGCGACAAATCCGACACGCGCAGCACTTTGCCGAACACCAGTTCACTCACATCGGCGTCGACGTGGCTGGGGATATCCGCGGGCAGGCACTCGATCTCCACCTCGCGCAGAATCTGCTCCAGGATGCCACCTTCCTGCTTCACGCCCGCCGCTTCGCCTCGCAGGAAAATCGGCACGCTCACCTTCAGCGCCTTGTCCATGGCGATGCGCTTCAAGTCGATGTGTAGCAGTTTGCCCTTGATCGGCTCGTATTGCCAGTCGACAATCATGGCTTTGGTTTGCTCGCCGCCGTTCAGCGCGAGATCGAAAATCGTGTTGTGCCCGGTCTTCGAGTTCAGTATCCGCGTCACCTGCCGCGGATCCACGCTCACCGAAAGTGAGTTCTTCCCAGCGCCATACAGCACGCCCGGAATTTTCCCGCCCATGCGCACCCGCCGGGCCATGTTCTTGTTGCCCGACTCCCGCGGATGCGCTTCGAGTACGTTAGTTTCAATTGCAGTCGCCATAGAATTAAAGTCCTTACCTTTGAGTAGTGAGCCTTGAGCTACGAGCAAACCCGCTTGCTCGCGACTCGCGACTCGCAGCTCGGAACTAGATAAATAACTTGCTCACCGAAGTCTCTTCGTGATTCGCCTGAATCGCGCGCCCAATCAACCCCGCAATCGAGAGCACCGTAATCTTTCCGCCCTTTTCCGTGCGCGCCGCATCGGCTTCGGCATTCAGCGGGATGGTGTTCGTCACCACCAGTTCCTGGATCACCGAATTCTTGATGTTCTCCACCGCCGGCCCGGAAAGCACCGCGTGCGAAGCGCAGGCATAGACCACAGTCGCGCCATTTTCCTTCAGCGCCGCCGCCGTTTTCACCAGCGTGCCCGCCGTATCGATCAAATCGTCGATGATCAAACAAGTCCGCCCGTTCACATCGCCGATCACGTGCATCACTTCCGCCACGTTCATTTCCAC
>JBEKDY010000242.1:0-7709 GCA_050014115.1 Candidatus Sulfotelmatobacter sp. | reverse complement strand
TCTGGTTTGCGCCGCAATCGCGCTGGCCGGGCTGGCCGCAGCCTATATTCCGGCATTCCGCGCCGCGAAAGTCGATCCCATGGTCGCGCTGCGCTACGAGTGAGGAGAGAAACCAGATGACCGGCTTGATCCAGGATTTCCGTTACGCACTGCGCCAGTTCCGCAAAAGCCCCGGCTTTGCCGCCGTTACGGTCATCACGCTGGCGCTGGGGATTGGCGCCAACACTGCGGTGTTCAGTGTGGTCGATCAGGTGTTGTTGCATCCGCTGCCCTATCCAGATTCGGATCGAATCGTAAGAGTCTCACAGACGTTCAAGGGCCTGTCGACCGACGATGCCTCTCCTGCTAACTATCTGGATTGGGTTTCACAAGACCACGTCTTCGCCGAGATGGCCGCCTCTCGCGGATGGCAAGGAAGCCTATCGACGGGAGATCGTCCGGAGCGGGTCAGAGGCTCGATGACAACGCCCAGCTTCTTTCCTCTGTTCGGAGTAGCTCCGATTCTCGGGCGCGGCTTGGAGCCGAGTGACGCGCGGCCCGGCAACGATCACGTCGTGGTGCTCGGCTACGGCCTGTGGCAACGCTACTTCGCTGCAGATCGAGCGATTATAGGCCGTGACATAGACCTCGATGGTGAGCAGTACAACGTTGTCGGAGTGATGCCGCCGAACTTTTCTGCGGACGAGTACGGCGAGCTATGGCTGCCCTCGCCGTGGGGAGTGCCCACCCAACCACTGGTGCCTGACAAAGACCCACGCCAATTCAGAGGCAGAGATTATCTTGACGTCTGGGCGCGGTTGAAGCCAGACGTGACTCTGCAGCAGGCCCGTGCGGAGCTCGATACCATCGGCCGCCGCTTGGAGAAGCAATATCCGGATTCGAACGGAGATGTCGGCGTGAGCTTTCTACCGTTACACGAGTATATCGTCGGCGAAATTCGCCCGGTTCTCCTGGTTCTGCTGGCTGCGGTGGTTATGGTGCTTCTGATCGTGTGCGCGAATGTTGCCAACCTTCTTCTGGCACGGGCCACAGCGCGCGCCAAGGAAATCTCGATACGGACGGCTCTGGGAGCGAGCCGCCGGCGTTTGCTTCGTCAGTTACTTACCGAAAGTGTTCTGCTCGCGTTAGTGGGAGGATTCCTCGGATTGCTGCTGGCGGCCCTGGCGGTTCCGGCCCTGTTGGCACTGAGTCCACCGGATATCCGTGAGAAGCAGATTGGAATCAACCGGGAAGTGCTGGCCTTCAGTTTCCTGGCTTCCCTGGTCTGCGGAGTTGTGTTTGGCCTGATCCCGGCTCTGCAATCGTCGCGATCGCACCCCAATGAATCCCTCAAGGAAGGGGAACGTGGGAGCACAGGGAACCCGGGGCGAACCCGTTCCGCTCTGGTGATCGCCGAAGTTGGACTCTCGCTGGTTCTGCTGGTTGGGGCCGGGCTACTGGTAAAGAGTTTCGCGCGACTCATGGAGGTTAATGCCGGCTTCGATCCGGATCATCTCCTGACCTTCAACCTCGCACTTCCGTCCTCCGCCGATCGTGTCCGCCAACTCGCCTTTTACCAACAAGTTGTGCAACGGCTTCAGGCCTTGCCGGGCGTCCAGGCCGTAGGTGCGGTCAGCAGGCTGCCGCTGTCTGGAGGCAACAGTTCACGCAGCTTCAACGTTCCCGGAGTCGAAAAGGATTACAGCGCGGACATTCGCGTCAGCACTCCTGACTATTTCAGCGCGATGCGGATCCCGCTGCTGAAGGGCCGCAGCTTCAGCGAGAGCGACCTCGAAAGTTCGCTCAATCTAGCCGTCGTCAACGATGCTCTAGCGCGAACCGTTTTTCCTGGACAGGACCCAATCGGCAAACAGATCACCCATTTCGGCCCGGACGATTTGACGCTGCAGATCATCGGTGTTGTGGGGAATGTCCGGCACGTCGGGCTCAACGCAGATCCCCACGCTGAGATTTATCAGTTACTCGGCCAGGCGCAATGGCCGTCGATGTTCGTAGCGATACGCAGCGCAACCTCTGACCCCACGAGCGTGACTTCGGCAGCGCAGAATGTGATCTGGAGCGTGAACAAAGACGTTCCTCTCGCCAATGTCCGTACGATGCAGGATGTGATCGCCAACTCCGTTCAGAGGAGGAAGTTCAGCATGTTGCTGCTCTCCATCTTTGCCGCTGTGGCGATGCTGCTTGCGGCCATCGGACTCTACGGTGTCATGTCTTACTCGGTCGCGCAACGCGCCCACGAAATCGGTATCCGCATGGCTCTGGGTGCCAGGCGTCCCGATGTGCTTGTGCTCGTAGTGAAGCAGGGAATGGCACTCGCTCTCATGGGGATTGCCGCGGGCGCCGTGCTTTCGCTCGCAATGACACGGCTGATCTCAGGGATGCTGTTTGGGATTACGGCAACCGACCCTCTGACTTTCGCAGGTGTTGCCGCACTGCTGGGGACTGTGGCCTTACTCGCGAACTACCTGCCAGCTCGCCGCGCTTCGAAGGTCGATCCCATGGTGGCGCTGCGTTACGAATGAGGAGGCGAATTATGAATGGATTACTCCAGGATTTCCGTTACGCACTGCGCCAGTTCCGCAAGAGTCCCGGCTTCGCCGCCGTTGCGGTCATAACCCTGGCGCTGGGGATTGGCTTCAACACTGCCATTTTCAGCGTCGTGAATGCGGTACTGCTGCGTCCGCTAGCGTTCGCGGACGCCAGTCGCCTGGTGCGGATCTGGCATGTTCCGCCCGAAAAGAGTTTTCCCGGCATGACCACGTTTCCGGTCTCTGCCGCGAACTACCTGGATTGGGAGCGCCAAACCCAGGTATTCGACCACATGGCAATTTACTCGTACCACGGTTTCACTGTGACCGGCAGCGACAAGCCTGAACAACTATCGGCCGGCGCGGTGTCCTCTGGTTTCTTCGCCACCTTAGGGGTTCAGCCCTTGCTAGGCCGTGTCCTGTCCCCGGAGGAAGATCAGCCGGGACGTTCCCACGTTGTGGTTCTCAGCTACCGCTTGTGGCAGGAGCACTTCGGCGGAAATCCTGACATCGTGGGCCACGACATCAACCTCGATGGTCAACCCTACCTCGTGGCCGGGGTCATGCCAGCGAGTTTCCAGTTTCCCGACTTTGCCAAGATGTGGACCCCGATGGCCTGGACGGACCAGGAACGCGCCGTGCGGGGAGAGCATCACTCCATCGTCATCGCGCGCCTCAAGCCTGGAGTTGACCTCAAGCAAGCGCAGACCGAGATGAACACGATTTCCGACCGGCTCCAGCAACAGTATCCGGAAGATGACAAAGGATGGGGGGCCGTGGTCGTCCCCATGCAACAGGATCTGGTCTCCGATGTGCGGCCTGCGCTGCTGGTTCTGCTGGGAGCCGTGGCTTTCGTTCTTCTTATCGCCTGCGTCAACGTCGCCAACCTGGCGCTGGCAAAAACCTTCAGTCGCCAGAAAGAGATCGCGATCCGAACCGCGCTGGGTGCGACTCCGGCCCGTGTGCTTCGCCAAATTCTCACGGAGACTGTGCTGCTCGCACTCTTGGGAGGAGCGCTCGGCCTGGCCTTTGCTCACTTTGCAGTTCGCTTCATCATGGCCTTTCTGGCCGACAGGTTGCCGCAATCGACTGCGGTGGGATTGGATTCAAAGGTCTTGATCTTCACTGCGGTTATTTCCGTAGTCACTGGCATAGTTGCGGGCGTCCTTCCGGCGTTGCGGCTGACCCGGCGTGACGTGAATCAGGCACTCAAGCAAGGATTGGGTCGAACCGACGCAGATTCGGGCGGTCATCGCACCCGCAGCATTCTGGTTGTGTCAGAGGTCGCCCTTTCACTCATGCTGCTGATCGGTGCGGGGCTGATGATACGGAGTTTCCAGAATCTTCGAAACGTAAATCCAGGCTTCGATTCTCGTCAGGTTTTGACCATGAGCGTGATGGTCTCCCGAGCCAAGTTTTCCTCGCCGGACCAAGCGATCCGTTTCTTCGACCGAGTGCTGCTGCGCGTGCGGTCGTTACCTGGCGTGGAATCGGCGGCTGTAATCGACAACATTCCTTTAACCGGCGGTTCGCATCAGCCCATTGCCATCGAGGGTCGCCCGGTTGTGCCCATGTCGGAGCAGCCAGAGGTCGATGTGCGCCTCGTAAGCGCGGGGTACATGGGTGCCATGCGCATTCCGACTCTGCGTGGCCGCGGACTCAGCGACACTGACGTCGCAGGCAGGCCCGCGGTGGTTCTCGTCAGCGAGTCGATGGCTCGGCAGTTTTGGCCGGGCGAAGACCCGGTGGGCAAGCGCCTTACTCTCACGTTTTATCCCGACGCAATCCGCGAAGTGGTAGGCGTTGTGGGCGACGTAAAACTCGACAGCCTGGATGAGATGCGTCCGAGCGCCACTCTATATTTTCCGCTTGATCAGGTTTCGGTGCCCGCATCCGGCGGATGGCGTTCGTTTCCCATGACGCTGGTGGTGCGCTCGCAATCCGGTTCCGGCGAGCTCGCCTCCTCCGTGTCGAACGCCGTGCACGACGTGGACCGCGACACTCCTCTTGTCGACATTTCCAGCATGGACGACCTGGTCGAGAACTCTCTATCACAGCAACGCTTCAATATGCTGCTACTGGGCGCCTTCGCAGCGCTCGCTTTGGTGCTCGCTGCGGTGGGAATCTACAGCGTGCTCTCCTACAGCGTGAAACGCAGCGTGCGAGAAATTGGAATCCGCCTGGCCCTGGGCGCTCCGCTGGGCGACGTGCTGCGCATGGTCGTGTTCGAGGCCATGAAGCCAACCTTGCTCGGCGTCGCAATAGGAATGGCCGGAGCTCTGGCACTTGGACGCGTTTTGTCGAGCCTGATCTTTGGCGTGCGGCCGACGGATCCTCTAACTTTTCTGGCGGTCGCGGCGCTGCTGGCCGCCGTCGCATTCGTTGCCAGCATTGTGCCAGCTTATCGGGCGACCAAGGTCGATCCCATGGTAGCCCTGCGTTACGAATGAGGGACTTATGAAAACTCTCCTGCAAAACGCTCGCTACAGTTTTCGCCTGCTGCGGAAGAACCCCGGCTTCACAGCTGTTGCCGCCCTCACACTGGCGCTGGGCATCGGTGCGAACACGGCAATCTTCAGTGTGATTTACGCCGTGCTGCTTGCCCCCATGCCCTTTCCCAATCCCGACGAGTTGGTCATGGTGTGGTCGAAGATTCAGGGCAACAACAACGGGGTCTCGGCGGGCGACTATCTGGATTGGAAGCGGCAGAACAAGACCTTTCAGGACATCAATGCGTGGAGTGGCGCCAGCTTCAACTTCGCCACCCCCTCGCAGCCGGAGCAGATCAGCGGAAGATCGAACACGCCGGGACTTCTCCGCATGGCCGGAAACGACTTTTTTCTGGGACGTGATTTTCTGCCCGAAGAGGGCCAGCCCGGCAAAGACCACGAAGTCGTCCTCACCCATCGGCTCTGGGAACATCTCGGTGGCGACCACAACATCGTCGGCAAATCGATCCAGATGAACAACGAGCCCTACACAGTAGTGGGAGTGCTGGCCGCGGGCCAGGCGGACCGGCTGGAGGGCCAATTCATGGTGCCGCTGGCGTTCAAGCCTGAGCAGATCAATCACCATTTTCACTGGCTGCTGGTCATGGCCCGGATGAAGACAGGGGTGTCGCTGACTCAGGCGCAGGCTGACATGCAGGTCGTCACCAGCCGCATCGCCCAGGACAATCCCCAATCGAACAAAGGCTGGAGCGCCAGCGTGGAGCAACTCCACAACGACTTTTTCCCGAAGGAGGCCAAGCAAACGCTCTGGCTGTTGATGGGCGGAGTTGGTTTCATCCTTCTGATTGCCTGCGGAAATGTGGCCAATCTTGTGCTTGCCAAGGGTACGACGCGTCTGAAAGAAGCGGCGGTGCGCACTTCGCTGGGCGCGACTCGATGGCAGGTGTTCAGCCAGTTCCTTACGGAGAGTCTGGTATTGGCGGTGCTCGGTGGCGCGCTCGGGATTGGTCTGGGCGCGGCAATCATCCGGATCATGATGGCGAAGATGCCGCCCTTCACGCTTCCTTCCGAAGCAGACGTGACCCTGAATATCCCCGTGCTGCTGTTCACGCTGCTCGCAACCACGATCGCCGGCATACTGTTCGGCTGCGCGCCCGCATGGGCCGCCTCGCGTATCGATCCCAACGAGACTCTGAAAGAAGGAGGACGTTCCGGGACCGGCGCCGGACGCCATCGCCTCCGCAGGGCGCTCGTTGTGGCCGAGTTTGCCCTGGCGCTTACGTTGCTGGCCGGCGCCGGTCTTGCCATTCACAGCTTCTGGAACCTGGCGCGCGTCGATCCCGGTTTCCGCACCGATCACATTCTCACCTTCAGCCTTCCGGTGCCCGAGAAGCGGCTGACGCAACCTGAACAAATGGTCGCGTATTACAAACTGCTCGTCGAGAAGATAGAGTCTCTTCCGGGTTTGATCCGCGCCGAAGCGGCGACTGGCATGCCTTTGCAAGGTACGGGTTTTGGAATGCCCTTCACCATCGCAGGCAAGCCGTTCGCAAACCCATCCGACCGCCCCGGCGCCGGCTTTCAGATGGTCACACCCGGCTTCTTCGAGACCTTCGCGATCCAGATGGCGAAGGGCCGCGCCTTCACCGACCAGGACACGGCCAGCAGTGTTCGCGTCGCCATTGTGAATCAGACCTTCGTCGACCGCTATCTCAAGGGAGTGGACCCGCTCACGCAACGCATTCTGGTCGAGCAATTGATTCCCGGCGTCACCAAGCTAGGCCCACCCATTGAGTGGCAGATCGTCGGGGTATTTCGAAACATTCACAACGGCGGCATTCGCAGCGACGGTTTCCCGGAGATCGACGTTCCTTTCGCACAAAGTCCGTGGCCGCAAGCTTCCATGGCAGTGCGGACTATCAGCGATCCCGCCCAGATGACGAGGAGCATCGCCGCCGCGGTACATACGGTCGACCCTGACCTGGCCTTGGCCGACGTCAAAACCATGGACCAGATAGTCAGCCAGTCTTTGGTGGGAGATCGGTTTACCACGGCGCTGTATGTCAGCTTCGCCTCCGTCGCACTCCTGCTGGCCGCGATCGGTATCTACGGCGTAATGGCCTTCGCCGTATCGCAGCGCACGCACGAAATCGGATTACGCATGGCCCTGGGCGCCAGTCAGGACCACGTTCTGGCCCTGATCCTGAAAGAAGGTGTCATCTTGGCCACAATCGGTTTGGGAGTGGGACTGGTAGGTGCCTGCTTCGTAGGGCGCGCCATGCGTGGCCTGCTCTACGGCGTCGGCACGATCGACATAGCGGCATTCAGCGCGGTCGCGGCCACGCTCTTTGCCGCGGCTCTGCTCGCCTGCTACCTCCCCGCCAACAAAGCCTCGAAAGTCGATCCCATGGTAGCGCTGCGTTACGAGTAGAAATCTTGCTTCATGAATCGAGAGTGAAATGATCCAACTGAAAAATATCGACCGCAGCTATAAAACCGGCGCTGGACGAACCTGGGTTCTCCGCCGCGTCAACCTCGACATCCGCGAAGGTGAGTTCATCACCGTCATGGGACCCTCTGGAGCAGGGAAGTCCTCGCTGCTGAATGTGCTGGCACTTCTCGATGACCAGTGGGAAGGCGAGTACTGGTTTCGTGAACAAGCCGTGCACGATCTCAAGCGCAAGCAGCGCAGCGAACTGGCGAAGAAGAATGTCGGAATGGTCTTCCAAAG
>JBEKDY010000241.1:0-6559 GCA_050014115.1 Candidatus Sulfotelmatobacter sp. | reverse complement strand
GGATCAGGATATGTCTACGGCTTCCGTGTTCCTCTTGTCGTCGTTTCGCCCTACGCGAAAGCCGCTACCATCGACCACACCACCCACGACTTCGGCAGCGTGCTTAAGTTCGTCGAGACCACGTTCAGCCTGCCCTCGTTGAACTATGCCGATGCTCCCGCCGACGACCTTTCCAGTTGCTTCACCATGACCCAGACGCCGATCAAGTTTCAGACGATACCGGCGGCGCTCGACGCCGCGCATTTCATCAACGACAAGAGTCCGCCAACCGATCCCGATGATGACTAGCCCGCGTGGGGCGGACACTCTTGTCCGCCCGCTTTTGACTTTTTCCTGAAATCTTGTCAAGACCCTGAACCTGAGCTTCCGAAGCTAACTCATTGATTCGGAGTGAAATATAAAGTCCAAAAGCATGTTACATTCACCCCTTCAATTTGATATTCTGGATATATAGGGTAATCACAGCGGCGCAGGCCTTCAGGTCTGCGCCGTTCGTGTTTTCGGAGCGCCGATTTTGGACGAACCCAGCCGCAGAAGGTCAGCCCGCAGGCGGGGATGCCGTTGGGTCAGACGCAGGTAGCGCATTTCGTCGGAAGCCGCCTGGGCATGAATGATCTCGGCTATGTCGTGCTTCTCTTGCGGCGACCAGCGGCGCAGGTCGGGAATCAGCGCCAGCACCAACGACCAGTTTTCGAAAGCTTGGCACTCGGCGGGATTCCAGCGAGATAAGTTCACGTCGAGTGCGCGGCTGACTTCGTGCACCGAAGCTTCGCGGAGGCGAGCGCTGTCGCCGCCAAACTCGCGAGCCATCCGCTGGTTCACGCGCAGCGCGAGGTTGCGCGTGGAGAACGTGTCCCAGTCGCCACGAGGGCTAAAGCCCGCAGCTTTGATCAAATGCTCTACGCGGCCCTTGAAGGGCCGCTCTTCCACGGTCGTGCCGGCGGTTTGACGCTCGTCCGCCAAATTGCGCCGATCCAAATCATGCTGATCCAAATCGTAAAAGACGTGGGCTTCGGCCAGTCGTCGCAGGATTCGCGGCGGAGTCCGGTGCGCGGGATTGGCGGAAATCTTCTGCTCTTCCTTTCGAGCCAGTTGCTCAAGGTCGGCGCGGCCGCTGCGAAAACCTAGTTTCCGGTAGAACCAGAAAGCGCCGGAGTCGATGGCCTCGTCGTTGTTCTGGCCGATCTGATACGGATAGACGGAAATACATCGCGCGCTCATGAAGGCGCAGAGGCTGCGCAACGTTTGCGCGTAGATCCACGCGGTCTCTCCGTGGCGGTACGTGTAGAAGGTGTTGAAGCCGACCTCGATCCATTCGCAGAGGCCGATGGCTTCGATGTAGTTGATGGGAACACCGTTCTTCAGAGTGAGGCCGGCAACGTAGGCGCGCAGCGGCAGACGCCGCGCCGGCGGCAGATTCCAGAGATGGATGACGACTCCGCGACCAAGGCTGATGCGAACCACGGAGCCCGCGTCGCCGAGCGTGGTGCCGTAGAGTTCGCGGTAGCGGACGGCCATGACTTCGCGGATGAAGCGCATCACCGACTCGCCGTGGTGGCGCGAAAGTTTGGTGAGGCGTGGCGCGGGCTGAGAAAGTTCGTGCGCCAGGGAAACCTGGCTGCGGATGATCAGTGGCTCGCGGTGATAATAAAAAACTGGCGGACGCTGCCAGTTGCGAGTGCGCGACATGCGCAGGTTTTCGAGCCTCCAACGCACGGGCAGGCGGAGAGCGTCGTAAAGCGCGGCGCGGGCGCGGTCTTGCTGGTCGTGGGCGAATTGCTTTTCCTGGGCGGTTTGTCTTCTGTTCTTCTGCTTTTCCTTGATTTTCCCGTTTGAAACGGCTTCGTTTGAAACTGCGGGATCGGCCCCGACGGGAAGTTGTTCGAAACGGCGAAGCAGCCATTCCAGCGGGCGCTCGCGGCCCCGGGCGGCCTCGAGCCAGCGCGTCCAGGGAATGTTTGCTTCCACGTCGGAATCTTCCGCCAGAAGCGGCAAGAGGCGAGGCCAGAGCGAACCGAGAGCACGCTCGTTCTGCGAATCGTCGAGGTAGTCCTCCCAGGCGATTTCGATCTGCCGCGGAATGCGGCGGGCGAGCCAGCGCACCGCGTCGAAGCTGAGCGCGTCCTGCATGGCCGTTCCGGCAATGCCGGAAGTGTCGAAATCGTCGAAGGCGGACATGTCCACGCCGAGGCGTCGAATGCGATCGACGCGCTCGTGGAAAGTGTTGAGCAGGTTTTCGAGCTTGGGAATCACTGACGCACCCGGCGGAAATGCGCGAAAAAAAAGCAGCGCTTCATGAAAGCGAACGAGCGCCGCCGGATCGCGGAATTTCTTCTGGGCAAGCTGCGCCAGCACTTTTTCGAGGGAAACAACTGCGCCCGCTCCGAAGCGGCCCTTGGCGGCTTCGAGGAGATTCAAGAGACGCTCGACGGAATGCGTCGCGGTGGATCTGATGGGCTCGGACGCGGCAGAGCTCGATGGTGGCATGGGAATCGGCGGTGTGACGAGATTACGCAATCAGGTTACATAATGAAGTGACCAGATTACGGAATCAGGTTAGTCGGTTCGGTTGCTCGCGAATAAGCGGCCCGCCAGTGTACCGCAGTCGGTGGTTCGGGGCGAGACGTGGGCGGTCGCTGCGGGACCCAAGGCGAGTTCTACCGCTTTTCGTAGACCTTGGTAACGTGGAATACAAGTTGTCATATTAGACAATGTCCACAATGATCCATACTGTTGCAACAGTTTAAGTTACACATGCTTGTGTATGGTTCGCGGTTTGCACTGTTGTCTCAACACCTAACGCATGCCCACCGATGCTTGCGGTGGAAATAAGAACGAGGAGTTTACGATGCTACGAAGACTGATCCTGTTCGCTGTAGCCGCAAGTTTGACGCTGGTTCTGCTGCGGACCGCAGGGGCGCAAACCGCGTCGGTCAACGGAACTGTCACCGACACAACGGGCGCGTTGGTCCAAAATGCGACCGTAACGGCCACCAACACGGCGACCAACGTTGCTCGCAGCGTGCAGACCGGAGCCGCCGGGGTCTACAGCGTCAACGATATTGTGCCGGGTCTCTACGACCTGACGATCGGGAAGTCAGGTTTCCGAACGGTGAGATTTGCCGCAGTGACGCTGACGGTGGACCAGTCGGTTACGCTCAACGCCAGGATGGAGATCGGCTCCAACGCGGAACAAGTCACGGTGGAGGGAACGGCAGTGCCGGTGGACACCACCGACGCCCAACTCAGCAACGTGGTGGAACATGAGCAGATGACGGAACTGCCGTTGATTCTTCGCGATCCCTACCAGTTGGTGTTGCTGGGTCCAGGGGTGACGCAATCGGATGGCATGGGTGGAATTTCCACTAATGGTGGGCGCGAGCGCAACAACAACTTCATGCTGGACGGCGCCGATAACAACGACACAGAGGTTCCGGGCGGACTGGGCGGGCTCACGTCGCAGAATCCGGATTCGACTGAAGAGTTTCGAGTGATCACCAACAACTTTGCGCCGGAATACGGGCGCAACAACGGGGCCATCATTGATGTGATCACGCGCAGCGGCACCAACGCGTGGCACGGCGACGCGTTTTACTTTGGCCGCTGGGACGCGCTAGGGGCTAGAGGCTACTTTAATACGGTCGATCCCTCCACTGGGTTGGTTGAACCGAAAAACCCCTACATCCGGAACCTGTACGGAGGGTCAGTCGGAGGCCCGATCGTAAAGGACAAGACTTTCTTCTTCGTTAACTACCAGGGCGACCGCTTCATCACAAATGTGACCAATGCCTCCACGGTGCCTACCGAGGCTTATAAGACTGGCATCTTCACCTACACTAATCCCAACACGGGCGTCAGCCAGGCACTCAACGTTACCGTCCCCGGCAGTGGAAACAACGCGACGGGCGTCGGCCTTGATCCCGTGATGCAAAAGATATTTGCGCTGTACCCTGCGCCCACCGTTTCGAACGGGGACGGTGTGACCGGAACATTGTTTTTTCCCAGCGAGTCGCGTGAAAAGGATGAGAACGGAACCCTGAAGCTGGACCAGAAGGTCGGCAAGTCCAACAACTTGTCTGTGCGCTACGTCTACAACTGGTATCACGATCCAAACTCGGGAACGAGCAACTTCCTGCCGGGCAATATCGGGTCAGTCGCGGCATTTGACAGAGCTCAGTCTCTCAGCGTGGCTTTGAACTCCAGCCCCAGCAGCACGCTGGTGAACCTGTTGCGGGTCAGCGCGAATCGTACGAATCAGGGTTATACCTGCACGGGAGTCGGTTTGTTCGACAGCCTTGGGTTCGCCGACCAAGTAGGCCGGGGTGCGGATTTCTCGCTCCCGGTGTTCAACGGTTTCGGTTGCCAGACGCTGGGCGACTCCGACGGTCAAGGGCGCAAGTCGGGTACGTACCAGTATGGCGACACGCTGACCAAGGTAATCAATCGGCACACCCTCAAGTTTGGCGGGGAGTTCCGCGACGTATACTCGAACAACTTCACGAGCTTTTCGTCACGCGCAGCTTTTACTTTCAACATCTTCACCGAGGACGGCATTCCTACTCTGCAGGGCCTGAACGCAAACGTAGACTCGAACATTATCGAAGACTTGACCAGCACACTGCTGGGTCTAGTGAACGGCCAATCGCAAACCCAATTCTTCAGCAAAGGCGGCGCGCGCGAAGTCAACGACGAGCTCGACTTCCGACAGCGGGAGCTCGGCATCTTCGCGCAGGATGAATGGAAAGTACTCCCCAACTTGACGCTCACCTATGGATTACGCTGGGAGTATTACGGAGTGCCGTTTGAGGCGCACGGGAATCTTTCGAACCTGTTCCAGAATCCTAGCGGTGCGGCACCAGCGTTGACGGGTGGCGGGAACGGGTTCACGTATTCTCCAGTGGGACCGGGAACAGGCCAGCAGCTGTTTCAGAGCTACTACAACAATTTCGAGCCTCGAGTGGGTTTCGCCTGGGATCCGTTCAAGAAGGGCAAAACCTCGATTCGCGGTGGCATAGGGGCGTTCAGCGACCGCGTATACGGCAACCTGGTGAGCGACGCGCGGGGCAATCCGCCCTTCCAACCCAGCCTATTCAATACGCCTGCTTCCGCCAACGAGAGCTGCTTTGCAACGGGCTGCGTGCTCGTTGCGGGCGCTCCCGCAGCGCAATTGCAAAATCAGACTGCTCCGAACCAACTGACGCCTTCTCCCGTAGTGACTAACCTGAACCCTTTCACGTTCGCGGGCGGACTGACCTTTCCCGACCTCTTCGCAACCAATATGAAGCCGCCCAGCGTGGTGACCTGGAATTTTGGCATCCAGCATCAATTGACTTCGGGCCTAACGGTGGAAGCCAACTACGTGGGGAACCACGGGACGCGCATTCTACGGGTGGTGGACGGAAATGGTCCGCAACCTGGTCTGGTTGCCAGCCTGGTGAACTATTGCGCAAATCCCAACAATATCTACGGCTGCAGCAATTCCACGCTCCAATACAACACTCTTTACTACGGCGCAGAGATTGGGGCCTTGCCTTTCGACGCTGTCAACAATAATGCCTTCCTTCACACGTTCACCGACCAGACCTCGGGGCAGTCCTGGTACAACGGATTGCAGGCGAAGGTGACCGAGCGGCCTGTTCACGGGCTGCAGATTCAGTTGTCCTACACCTGGTCGCATGCTCTGGACGATTCTTCCGATCCTTTGGTTACGACTCTCGGCAACGGCAACTATCCGGTCGACTCTTATGCCTTGAATCGGGAGTTTGGTAACTCGGGCTTCGACACGCGGCAGCGGGCGGTGATGAACTTTATCTACCAGCCAGGTATCGGCCGGGGGAAGAGTCTGTTGAGCCATGGGTTTGCGGGTCGCCTGTTTGAAGGATGGGAACTGAGCGGCATTGCGTCTTTCCAGACGGGGCTTCCGTATGACATCTTCGGACCGGACGACACTCTACATACGGGGCTTTCCGATCGCGCCACGGTGATCGATCAGTCGGCCCTCAAGACTGTTCCCGCGACCGGGAAGTTCAATACCCAGACTCAGGGTGTTTTCACTGGATTCAATCTCGCGGCGTTCAACCCTGAGACTGGCGCGAACGTGCCGATCCCTTGGGGAATTCCGGCCAATGTGGATCGTAACAACTGGTATGGGCCAGGGATCAACAACTGGGATATGTCGCTCTCCAAAATTACGGCGCTGACGGAGCGGGTAAAGTTCCAGCTGCGCTTCGAGGTTTACAACGTTTTCAATCGGGTGCAGTTTGCCAAGCCGGACAACAACACGGCGGACGCTAACTTCGGCTACTCGTTGTCGCAGGTGGGGCAGAACGACGGTACGACGGGGGCGCGGCAGATTCAGATGGGAGCCAAGTTAACGTTCTGAGCTGCAAGTGGTTACGGGAATTGGCCTGTTAGTGGTGGGGGATGGCACGGACGAGCCATTTACCGGGATACGGGGTTACGTTAGTCTCCTGATTGAGCAGCACTTGGGGGAGGGCTGATCAACATACGTCCCGTGACTCTAACGAGTCTGGGGCGTTTTGTTTTGCGCGCAAGAATG
>JBEKDY010000240.1:0-11084 GCA_050014115.1 Candidatus Sulfotelmatobacter sp. | reverse complement strand
AGGTTGGGGCATGCCAGCACTGAATATTCGTCCGCCCGCGTCACCACCTGCTGGAAGATCGAATCAGCGATGCGGTCGTTGATCATGATTTTCTTTTTCCACGCGCCTTTGCCGTGCGTGGCGTAGATGCTGTCGAGTACCTGCTGCACTTCTTTTTCCACCGACTGACGGAAGGCTGGCGGAGCGAATTCCATGCCGGGCTCAACCAGTTCCGCATTCTGCGCGACCGTGAGATTCGCGTTCTTGTCTTTGTTGTCGAGAATCCAGCTCTCGCGCTCGGTCACAATCTGTGCGCGGAATTCTTCAATCGCCAGTTCGTATCCCCACTTGCGGAACGCGCCCTCGGTAAACTTCTGGATATTGCCTTTGTGCATGAGGGTTACGGTCTTGCGGCCCGATTCCAGCGCATGCTTGATGGCCATGCGTACCAGGCGCTTGGTTCCGGTCACGGAAATCGGCTTGATGCCCACGCCGGAATCCAGACGCACCTGCTTCTTGCCGCCCTTGAGCATATCTTTGTTAAGGAATTCGATCAGCTTTGCGCACTCGGCAGTTCCCTCTTCCCACTCGATGCCAGCGTAAACGTCTTCGGTATTCTCGCGGAAAATGACGACATCCATGCGCTCGGGATGCTTCACCGGCGAGGGCACACCGTTGTAATACTTGACCGGGCGCACGCAGCAATAGAGATCCAGAATCTGCCGCAGAGCGACGTTGAGCGAACGAATCCCGCCGCCTACGGGTGTGGTCAGCGGGCCTTTGATGGCGACGCGGAATTCGCGAATCGCGTCGACGGTGTCATCGGGCAGCCAGTTGTCGAACTTTGCCTTGGCTTTTTCTCCCGCGAAAACTTCGTACCAGGCCACGCGGCGTTTGCCTTTGTAGGCTTTTTCCACCGCGGCATTGAACACGCGTAGCGAAGCCTTCCAGATGTCGCGCCCCGTGCCGTCGCCCTCGATAAACGGAATAATCGGATTATCCGGAACATCGTATTTCCCAGCCGCGTAGCCGATCTTTTTTCCGTCCGCCGGTATTGCCACGCCGTTATAAGTGCCCGCCATTCTTTAAGTCCTCCAATACGGTCGCTACCAATCTTCTTGGATGAAACTGTTAATTATAGAGAATTCGCGAGGAAGCCGATAGCGACATTCCTGGCTCGCCGGGCGCCGAGCGTAGCTCGGACTCGATTGCTCGTGGAAGTGACGACAGGGACCTCGAAGGGGGTATAGTCAGCTGTAGGAAGCGAATCGGTCACTTGGAGGAACCCATGAAATCCGCGGTTATCGTGATGCTCCTGGCAGCATCCGCATTTGGACAGCAGGAGTCCGGTGCTCTGGCCGCGGCCTGCGGTCCGAAAAGTACCAGCTTCAACGTGAAGCTCGACGAATCCCAGCACACGCTTGCGCTGCCCGAGGCCGGCAAGGCGTTGGTTTACTTCGTCCAGGACCTCGGGGTGGTCAACTGCCTCGGCGGCTGCATGACGACGAAGATCGGGCTCGACGGAGCATGGGTGGGCGTCAGCCAGCACAACTCCTATTTCTCCGTGTCGGTAGAGCCGGGTGAGCATCATGTGTGTGCGAACCCGCAGTCGCACGTGGGGTGGGTAAGTCGACAAGTGGCTCTGGCGCATTTTACGGCGGAAGCGGGTAAGGTCTACTATTTCCGCACGCGAGGTCTTTTGGGCGGGGGTCAACCACTATTCGATCTTGATCCGATCGACAGCGACCAGGCCAAGTATCTGATCGCTTCCTATCCTTTGAGTGTCTCGCACCGCAAACCGTGAGGGGTTGAGATTTCGCGGCGTAAACCAAGTTGCTCCCTGGTTCGCGCTCACCATCGCCGCGTTCCAAACGTCTTGCGGACTCCTACCGTCGCATATCTGCCCCAGGGGCCGTTGTTGCCCAGGTCGGCGACCCCGAGATTGGTGTCGCGGGCGCCCAGGCGGTCGAATAAAAAATGCTGCGTGACACGCACCTCGAATCCCTTCCCGGCATAGATCGAGGCTCCCCACGAATGCTCGATGCCGATGGCGTCGAACGACCAGGTGTAGAGCGTCTGCGGAAGATTTCTTCCGAACAGGAATGCCGGCGAGCCGAAGAGCATGAACCGGCGGAGCTGGCCGCGACCAAAGGGCCGCACTTCCAGAGTTCCGGAGAGCATGTAGCGGGCGAACATGCTGCAGGGCGCGTTCACGCCGCCATATTGTCCGGCGGTGGCGGCGCACAGGTTGGGATCAATCTCGTTGTGCGGAGGAGCGAGCTCGAATTGCGCCCAGCCGTAGAGCATGTCGCGTGGAAAGAACATACGATCCTGGCTTGCATCGCCTTCGGAGGCGCTTTCCGGCGGTGACGCCTGCGCCCGGCACAGCACTGCCATGAGTACGGGAACCGCCAGAATCCACGCCAGCTTCTTCATTCTTCCTCCAGAGTTGTCACTTTCAGAAATTGCTCCCCTCGAAATTTCTGGTTGCTGAGAAAACGAATCGACCGTAAACGATTACGGCACCTCGGAGCCTTCCCGGCGTCGCCAACCGTGATCCGGTTGCAAGAGCGGAACATTGTAACCCGTCTGAACCGCAGGGCAGGCCGTTGCCCTCTGGTTACTTGCCAGTGACGCCATTTCGCTGTGGAATTAGCTTGACGGAGAAACGGAGAAACCATGGGCCGCCTATTCGGCTTTATCAGCGTCGTCATCGTGCTGGGCGTTGGAATGTATATCTATTCCAAGCAGGCGCAGAGCTCATCTGCGCAGGCCGGAGCGAACAATCCGAAGGCGGCCATCAACATCACGGGCGTGAGGAGCGACCTGATCAGCATCGCGACCACCGAGCGCCGCTACTACGCCACGGAAGGAAAATACGCCTCCCTCGACGAACTGATTTCGAGCAACTACATTACGATTGCCCGGCAGCGTCCTCCTTACACCTACGAGGTGCAGACCAGTGCCAGCGGCTTTCGCGTGGTCGCTACCCGCTCCGGCGATGACGCTTCCGGCACGCCCGCGCAGCTTTCTGTCGACGAGAACATGGATTTCCAAACGTCTCAGTAGAACCATTCCGCCGCGGGAGTATCGTTCCAGGTTCCACCTTGAGAATCAAAATCAAGATCAAACTCCACGGTGCCGGATAGGAATGTCCGCCCTATGCGGTCCTCAAACTTCTTCCAGAATTCATATTGAAAAGCTGATTTATCCAGTTCGTGGAATGGAAATCTGCGGTAAACGCAGTCAGTTCAAGCATTCAGCGTTTGGCTGGTCGATTGCTCCAATAGTGCAACAGAGGCCCCGGAAAACCAATGCCCCAGGAAATATCCGTCTCGTATCAAGCTATCAAGAGCAAGGTCTACCGCCTGATCGACGCACTTGTGGTGGGTGAAAAGACTGAGGCGGAGGTGCAGGACTCGATCCGGCGGTGGTGGGACCTTATCCATCCGGCCGACCGGCCCATCGCCCAGAAATATCTGATGGCGGTGCTGACGCGCTCCGGGTCGGCTCTGGACGCGATCTCCGAGGGTCTGGGTTCGGTGGCCGGCTCCGAACACGCGTATGCGCATCTTCCCGCCAGACAGCTGAAGGTGATGGAAAGAATGATCAAGGAAGCTGCGGTGCGCACCGCCGTCTAGCGCGTATTAGTATTCTTGCCTTTCTCGCCTGGCGCTCCCTTGCCTCAAGCGACAAAAATTTTACAATTGCAGGGGTTGCCGGTTACCCTGCGTGGCACGTATCTTTGTAGGTGTGCGGTGTGTGCGTGCAGCTTCAATGTGCGCCGCGCCGACGGGTTTTCGTCGATGCCGACCCTTTGAAATTCCTTCAGGAGCACAAATGAATTCTCCCCGCAGCTTGCGTCGCCGGATTCTCGGCTATCTTACCTTCGCACTTCCTTTCGGAGCGTTGCTCATCATGGCTACTTCCCTGCTTGCCGCGTCCGGGATTTACAGCTTCACTCTCAACTCCATCGATGGCAAACCCGCGCCGCTGGCCGACTATAAGGGCAAAGTGGTGCTGGTGGTGAACGTGGCCAGCCAGTGCGGCTACACGCCGCAATACAGCGCGCTCGAAGCCACTTACGAGAAGTACAAAGACCAGGGCTTCGTCATTCTCGGCTTCCCGGCCAACAACTTCGGCGCGCAGGAACCGGGCACCAACGAAGAGATCAAGACCTTCTGCACCCGCAAATACAGCGTGACGTTCCCCATGTACGCGAAGATTTCGGTGAAGGGAGCGGATCAGGCGCCGCTCTACGCCTACCTGACCAAAGAGACCGGACCGGGCCTTACGGGCGACATCAAGTGGAATTTCACCAAGTTCCTGATCGATCGCAACGGGAAGGTTGTGCAGCGCTTTGAACCCGCGGTCACGCCCGATTCGAAGGAAGTGGTGGAAGCGATTGAGAAGCAGTTGAAGTGAGCTCAGGTGCGGCTGGTCCAGTTTGCAATCGCCAGATTGCGGACGCGGCCGAACTCCCGCGTATCGTTCGTGACCAGCGTCAAACCCGGGCTGCGGGCATGGCCCTGAACCTTTAGCTCCGCCCGAATCCTGGCGGAGTGAAACGACGCCTCGTCGGGGAATTCCAGAACCTCGACGCAACTCAGGAATGCGATCAGAGCGGCTTCGTCCTGCTGTCGTCGCGAGACACTTCGACCCCGTATAGCAGTTCCGATTTCGTGATGACCGAGATGCACACGTCGCTGACTGGAACCTTCCGCAGCTGTTTCACGACTGCATCGCTCGATCGCTTGATGATGGAGGAACAGGTGTAGGTGTCGAGCATGTAGCGCGGCATTAGGGCTTGCGCTTCTGGACGGGAAGGTCCTCGATGCCCTCCATGAAATCCGCCGAGGCCATCGGAGCGTCGGCTAGATACGATGACCAGTCCGCAGGGCGGGGTGAGAGGACAACATCACTGCCTTCCTTAAGGCCGACGCAAGGGGTGACATAGCCCGACGCTGGTGAGTGGAGTTAGAGGTTTGGCAACAACCATCCGAGGGTGCCTGTGCAAAATTGAACATTTTTCTTCCGCGGATTGCCGCATCATCGAGAGCCATGAAGTCCAAGAAGTTATTTCTAGACAGGAACAGGGTGTCCGTTGCCCGAGTCGTAGCGCAGGACCAGGCGGCAGCGGCAAAGGCAACCTAATCAGTCGCTCGAGACACTAAGCTGTCGGCGATCGTGCCAACGCTTGATCATGAATCCTGCATATTCACTTCGCGGAAAACCATCCTTATGAGCCAACACAGCCCAGCACCTTCGCTGCTCCTTCTGACGGCCGCATCCCTCACCCTGATGTTTGGAGTCGCAGCTTGCAATAACAACCAAACCCCAGCCCAAGCCCCAGACGCCGGCAACCAGCCGGCGCAGTCCGATCAGCCGCAGGCTCAAGCAGCTGGGGACAATTTGGCCCCGGTAAGCGCCACTCAGGCTGCCCCGGCCAACGACAACGATTCCAGTGCCGATTACGATGCCGGCGATGACGATTCCAGCTACGGCCAACCCGTGCTCGAAGCCCAGCAACCTCCGCCTGAGCTCCCTGAATATTCGCAGCCGGATTGCCCGGGCGATGGATATCTATGGACCCCCGGGTATTGGAGCTATGCTCCCCAGGGCTACTACTGGGTGCCCGGCGCCTGGGCGCGGCCGCCTGAAGTCGGCTTCCTGTGGACGCCGGGATATTGGGGATTTGTCGGCGGCAGGTACCGCTACAACTACGGTTTTTGGGGCCGGCACATTGGCTACTACGGTGGGGTTAACTACGGATTCGGATATGTCGGAGTCGGGTATCAGGGCGGGTACTGGAACGGCAACCGTTTCAACTATAACCGCTCCGTAAACAATGTAACGATCACCAACGTTCAGGTTTACAACCGTGCCGTAACGAACACAGTGATCATTAACAACACCACGGTCAACATTACCAATAACCGCTCCAGCTACAACGGGCCTGGAGGAATAACGCGCCGGCCACTGCCGACGGAAATCGCCGCCGTTCATGAGCAGCGCATTCCTCCGATGAATACGCAGTTGCAGCAGCGGCAGGCAGCGGCACAGAACCGCCAGCAGTTTGCCTCCGTGAATCATGGCCGGCCTGCGGTTCTGGCAGCGGCAAAGCCCATCCCGGAGGGCAAACCAATTGCTCCCGTGATTCCCGCTCGCCCGGCGGCGGCCGCGCGGCCGGCATCGTCGGCCACGCAACCGAATCGTTCTGAACCGGCTCCGGCACCCAGGGCCGCTGCGCCTCCGGCCCACGCGCCGACTCCTGCAAAACCGGCTGAACCCATGCGGAAAACAGTTGAGCCCGCACCATCGGCAGCAAAGCCTGCACCACCGGCAGCCCGGACGAAGCCCGCTCCGGCGCCTGCCGAGCGGCGCACTCAGCCATCAGCACCGGCTCCGCATCCCCAACCAGCGAGGCCGGTAACCCCGCCGCCGGCTCACAAGCCCGCCACCGCGCCGCCAGCCGCAAAGCCGGCGCAACATCCGGCGCCGGCGGCTAAGCCAAAAACTCCGCCTCACCCGGCCAAGAAGGAGCCGCCAAAGGAGACACGGAAACCCGACTGAATCGTGTTCCAATCGGGCTTTGGAGCTGCTTGTCGCGTCTTCACCGCGCGGCTCCATGCACTCAACATGGGAAAGCACTGAGCGGAAAAAAGCAAAAGGGCCACGTCATACACGCTGCGGCTTATTGCACAGACCTCAATTGTCGCTAACCGCCGATTGCACTTACCGATGACATGAATGGAGGGATCGAAGCGATTCCTCAGATGTCGTAGTACAGCGCAAACTCGTAAGGGTGCGGCCGCTGCCGGATCGCATCCACTTCCTTCGAGCGCTTATACTCCACGTAGGTGCGCAGGAGTTCTTCGGTGAAGACGTCTCCCTTGAGCAGGAAGGCGTAGTCGCGCTGCAGGGCATCCAGCGCGTCTTCCAGCGAACCCGGCATGGAGGGCAGACTCGCCAGTTCGTCGGGGCCGAGGTCGTAGGTGTCTTTGTCCATGGGCTGGCCAGGATCCATTTTCTGCTCGATGCCGTCGAGCCCGGCCATCAACATGGCGGCGAACGCCATATAGGGATTGCAGCTCGGGTCGGGCGGGCGGAACTCCACGCGCTTGGCTTCGGGCGAAACGGAATACATGGGAATGCGGACTGCTGCCGATCGGTTGCGCCGCGAGTAGGCCAGATTCACCGGCGCTTCGAAACCGGGAACCAGCCGCTTATAAGAGTTCGTGGTGGGGGCGATGATCGCCGAAAGCGCCGGTCCGTGCTTGATCAGCCCGCCGATATACCACAGTGCCAGCTGTGAGACTCCCGCGTAGCCATCGCCGGCAAACAGCGGCTTACCGTCTTTCCAAAGTGATTGGTGCGTGTGCATGCCGCTGCCGTTGTCGCCGAAAATCGGCTTGGGCATGAAGGTGACGGTTTTTCCGCTCTGGTTGGCGACGTTTTTCACGATGTATTTGAAGAGCAGCATCTTGTCGGCCGAGCGCACCAGCGAGTCAAATTTCAAATCAATTTCCGTTTGCCCGGCAGTTGCTACTTCGTGGTGATGGCATTCCACTTCCAGACCGCAGCTCTGCATGGTCAGCACCATCTCCGAGCGCAGGTTCTGATAGTGATCGGTGGGCGGGACCGGGAAATATCCCTCGCGGTAGCGCGGGCGGTATCCCAAGTTGTTCTCTTCGCGGCCGGAATTCCAGCGTCCTTCTTCGGCGTCAACGTAGTAAAAGCCGTACTGCTCGCGCTGATCGAAGCGCACGTTGTTGAAGATAAAAAATTCAGCCTCGGCTCCGAAGTAGGCAGTGTCGGCGATTCCGGTGGCGCTCAGATAAAGCTCGGCCTTGCGCGCAATGTAACGCGGATCGCGGTCGTAGCGCTGCTTGGTCACGGGGTCGACCACATCGCAGATGAGCACCAAAGTAGGCGTGTCGGTGAAGGGATCGACCAGGTGAAAAGCTGGGTCGGGGATCAGCAGCATGTCACTCTCGTGAATTGCGGCCCAGCCGCGAATGGAAGATCCGTCAATACCGAAACCCTCCGCAAACGAAGCCTCGGTAAGCTTCTCGATAGGATAAGAAATGTGATGCCACAGTCCCAGCAGGTCGGTAAACCGCAGATCAAGAATCTTCGCGTCGTGCTTCCGGGCGAATTCGAGCACGGACTTCGCATCAGCCATAAGGTTCCTCGTCGACACACGCGCGACCACGGCACGCAGCCAGCCCGGAAAGGCGCTCATCGGCCTGCCTGACTGCTACAATCGGTCGCAACGCGCAAACGAAGGAGTGTAAGCCCTGCCGTTGGCACCGGCAATTCGATTGTTTTTATGGAGCCTATAGACTGGGATTATCGTTGCTGGGATTATCGTTGGCGCCGGCACTTGCCCCATGGACTTTGATCAGCTCGAAACCTTCCTCGAAGTGGCGCGGCACGCTTCTTTTTCGCGCGCGGCGGAGAAGCGTTTTCGCACCCAGCCCGCCATTTCGTCGCAGATTCGATCTTTGGAAGAAGAGGTTGGAGCCAAGCTATTCGACCGCTCCGGCGGCAAAGTTTCGCTGACGGCGGGAGGTAAAGCCTTCCAGAAGTATGTCGAGGAAACTCTCGACGCCCGCAAAGCCATGCTGGTCGCCATCGCCGAAATGGAGCGCGTGCCGCGCGGCGAAATCATTGTGGGAGCGAACGAAGGCACCTGCCTGCACATTCTTCCCGAGGTGTTCGCCGACTTCAAGA
Organism: Candidatus Sulfotelmatobacter sp.; assembly: GCA_050014115.1. Classification (GTDB taxonomy): domain Bacteria; phylum Acidobacteriota; class Terriglobia; order Terriglobales; family Acidobacteriaceae; genus Sulfotelmatobacter. The sequence goes on along the minus strand of JBEKDY010000240.1, from coordinate 2,369 downwards.
AGCAGTATCCCGATGTGTCGGTGAACATCAAGCGCGCCGATTACTCCGGCATTCTCGAGTCGGTGATCGACAATTCGGTCGACTTCGGCGTGGTTTCCCTGCCGGTTACAGACAACCGCCTGACCGTGGTGCTCATCCATCGGGATGAACTGGTGATCATCGTGCCGCCGTCGCACCCGCTGGGTAAGATGAAGTCCGCCCCAATTGCCGAAGCCGCCAGATTTCCGCTGGTTGTGCCCAAGGTCGGCCACACGCGCGATTCGCTGGAGGAACTTTTCCACGAGCGGCGTTTGAAACCGAACTACACGATGGAGCTGGATTCCAGCGAACTCCTGAAGCGTTTTGTCGCCGCTGGCGTGGGCGTGGGCTTTATTGCGCGCTCCAATGTGGTGGAAGACGTCCGCGCGCGTTCTCTTGCCGCCATCACCATCGCCGACGCCCAGGTGCGCCGGGATCTGGCGCTGGTCTTCCGCAAGGACAAGGCTCTCAGCCGCGCCGCTCTGGCCTTCATCGATATCGCCGTGAAGCACAAATCCACCGACGAACTGGTTCCGGGCTTGAAGTAGATGATGAAGCGTTTACAGATCCAGAGACTGCGGCGAGCCCTTCCTGTTGTCGGACTTCTAGTTCTCTCCGCAGGCGTCGCGCTGTGCGCTTCCAGAGATCTCCACGCCGCGCCAATCATGCGAGTGGGGCTGCCCCAGGCTTCCGGGGCGGAACGCAAGCTCATCGCGATCACGGCGACCGGCAGCAAGCGCTTCTCTTCGGCGGATATCGCGGCCTCGAGCGGTCTGCAGATCGGGTTCATTGCCGTCGACGAAGACTTCAAGAAAGCCGCCCGCCGCCTCGCCGAGACGGGAGCCTTTACCGACGTGGCCTACACGTTTTCCTATTCCTCCGAAGGCACCAAGCTCGAGTTGCAGGTGACCGACGCGGCCAAGTTCCTGCCCGCGCACTTCGAGGACTTCGTGTGGTTCTCTGACGAGGAGATCGAAAAACGCCTCCACGAACGCCTTCCGCTCTTTCACGGCGACCTGCCCGTCAGCGGCAGTCTGCCAGACCTGGTTTCCGACGTTTTGCAGGCCATGCTGGTCGAAAACAACATTCCGGGATTGGTCCAGTACCTGCGGCCCAGCACTCGGGGCGGACCGACTTCTTTATTCATCTACAGCGTGTCGGGCGTGCTGATTCGCGTTCACAACCTCGAGTTTTCCGGAGCCGGCGCCGACGAACTGCCGCTGCTCGAAGCGGCCGCAAAAAAGCTTCCCGATCATGAATACACGCGAACCGGCCTGGCCAACTTCGCGCAACACGAGCTTTTGCAGGTTTACCACTCCCACGGATACCTCAAGGCCGCCTTTGGTACGCCCACGCCGAAGGTGGTCAAGCTCGCGCCCGACGACCCCAGCCTGGAGAATCACCCCGATGTTCCGAACGAAGCCTTCGTCGATGTTACTTTTCCCGTAACTCCCGGCCCTGAGTACAAGATTAGCGCAATGGAGTGGTCGGGCAATCACGAGTTCCCTGCCGACAAGTTGCAGGCGCTGATGCACGCCCGGCCTGGCCAGGTGGCAAATACCGTGCAACTCTCCGACGATCTGGGGGAAATCAAGAAACTCTACGGATCCCGCGGATATATCACGGCCACGTTCAAAACCGAGGCCACTTTTGACAACGACACCAACACGGTGGTGCTCCACGTGGAGGTGAAGGAGGAATCCGTCTACCACATGGGTGAGTTGCAATTCCGCGGGCTCGACAACAGCCTCATGGCCAAATTGCGGGCGATCTGGAAGCTGCGGCCGGGAGACGTCTACGACCTCGGCTACATCGACGAATTCTGGCCGCAAGCGAACAAGCTTCTCCCTGCGAACTTCGACTGGGAACACGCCGTTCACCTCACCGCCAATGTCCGCGACAAAAGCGTGGATGTGGATATTCAGTACACCGTAAGCGCGCCGAAGTAATTCACGGAGCAACTTGTAACTTTGCCGGTGGCTGGCGCATTCTTAGTAATGACCTCGTCCCCTGTCGGGGCTCAAGCAAATTGGCAACAACAGCCTCATCATCCACTAAGGAGGAGAATCTGATGAATTCTCGCACGCAGAAACTGGGATATGCCCTGCTGCTCCTGATCCTCGGCGCCGCGTTGGCCGTTTCCCCCGCTTTCGCAGCCAAGGGCAAGACCTTCACCGGCACAGTAAGCGATGCCATGTGCGGCGCGAAACACATGATGCCGGGCGACGGTGCTTCCTGCACGCGCGACTGCGTGGGCAAAGGCTCCAAGTACGCGCTGGTGGTCGCAGACAAGGTCTACATTCTCGACACCACCGACAAGGCCGCCCTGGCCACCCTCGACAAGCAGGCTG
>JBEKDY010000239.1:0-6614 GCA_050014115.1 Candidatus Sulfotelmatobacter sp. | reverse complement strand
GAAGCCGAATACCAGAGTCTGCGAGTAAAGCTCGAAAGCGATCTGATGACTCAGAAAGCGGGCGCGGCCACTGTCACTGCGGACTACAGCCAGGCGCAACGGCAGGCGGATACGGACAAGGCTCTCTACGATCTCGGTGTGATCTCCGGTTTGGCCTACAAGGCGTCTAAAGGAAAAGCTGACGAACTCACGACCAGAAACGATCTGGAAGAGCAGCGACTGGTAATCAACAAGAAAGCCATCGAAACGCAAATGGCTCAGGAGCAGGACAAGGTTGACCAGGCGCGGACTCTTGCCGAGCTGAAGCAGAAGCAACTCGACGCCCTGAAAGTCCGCGCCGGAATCGACGGCGTGCTGGTGGACTTGCCTCTGCAGGTCGGACAACACGTGCAGCCGGGAGTGATGCTTGCGAAAGTGGTCGAGCCGAATCATCTGATGGCGACATTGAAGATCGCGGAAACCTCGGCGCGCGATGTGCAGGATGGCGAACCGGCGGCGATCGATACGCATAACGGGATCATCAGCGGAACCGTGATGCGGGTCGACCCCGCGGTACAAAACGGAACCGTTACGGTGGACGTCAAACTCACGGGCGAACTCCCCATGGGGGCGCGCCCTGACTTGAGCGTGGATGGCACCATCGACCTGGAGAGACTGGACAACATTCTTTATGTGGGGCGTCCAGCATTTGGGCAGGAGAACAGCACCATCAGTCTGTTCAAGCTGGATGCGGATGGCAAGGAAGCGAGTCGCGTGCCCGTAAAAGTTGGACGCGAATCCGTGAATTCGATTCAGGTATTTGACGGCCTTCGCGAAGGTGACACCGTGATTCTCTCCGATATGTCGCGCTGGGATAAGACGGACCGTATTCGTTTGGAATGAAGGATGAAATCGAGCATGACGAAGTCGCGATCCACAAAATCTAAAGATCGACAAGATTAAGCACCCAAATTCAACAAAGAGACCGAAATCAAGAACATCGAGGCAGAAGCCATGACAGAAGCCGGACAGCCGTTGATCCAGATTCAGGAAATGACGAAGGTTTTCTACACCGACGAGATTGAAACTCACGCACTTTCGGGCGTGCACCTTTCTATTGCCAAAGGGGAGTACGTGGCCATGTCGGGACCGTCGGGTTGCGGGAAGTCCACATTGCTCTCGATTATCGGCTTGCTGGATACGCCGACCGCGGGCAGCTACTCGCTGAACGGGAAGTCGGTGGAGAACCTGGATTTCGCCGAGCGGTCGCGCATCCGCAACCAGGAAATCGGATTCATCTTTCAAAGTTTCAACCTGATCGGCGATCTGACGGTCTACGAAAATGTCGAACTGCCTCTCACCTACCGCCAAAGGATGGTCGCGCCTGAAAGAAAGAAGCGCGTGATGGAAGCGCTGGAGCGTGTAGGCATGGCGCACCGCGTGCGGCATTATCCATCGCAACTTTCGGGCGGTCAGCAGCAGCGCGTCGCGGTGGCGCGCGCTTTGGGAGGCAAACCTTCCATTCTGCTGGCGGACGAGCCCACCGGAAATCTGGATTCGCGCAACGGCGAAGCGGTGATGGAACTGCTGCAGAACCTGCATCGCGAGGGCGCAACGATTTGCATGGTGACGCACGATCCGCGGTTTGCGAAACACGCCCAGCGCGAAGTGCATTTGTTCGACGGCAAAGTGGTCGCCGAAGAAGAACTGAAAAAGCTGATGGCGGATGTGCATGCATGAGCGGGCTAGTCCAGGACTTGCGCTACGCGCTGCGGCAACTGCGCAAGAGTCCGGGCTTTGCCTGCACGGCGGTTCTAATCCTGGCGCTGGGAATCGCCGCCAGCGTGGCTATTTTTGGTTTTGTCGACGCCGCGCTGATCAAGCCGTTGCCTTACCCGAATCCCAACCGGCTGGTTGACGTCACGGAAAGTGCTGCCATGATTCCGCACGCCAACCTTTCTTATCCCGACTATCTCGATTGGAAGAGACTCAACCACGTTTTCAGTTCGCTGGAGGTTTACACCGGAGGTGGCTACCTGCTACGCACTGCGGCGGGCACCGAGCCCGTACCCGGCCTCAGCGTGAGCGATGGATTCTTTCGCACGCTGGGGATTGCTCCTCGGCTCGGGCGTGATTTCTATACTGGCGAGGATTTGCCGAGCGCGCCCCGAACCGTGATCCTGAGCTACGCCACGTGGCAGAAACGGTTTGGCGGAAGAAAAGATGTGACCAGCGAGACCGTAGCTCTCAGCGGTATTCCCTACGCCATCGTCGGAGTACTGCCGCAGGATTTCCAATTCGCTCTTCGGGGCAATCTCGAGTTCTGGACGACGCTGCACGCCTCCGATCAGTGCGCTCTTCGCCGCAGCTGCCACAACCTCAACGGAATAGGACGGCTTAAAGATGGCGTCTCCGTGGAGATGGCTCGCGCCGAGATGAAGACGATCGCGCGGCAACTGGAGCTGCAATATCCGAAAGACAATCGTGACCAGGGGGCCAGCGTACTGCCGCTGTCGGAAGTGATTGTTGCGGATATCCGGCCCATCCTGCTCGTGCTGCTGGGCGGCGCGGGCTTGCTGCTGGTGATCGCGTGCGTCAACGTATCGAGCCTGTTGTTGGTTCGCTCCGCGAGCCGCAAGCGTGAGATTGCGGTGCGGGGCGCGCTGGGCGCGTCGCGTGGACGACTGGTTCGCCAATTCATTACCGAGGGCCTGGTGCTGATGGCAGCAGGCAGCTTACTTGGCTTGATAGCAGCCAGCGGGGCGATGCAGATCCTCACGCGCCTCATCTCGAAGGACACGATGGCGGGCATGCCCTACCTGGCCGGGCTTGGCCTTAACTCTCATGTGCTGCTTTTTGCTGGAGCGGTCTCCTTGTGCGCGGCCGCGTTGTTCTCTGTTGCGCCGCTTGTGCGCCTGCCGCTGACGAAGCTGCGAGAGGGATTGAGCGAAGGCGGCCGCGGTTACGCCGGAACTTTGTGGCGCCGTTTTGCCGCAAACCTGGTGGTCGCCGAACTGGCGATTGCGGTTGTTCTGCTGGTAAGCGCCGGACTGCTGGGAAAGAGTTTCTATCGCTTGCTGCATGTGGACGTTGGGTTTCAGCCCGATCATCTGGCCACGCTGCAGGTTGCATTGTCCGATGCCAGCTATCCCAAGGACGAGCAGATGGTGGCGGTCGAACGGCAGATCATCAGCCGCGTCTCCAGCCTGCCGGGTGTCGAATCTGCGGGCGTCTCCACCGTGTTGCCCGTGAGCTTCAATGGAAACACCGATTGGATCCGCTTTGTGGGCCGTCCCTACGATGGGCAGCACAATGAAGTGAACGAGCGGGAGGTGAGTTCCGCGTTTCTCTCCACTCTTCAAGCCAAGCTCTTGCGCGGCCGCTATTTTAGCGATGCCGAGGATGCGTCGAAGCCTCTCGTTGTCGTCATCAACGAGACTCTGGCGAAGAAATATTTTCCCGGGGAAGATCCCATCGGCAAGCGGATGGGCGACACCGATCTGACGCCGAAGTCGATCAAGGAAATCATCGGTGTCGTGCAAGACGTGAAGGATGGCTCGCTGGATTCCGAGACCTGGCCGGCTGTCTATTATCCGTTCAACCAGAATCCCGATACTTATTTCTCTCTCATCGTGCGTACCTCGCAAGATGAGAAGTCTCTGCTGCCAACGCTGGTTGCGGCCATCCATGAGATCGACCCCGGAATTGGCACGATGAACGAAATCACCATGGCTGACCGAATCAACGAGTCGCCGACTGCCTATCTCCACCGGTCCGCAGCATGGCTGGTGGGCGGCTTCGCTTTCCTCGCGTTGCTGCTGGGAGTAGTCGGCCTCTACGGTGTGATCGCCTACTCGGTAAGCCAGCGCACGCGCGAAATCGGAGTTCGCATGGCTCTCGGTGCGCAACGCAGCTCGGTGTACCAGCTCATCATGAAAGAGGCGGGGTGGCTGGTGGGCGCGGGAATTGCTTCGGGCCTTCTCTGCTCGATCGCCGCCGCAACTTTAATTCGTGGCCTGCTGTTTGGAGTTCGCACCTGGGACGCGGCCACGCTGGCCGGTGTCTCTGCCGTCCTGGCAATCGCGGCCATGCTGGCGAGCTACATCCCTGCGCGCCGGGCGGCGCGGGTCGATCCCATGGTGGCGCTGCGGTACGAATGAGGAGGGCGGGAGAAATGTTCACCAACCTGATGCAGGATCTCCGCTACGCGCTGCGGCAGTTGCGTAAGAATCCCGGTTTCGCGGCCGTGGCCGTAATCACGCTTGCGTTGGGAATCGGCGCCAATACCGCAGTTTTCAGCGTGGTCGATGCGGTCATGCTCCGACCGTTGCCCTACTATCAGCCGCAGCGGCTCATCGAGGCGCAATCGGTTGAATCTCACAATCCTCAGTCCAGTGACGTAAGCTATCCTGATTTTTTCGATTGGCGCTCCCAGAACCGCACGCTCGAGCATCTCGTCTCCTATCGCGACACTTCCTTCGTTCTGACGGGACTGCAGCGGCCTCTGCACGTGGACGGGGAGGTGGTCTCTTCGGATTTTCTCTCGGCGCTCGGAATCCGTCCCGAACTCGGCCGCGGGTTCACTCCTGATGAAGAGAAACCTGGAACGCGAGTGATTTTGATCAGTCACGCGCTGTGGGAGTCGCAATTCGGCGCCGACAAGTCGATCATCGGGCGTGCCGTTCACCTCAGCGGTGATCTTTATACGGTTATCGGAGTCATGCCCAGGTCCTTCCGCTTTCCGATCAACGAGCCGACCAACAGCGTTTGGACGACGCTGGCAGTGGACGACGATCCCAATGATAAAAATCCAAGTACCAGTAATCGCGGCATGCATTTCCTGAGCGTTTTTGGACGGATGAAGCCCGACACTACGGTCAAGGAAGCGGATCAAGACCTGCGAGCGATTGCGCTGAATCTTGCAAAGGAATACCCCAATTCGAACACGAAACACGATTCGGCTCGCGTGATTCCCGAGATCGATGCGCTCCTCGGCGATACGAGAACCTCCCTTCTGGTCGTGTTGGGATCGGTCGCGCTCGTGCTGTTAATCGCGTGCGGCAATATCGCCAATTTGCTGTTGGCGCGCATGCGCGAGCGGCAACGCGAGATTGCCCTGCGCTCGGCTCTGGGTGCGGGGAAACGGCGCATTGTGCGCCAGTTGCTGGCAGAAAGCACGGCCTTGAGCGTTTGCGGCGGGATTGCCGGGTGCGTCCTCGCTTTTCTTTGTACGCCAGCGCTTCTTTCCCTGATCGGCGACAGTGTTCCACGCGTCGCCGACGCAGGTGTCGATTTGCGCGTGCTCGCCTTCGCGATCACATTGTCATTCGTCACGGGACTCATCTTCGGCGTTGTCCCCGCCATCGCGGGTTCGCGAACCGATATTGTCTCCACCCTGAAGGAAGGCGGCAGAAGCGAAATCTTTGGACGCGACTGGCTGCGCTCCTCTCTGATTGTCGGACAGGTGGCGCTCGGTTTGGTCCTCACGGCCGGAGCAGGCCTGCTCATTACCAGCTTTTCAAGGCTTCTCCACATCGACAAAGGATTCAATCCCGATCACCTGACCACGTTGCGCTTCGAAACTCCGGACGCACAATACAAAGACACGCGCGCGCAGTTCTATCCCGATTACTTCGAGAGAGTCCGCGCGCTGCCAGGCGTGCAGTCCGCCGCCGGCGTCATGGTTTTGCCCATGACCAGCGACGGAATCGTGATCAGCTTCGAAGATCCCGAGCACCCCACTACCGAAGGACAGCGCCCCAGCGCGGACTTCGCCCCCATTACGCCGCAATATTTCAGCACGATGCAGATTCCCGTCCTCGAGGGCCGTGACTTTTCTGAACGCGACGATATGAAGGCCGAGCAGGTGATTATCGTAAATCGCGCCTTCGCCGAGAAATTTTTCCCCGGCGAAAGGGTGCTCGGCAAGAAGCTGAAGCCCGGCGCCGGCAACGGAACTCCGGGCGGACCACCGTGGCGGGAGATCGTCGGCGTGGTCGGGAATATCAGATTGGGAGCGACCGATCGCGAAGTGAGCCCGGCAATGTACTTGCCATCCAGCCAACTGCCCCAGTGGTGTTGCCTATACTCCGTGGTGCGCACGTCGCTCGATCGGGCGAGCGTGGGGGCAAGCGTTCAACACATCGTCTCGTCGATGGACAAGGACATTCCCGTCACGCAGGTTCGCACCATGAACGAGCTGATGTTCACGCAGCTTTCGCAGCCGAGATTCGCAACGATTCTGCTGAGCACGTTTGCCGGACTCGCCATGGCTCTCACTATTGTTGGCCTCTACGGAGTGATGACCTACTCCGTCGCCCGACGAACGCGCGAGATCGGGGTTCGCATGGCCTTGGGAGCGCAGCGGGGCGCGGTGCTCGCCATGGTGTTGCGCGATGCGGCAATCCTGCTCGGGGCGGGAATCGCAATCGGCATTGTGGCTGCGCTGCTCTCGGCGTCCGTCTTGAAGGACATGTTGTACGGCGTCGGAGCGCGCAATCCCTCTGTGCTGATTCTGGTTTGCGCCGCAATCGCGCTGGCCGGGCTGGCCGCAGCCTATATTCCGGCATTCCGCGCCGCGAAAGTCGATCCCATGGTCGCGCTGCGCTACGAGTGAGGAGAGAAACCAGATGACC
>JBEKDY010000238.1:0-12316 GCA_050014115.1 Candidatus Sulfotelmatobacter sp. | reverse complement strand
ACAAACGAAAGCCACACTGCCCGGGTCATCGTCGCCAAAACTGCCACCGGAACGGAGGCCAGCAGCAGCCAGGCTTTCAGTCCGCGAAATCGCCCGCGCCGGAAGGCGTGCCATGCCAGCAGTCCCAGCATGTTGAGCGAGACTCCATTCGCCACGGCCTGCAGCAGCGGCCCGCGCGCGCGGTCGGCGTGGTGTCCCAGGCTCGGGTCCAGAATGAAGCCCGGAAAAATGAGTTCCTTCGCATCCGCCAGAAACGCGATCGCCGTAAAACTCAAATAGGCAAGCACCGCAAGTGCGAATATTTCGAACTGCCGCAGCGCCCGTTCTTCTTGGAACACCAGCCGGGCCAGGTGAAATAACGTGAACGGCACCAGAAACTTTGCAGCCAACAACGACCATGTCTCGTTATCGAACGGCTGTCCCGCGACACTCGCCACAGCCAACAGCGTGAGCCCGACCATGGGCCACGAAGCTCGCTCCATCACAAACAGCCGCTGCCTCAGCACAACCGCCCGCGCCAATACTCCCACCACGAGAAGCCCGAAAGCCACCCGGTCAATCGCGTAAAACGGCACATCCGGGTGCCGCAACAGCATGGCAGCCAGCGCCGCCAGAAACAGCATGGAAGGCGCAGCCATCAGCACTTGCACAGGCTTCAGCGCCGCCGCCACCAACGGTGCTCCAATGCCGGCCGCCCACTTGCCCCGAGTTTCTTCCCGCACCGAAACGGCTTCCATCAGTCTCCACTTCCCTCAATGCACGCGCGAAATGTCCGAAAAAGAATCCGGAAATCCTGCGCCAGGCTCCAGGTCTGGATGTACTCCCGGTCCAAATCCATCCCCCGTTGAAAAGAAGGATCGCGCCGCGCCGTCACCTGCCACAGTCCCGTGATTCCCGGTGTCACGTCGAGCCGTGCCAGGTGTTCAATCTCATACCCCGCAAAATCGTCCAGCGGATGCGGACGCGGCCCCACCAGGCTCATCTCCCCCTTCAGCACATTCCAAAGCTGCGGCAGTTCATCCAGGCTGTAGCGCCGCAGAATCTGCCCCAGCCTCGTGATCCGCGGATCGCCGCTGATCTTGAAGACTGGTCCCGACCTCTGGTTCTGCCGACGCAAACTCGACTTCAAAGTGTCCGCATTGCTCACCATCGTCCGGAACTTGTAGCAACGAAAGAGTCTGCCTTTGTGTCCAGCCCGCTGCGCCGCGTAAAGTGCCGGCCCATTCGAGCTGATTTTGATCAGCCCCGCGATCAACCCCAAAAACGGGCTGAGGAGCAGCAAGGCAACCGCCGCTGCCGCCGCGTCGAAAATCCGCTTCACGAAGAGTCCAAGGGCCGGGGAAGGCTCCTGATGCAGACAGATCACCGGCAGATCTCCGAATCGCTCCACCTCACTCCCCTCCGGCGTGCATCCGAACAGGTCAGGCACCAGCTTCACGTCCAGCCGAAGCCGTCGCGCTTCCTGCAGCACGCGCTGAATCAACTCGCGGTTACGGGGCGCCGCCAGAATCACTTCATCCACAAATCCGGTGCGCGCCAGCCGCGCCAGGCTGCTCACCCGCCCGATCACCCGGTTTCCCATCGGCAGTTCGTCATCCAAAAAACCGCAGATCACCCGGCCGGTCTCGGAGTGGGCCTCCGCCTCGGCCTCGACTCGGCGCCCCACCGGTCCGGCGCCGATAATGAGGACATTCCTCACTTGCCGTCCCGGCTCGGCCGTAAGCCGCGCCTTGCGATGTCCCGCTCGCCTCCAGGCCAGCAGGATCGCGAAGTGCAACATACCCGCTACGCAAATCTCGCTGCACGAAATGGCAGAAGCCGCCAGCAGCCACGCGGCGACACCGAGGATGGCCGTCGCCCACAGCGCCGACTTGCCCAACGCCGCGGCCTCCCGGCGCAAATCGCCGCTCCATGCGTACAGCCCCTCCGAATAGCCGAGCAATGTGAGCAGCGTCGCGTGCAACAGAGCGATCCCCAGCACTTGATGCCGAACCGCTCCGGCGGCCGAGTGCTCAAACGCTCGCCCGTGCGAAAAGATGCGGCCGAACTGAAGGAAAACCGCCACCACCAGCAGCCAATTCACGGTAATCAGCGCGAAGTCCGCTGCCATCGCACCCAGCCAATTTCGCGACCAGAGTTTTTTCACCGGTTCCGGCAGCAGCCCGGCAAAAAAGTTCTCCCGCAGCGACTCCCGCGAAGATGCCGAGACCTGACCCGCCAAGGGTTCCAAGCGAGATCCCACCCGCATAACAGACTTTTTCCTGGCTGCGCGGAAGACGCCCGCAGCTCCGGGAATCAACCGCGCGGCCCAATCACCTGCCTGGGGTTGCCGCGGACTGGGATTTAGATGGGGAGAAGACATTTAGACCAGCTCTAGTTCATGCGCGTTCGGGCTTTGTGAGCTCAGTAGTGAGGTCTTTGGTTTTTGATTTTCACTGGCAACTGGCAACTGGCGACCGCTCTCACAGCCGCCGGTAAATTCCCTCCGGAATCGGAAACCTTCTCTCCGCCAGAATCGTCCCCAGCAGATGCGTCTGCGTCGATTTCAGCGTTTCCTGAATCCGGTGGACCGTGGCCCGGCGCGTTCCGTGTGCCGTCAGCACCAGGATCATTCCGTCCGCCACCTGCGCCGCGATCGCCGAATCGCTGGATTCCCCCGCCGCCGGCCCTTCCAAAATCGAATACTCAAACTCCCGCCGGAAATCGCACAGCCGCGAGTACCACGCCGTGCTGCTGATCATTTCCCGCCGCGCATTTCCCGCTACTCCTCTCGCCGCATCCTCCGCCGCGTCTCTCCGCCGAAGACCGGGAGTAATCCACAAATTGCCGTACACTCGCGTCGCCAGAGCACTCCGCCTTGGAACATCTGGAAGCAGCCCGTCGCCAGCCGACAAACCAGCCCGCAAACCCGAGTGATCCCCAGCCACAACCACAACGCTGGCCGACGTTTCCTGCGAAAGACTCTCCCCCACTTGCAGGCAGATGTCAGAAACGTCCGTCCGCGACTCTGCGGCGCTGATCACGATCTGCCTCATCCGAGCCGTGGCCTGCGAAAAAAATATCCGCTGCACCAGCCCGCGCAATTGTTCCCGAGCGAAACCATCCGGATTCCATATCCATTTCCCGGCCCCGGTCTCGGGTCCTGGTTGAAGAGAGCTAGCTCGACCCGCCTCAGGAAGGCTATCCCCCCGCGCCGTCTCCTCCGCCGCTTCCGAAGATTGCAAAATTTCTAGGCTCATAGCTTCACCCTTTCCTTCATCTCCGTAAGTCCCTTCGTGATACTTCGTGTCCTTCGTGGTTAACGATTTTGCTTCTATCGCAAACCGGGTCCGTTCGTCAGGCCAGAAAGCGCCGATCCGCCGTTTTCCGTGGCAGTGACGCCAGCACCGGAGTCCCCAGGTACGCCAGCACTTCTTCCGGCGTCCGGAAAGCTGGATCCAGATGATCGGCCGCAAAAGCCGCCGCCGTTCCCGTGATCCCTCCCGCCACCAGCCCAGCCGCCAGCACGATCCAGGCCGACCAGAGCGGCAGCGCCGCGGCCACCGGCTGCTCGGCAATCGCAACATTCACAATGCCGCGCTCATCCAGCGCATCGCCCATGCGCGCTTCCTCCCGTTTCTTGATATAGAGCAGATAACTTTCCTCGGCCGCCTTTTCCGTGCTGGCGAGGTCATCCTGCGCGATCGCGTCTGCGCCCATTTGCTGAGCCCGGGTCTGGTAGGCCGCCACCTGCACGGCCGTCGCCGACGCTTTCGCCTCCAGGCCTTCCAACCCGACTTCCTCGTGCTGCAATTCGCTCTTCGCCCACTCGTAGTTCTTGTCCTTGTCGGTGGTCTCATCGCGCAGCGGATTTGCCGCTTCCACCGCAATCGCTGCCCTGGTCTCCGCGATTTTCTCGTCCGCTTCCTTCACCAGCCGGTGGGTAGGCTCGAACTTGGTCAGCAATTCGGTTCGCTTCAGCTCCTGTTCCAGTAGCCGCGCCTTCAACGACCCCACCAGCTCCGGATTGTCAGCTGTTCTCACCTGGGTAATCGTGCGTTCGGCCAGCGTGGCCATCTGCTTCTTCAATTCCTGAACGCGCTGCCGAGCCTCCGCGATGGCGATCTGCGTCTGCCGCTGGCTGGCGTCCGTGTCGCTCAGCTTCACCAGATCAAGATCGCGCTGCTGGGACGCGATCACCACCGCGTGGCTCTCCGTGAACTGAAGCAGGTTTTGTTCCGCGTCTTCCAGCTGCCGCCGCGATTCGACCGTCTGCTGCTCAAAAAAACGGAGCTCGCCGGTAGGCCGGTGCACTTCTTTATGCTTCTCGATGTAGACCTGAGCCAGCGTCTGCAACACTTTCGCCCCTTGTGCGGGATCAGCCGACGAATACTTCACCGCGATCAGGTTGGTCTTCTTCACCGATTCAATTTCCAGCTTCTTGCCCAGCCGCCGCGCCGCCCGCTCCACCCGCGCGGCCTGCCCTTCGCCCGGCCGCAGAAAACGCGTCCAGTCGGGCTTCGCCAAACCGCTGGCCTCCGCCACCTTGCGCATCACTTCGTCGTCTTTCAGCAGCTCCACTTCGGAATTCAATTCTTCCTCTGTAATGGCCAGCCGCGTAAGGTCCACCGGAGCGTTTTCCTGCGCCGTGACTGGAGTGTCCGCCCGTTCTCGCCCCACCAGAACCTGCAGGCGGGTTTGATACCGCGCTCCCGCCACCAGATAGAAAACCGCGCCCGCCAGCACCAGTCCCATCGCGCACACGAACACCTTGCGCTGCCGGAACAGAATCATCGCCACTTCGCGCGCCGTTGGTGTCGGCGGCGGCAACGAAGATGTCCTCTGCAACTCGGCGTGAATCCCGTGCTCGTCGTTACGGTCCATGCGATTCAACCAAACAATCTGAAATCTGAAATCTGAAAATCTACAATCTGCAATGTCCTGGTCCCTTTTTTTCAAAACTGTGTAGGACTCAGATACATGCCCATCGTCGGCCGGGTGATGAACTGTTCGATCTTCGAGATGACGTTCTGCGGGACAAAAACCAAATCTCCCGGACGCAGGTGAACATCCTCCCGCAAGTTTTTCTCCTTCAGCATTTTCTTCAGGTCCACCACCCGCGTTTCAACCAGATCGTCATTCACCCGCCGGAACACGATCACCTGCGAATGTTTCGCCGCCGGCGCCAGCCCGCCCGCAATGGCCACGGCCTCCGCCACGGTGACATCGGAGCGTAGTTCATATTTCCCCGGATGCCCCACCTGACCGCCCACAATGAAGTAAGGGTGCTCAAAGTCCTTCAGCGCCACGCCCACCTCCGGATCATGCAGATATCCCCGGTACGCCTGCTGCACAGCTTCCCTGAACTCAGGAATCGTCAAGCCTTGCGCGTAAACCGTGCCCGCATCTTTCAACGCGACGTAGCCATCGGGTTGCAAAGTCAATGTCTGGTTGAATTCGGGCGCAAGAGTGAAGCTCACGTCCACGGCATCGCTGGGATGGATGTAGCCGGTAAAGCGGACGGCGCTCCCCGAGCAAGGGGTTTCCCAGTCCGTCCGCTTTTCCGGTTTTTGTGGCGGTGGTCGCACAGCTCCCCGTTCCTGCTCCGGTTAAACAGGACTGGGAAGTCTCCTTATCTCCGCCCAGAGACTTTTCTCCCTGTGCGAAGGCCGCCAGGCCAGATTGCAGCACCAGCAGCGCGGCTGCCGTGAAACGGACGAATGTGAAAAGGCGCTTCATTCGGATGGTCGGCCTCTTGGCTGCGCCCTGCTTTCGTTCGCTCACGGTTTCCGCACCTGGCATTTCTCCTGTGTTCGCAAACTAACTCGTCGCCGCCAGAGCCACAAGACATGGGAAGTGTTGTCTACTAAAGAGGACGTTGCCCCGAATCAGGAATTGCACGCAAACCGCTGCATTTGTGGACGTTGCTCCGCGAAGGTGGCCGCGCGGCGAATCCGCGAAGCACCTGCTTGGCCTACCCACAAAAGTAGACTTGCATGTTTGCCATCTCACACAATTGCTGGCTTTTTGTGGTCAAAGTTCGTCCCGAGAATTTCCGCCCCCGACGATCGCAAGCGCGCAGAATCCCCGCGCCCATACGCATCCGTCTTCACGCACCGACATCCCGTCACCGCCGATCCTTCGTGTTCTCCGCAGCCCTGGTTGTCCACAGCCGCAGCCGCTCGACCCGCGAATCTGCTGCACCGAATGCTGCATTCCCATTTTGGTAGCGCGCACGAAATATACCTCCGCATGTCCTTGTGATTGCCGTTTGCATCTCCCTACAATTGCCGCAACATGGAATGCAGTTGGGAGACCCGGTATGAGTTCACCATCCGCCGCCGCGGACGTCCTGTGCGTCCTGGTCGCGGACTCCAATCGCATGCAGGCGCGTTTGCTCACCAACGCTTTGCGCCGCCGCCCGGAGTTCCGCATCGCTACCTGCCGGATGGAGACCGAATCCATTCTCGAAAGTGTTGCCGCAGTCCCAGTCCAGGTGGCCCTGTTCGCGCTGAGCCCTTCCGACAGTCTGGCGGTGAACATGGCCACACTGCGCCGCTTTCACTTTTCTCATCCTGAAGTGGTGAAGGTGTTGCTGGCCGAGTCCACCGACCGGGAGCTGGTGGTCAGCGCGTTTCGCTGCGGCGCCCGCGGCATTTTCTGCATCACCGACGCCAGCCTGCGCTCACTGTGCAAATGCATTCAGCGCGTCGCCGTCGGCCAGATCTGGGCGGATTCTGAACAGCTCAGCTTCCTGATCGACCTGATCGTGGAGGCTCCCGCCCTGCGCGTGCTCAATGCGCAGGGAGATCCGCTTCTTACCCCGCGCGAGGAGCAAGTGGTCGCGCTGGTGGTCGAAGGCCTGCCCAACCGTCCCATCGCCGTCGAACTCAACCTCAGCGAGCACACCGTCAAGAAATATCTTTTCCGGATTTTCGAAAAGCTGGGCATCTCTAGCCGCGTGGAGCTGGTCCTCTACGCCGTCAACCACGGCGACCCCCGTCACGAGGAATAGCGCAGGTGCGATTTTCTTCGCGGCCTCTGCGGCTGTTCTTTGCGATCTCCGCGGTTAAGAGCTCTTAAGCCTTTAGCCGCAGAGGTGCGAAAGGTTTCACAAAGGCGGCAAGCCAAAATCTCAAATCTCAAATCTGAAATCTGAAATCTTAAATCTGAAATCTGAAATCTTAAATCTGAAATCTACAATCCAAAATCGCCCGCGGCAATCTGGATGGCAGGTCGGCAGGACATTGCAGATTGCAGATTGCAGATTTCAGATTGAAAAACCCAACAGACGCATCGGGCTCCCGACCCTCGCCCCGTATTTGAAAGCGCTCGTCCAGCCCTGTATAACTGCTTCCGACAGAATTCCATTGCCTGACGCCGCTTCCAACCCGTTGCCGAACGCCAAGTCCCGCCGCCCCGCCATCCTCGCGGCCGGCTTGCTACTGCTGGCGCTGGCCCTGGTGGTGATCTACACCGGACGGGGCGCGTTTCGCAGTCCCATCGCGCTGGTGGTGGTGGCAGCGATCGGGCTTGCCGCTCTGTTGTTACAGCTGCGTCTGCGGCACGATCTGCCGGCCTCGGTGCGTGCTCCGTTATGGCTCAACGCCCTGGGAGTGATCTCCGCCATCGCCGCGGTGGTCGCCGACGTGTTCCGCCTCAACTTCGCCTTTCTGCTGGTGACTGCTTTGGCAGCGGTGGTCTGCTTCGCCATCAGCGGCATCATCGTTCTCGACGCGCTGCGCAAACCTCGGCCCGCGGCAAAATAAGCCCGCAAGTGTATGTACACAGATGTCTTGCCTAAATCGGGCGGAAGGTTTCACGTCGAACCAGGAACGGGAAGCTGACGTAGTGGAATCAACAGTTTAGCGCTAAGTTATTGAAAACACGTGGGGCGCGTCAGAAATGAATCTATAGAAATCTTCGTCGGCGTCGCGCTCCAGGATGCCCTTTGCCGACACGCCGACCACCCTACAATCGAAGATCAGGCGTTCGGACGACCCGAAGTTCATCCCCGCAACTCGCAGCCCCAGAATCGCCTCCCACGAAAAACACGTTTCTGTGGAATCAACGACTTAGCCGCAAGTTATTGATAACGCTAGCGGGCGAATCAGGAGGACATTTCAGATTCTGGATTTCAGATTGTAGATTTCAGATTGCAGATTGAAAATCTAAAATCTAAAATCTGCAATCGTCGGCAGCGCCACAAATGAGGCTGCCCCACCTTTCGCGGTTTTCGAAAGGTGGGCGTCACGGACGCTCGCGGTCACGATTTTCGCGAGGGAGCGACAGAGAAGACTGAGATTCCTTCGGCTTCGCTCAGGACAGGCTCCTCGGCCGCGATGAAAAACGCGTCGTTCGGGATGACAAGGGTTTTAGATTTTAGCTGAGAACTGAGAACTGAGAACTGAACAACCGACAGCTGTCTAAAGCTTGAACTCCACCGCGACGGTGGTTTCCACTACAGCTGGTTTTCCCTGCACGCTGTAGGGTTCAAACTTCCACCAGCGCAGCGCTTCCATCGCGGCCTGCGCCAGAACGTCCGGACCGTTCAGGGCGCGCGTCTCGAGCACGGACCCGTCCCGCCCCACCAGCACATCGAGCACGATCACGCCTTGCAGTTTTTCCTGACGCGCCGCCGCGGGATATTCCGGATCGACTTTGTGGACCAGCAATTTCTGCATCTCTTCGGCCGGAACCTGAACCTGCGGCACCGCGACCCGGGGCGCTTCGCCCTTGGCCTCGTGATTCGGCAACCCGGACTCCAGTTCTTCCCAGCCGCGATTCCAGCGCCACCAGAAAGCGGCCGCGAGAACTGCGAGCACGATGAGCATGGCCATCCACGCGCCGCGCCGCTTCTTACCCGGTCCGTGTGGCCCGCGAGGGCCGGAGGTTTCCGGCTTTTCCCGTTCGCTGCCCTTGCCGGCAACATTGGCTGGCTTGGCAAGTCCCGGCTTGGTCAATCCCGGCTCCTGCTCAACTGTGGCCCTGGACAGTTCGGCCCAGTCGCGAATGGCTGCCTGCTGTGCGGCGGAGAGGCCCACGAATTCGAAACCGCAGCGCAGGTGATCCTGATAACGCACCAGGGCGCGGGCGCGCAGAGGCTCCGGCGCCGTTGGCAGGTGCACTTCCACTCCGACCGTATCGCCCGGAATCATTTCGCCGGCGAGTACGGCTCCGAGCCCGCGTTCGCACAAATTCAGTGAGCGTCCCGGCACGGTGTCGGGAATGCCGGAGCGCAGCATGGTCACGTCCAGCGGCGCCTGCACGCCGTAGCGCGGCATGCGCCTGCGCGACGGTTTATCCCAACCCCGGGCTTGTGCCTCTGCCGCCATCGTTTTCGCGCACCTCCAGAGGCTGTTTCTCGCGCTGAAAGGATCGCCGTTCTTTGCGATCTTCGCGGGTGTTCTTTGCGTGCTTTGCGGTCAAAGGCTTTGAAAGCTCTTAACCGCAAAGAGCGCGAAGGACATCCGCAAAGGACGCCAAGAAAACCTAAGATCAAGAATCCGTTGCGTCACGCGGAGGACGTCTTCTTCGTTTAATCTCCCCGCACCACTTCGGTGCGCCGCCGTAACTCTACAATCTCATTCCCTCTGGCAAAGATCACTACGCTCGCCATGCCGATGAACAGGCCATGCTCTACCACGCCGGGCATGTCGCTCAGCTTTCGTGCGAGGCCATCGACATCGTCAATTTCTCCAAAGTTGCAGTCGAGGATGTGATTGTTCTCGTCGGTTATGAAAGGCTTGCCATCCGTACCTAATCTCAAGTCAACCTGCGCACCCAGCGCCGCGATCTTCTTTGCGACCAGCTCCTCGGCGAACTTGATTACTTCCACCGGCAGAGGAAACTTGCCCAGCCGCGTTACTTGTTTGGATGCGTCGGCCACAATCACCAGCTGCCGCGTGGCCGAGGCCACGATCTTCTCGCGCAGCATCGCGCCGCCGCCGCCTTTTATCAGGCGCAGTTGCGGATCGACTTCGTCCGCTCCGTCGACTGTGACGGCGATTTCCTGATATTCGTCCAGCGTGGTCAGCGGAATCCCCAGGCTCAGAGCCAGTTGGCGCGAGCGCTCGGAAGTGGGAATGCCTCGAATCTTCAACCCATTCTTCACGCGCTCGCCCAGCAACTTGATGAAATGAGTCGCCGTGGTGCCCGTGCCCAGGCCCACGATCTGGCCATCCTGCACGAACCGTAAGCTGGCCCGGGCAGCGGCTTCTTTTTCCTGATCGTTTTTTCCCACGTCGTACGACATTCTTCTTCGCGACGCTCCCTTAACCAAGACTCTGGAACTTAGAGATGTACGATTTTCTCAGCGTCCGTTGCGGATTCCCTTTGCGATTTTTGCGATTAAAGGCTTAAAAGCTTTTAACCGCGAAGGACGCAAAGGAAGGCCGCAGAGGACGCAAAGCGAACCTGTCCGCACCGACGTCCCCGCGCTCCGAAATGCTTGCATCATCCCAGACTCTGCTGCGTGTAAATTAAATACGCCGCCAGCGCTAACCCGAACAGAACCACCAGCAGGGTCACCAGGTCTACCACGAATCCGGCGGGCGTGAACGTCCCTGCGTCCAACTGGGTTCGGACTCTGCGATAGCGCACCAGCCCAGCCAAGGCCATGGCCACGCCCGCGACAATCGAAATCGCTCCCAGCCACACCGACAACCCGGCGGTACGCACCGGATGACCCGTGAGCGCGGTCAACTGGTGCATGGCTAGCGAGAAGCGGCCGATGGCGAAGCCGAACACCACGATGGCCGCAGCCGTGCGGATCCACGCCAGGAATGTGCGTTCATTCGCCAGATGGTCGCGGGCCAGGTTGGAGTTCTCCATCTCAACGCCTCCACGGAAACGGCTCACGTGCAATTTTCAGATTGTAGATTTCAGATTTCAGATTGAAACCCCACACGCTTCGCCTTAAATCTGAAATCTACAATCTAAAATCTGCATTCTGCATTCGATTATTCCACAGCCTTTTGCATCAGCGGGCCAGCTCCCGCGAGATTCTTGATCAAGTCTTCCGGCACGCCGTGGCGTTGCTTGAGATATTCCGGGTCGTTGTAGGTGAGCCACGCCTTGCCAGTCTCGTCTTCGGCAACCAGGGCTTTCATCGGCAAGTCGATGGCCAGGCTGGGCGCGGCGACCATCAGCGGCGTTCCACCTTTCGGACTGCCGAAGATCAGAAGCTTCGTGGGACGCATCTTGAGGCCGACCTTCGCGGCTTCTCCGCTGTGGTCGACAAGCGCGAACACCTGCAAGCCTTTGGCGGCGAAAGTGGATTGCAGCCGCTGCACGGTTTCGTCGACGGAATAGCGGCTGGGAATTCGAATCAGACCTTTTTCGTTAGCCATGACTTTGTCTTCCTGATGCATGATTTCGACCCGCAATCATTTTCCCGAGAATCTCCTTCAGAATCCTTCCGGCCACGGTTGCGGTGAGGCCGGAAACATCCTGCACAGGGTTGTACTCCACACGGGATTCCCAGCAGGGTCGGCATGAGCTCGGGCATTTTCAGAGTTACGGGTGGTGACGTGCAGTTTATATCTTTCCCAGGCTGAAAAGAATGCTGAAGAGCCAAAGCTGGGCGCGGCGGTGGTTGCCCGCCCCTTCGACTTCGCTCAGGGCAGGCGTTCTCGCGAGAAAGGCGAGAAATGGGGCCCCGGCGTCCTTTGCGGTCACAGGGTTTTAGAGCTCTTAACCGCGAAGAGCGCGAAGAAAAGCCGCAAAGGGCGCAAAGAAAGTCGAAATCGCAGATTTCTCACGTGATAGTTCCCACATCCTGTGCAAACTTCTTAACCTGCGTTTCACAGTTGGTTTCTGATTCCGCAGCTTTTTCCTGCGTATTCGCGAATCGCCCTCTTTCTGGGTCGTGCCAGCTGGTTCGAACTGTGGATTTTTCTTGTCGCACTATTCATCTCCGCGTCACCGCCGTGTAACCGTCCGGCGGCTAAGTTACCTCCTGCAGTACTTGCATCTCTCAGGACACGCTGTGGTTGGAATGAGCCTGTTTGCCCTCATCGCCAACCTCGGAGCATCAACCCCCCTTGCCGCGGCACAGACTCCCGCCACTGCCGTCACACCGATTCAGCATGTCATCGTGATCATCGGTGAAAACCGGACATTCGATCACGTCTACGCAACTCTCAAACCGAAGCATGGACAGACCGTTTCGAACCTGCTCTCCCGAGGCATTGTGAATGCCGACGGCACGCCGGGCATCAACTACGGACTTTCCGCGCAGTACAGCGCCGTGGATAGCGGCGCTTTCGAAATCTCCCCGGGCAGCAAAGCGGCTTATTACAACATTCCCGCGCCCGAAACCGGCGGAGCTCCCACG
>JBEKDY010000237.1:0-6656 GCA_050014115.1 Candidatus Sulfotelmatobacter sp. | reverse complement strand
TCGCGCGGCGTCAGGTCGTGCAGCTTTTCGTTTTTCGGATTCGTGACCGTGCCGAAGAAGACGCGCTGGTAGAGCCACAGCAGATACGCGGCCGCGAGTACAACTCCGGGCACCGCCCATGCGCCCCACTTCCAGTTCTCCATGAACGTTCCCTGCAGGATGGTGAACTCGCCGACGAAACCGTTGAGCAGCGGCAGTCCCATCGAAGACAGGAACATGATCATGGTGATGGTGGCATAGACGGGCATCACGTTGGAGATGCCGCCGTATTCGGAAATCTCGCGGGTGTGGCGGCGCTCGTAGAGGATGCCGACGATCAGGAAGAGCGCGCCGGTCGAGATGCCGTGATTGATCTGCTGCAAGACCGAACCACTCAAGCCTGCGGAATTTAGCGCGAAGATTCCCAGAGTGCAGAAACCGAGATGGCTCACTGAAGAATAGGCCACGAGCTTCTTCATGTCTTTCTGCATGAGCGAAACCAGCGCGCCGTAGATGATGGCGACGATGGAGAGGCCGATCATCCAGCCGCGGACGGTCACGTTGAGAAACGTTGCCGGATTCGACAGCACCTGGGGGAAGAATGGCAGCGAAAAGCGGACGAAACCGTAGGTCCCCATCTTCAGGAGAACGCCGGCCAGGATGACCGAGCCTGCGGTTGGCGCCTCCACGTGCGCATCGGGCAGCCACGTGTGAAACGGGAACATCGGGACCTTGATGGCGAAAGCGACGAAGAACGCGAAGAAGAGCCACACTGCGAGGTGGAACGGAATTTGCGGCGCGGTGGTATAGAGCTGTTCGATGCTGAACGTGTAAACGCCCTTGAGCGTGTGGTGATTGAAGTAGAGATAAAGAACGCCGAGCAGCATCAGCACGGAACCGGCGAGAGTGTAAAGAAAGAACTTGATGGCGGCGTAGAGCTTGCGCGGGCCGCCCCAGATGCCGATCAGCAGGTACATGGGAACCAGCATGGCTTCCCAGAAAACGAAGAACAGGAAAAAGTCGAGCGACATGAAGACGCCGAGCATGCCGGTCTGCAGCACCAGAAACCAGATGTAATATTCCTTCACCCGGTTCTCGATCGCGGTCCACGAAGAAAGGATTGAGATCCAGCCCAGCAGCGTGGTGAGCATGATCAGCAGGAAAGAAATGCCGTCAATACCCAGCATGTAGCTGGCGCCAATCGAAGGAATCCAGTTGTTGAGCGCGCCTTCGGTGAACTTGAATCCGGGCTCGAAGCGCTGCGCCCAGAACCAGGGCACCAGCGGAATCGAAACCAGAAGGCCGGCGAGCGAAAATATGTTCGCGATCCAGCGGATGGCGTCTTTGTTCTCCTTGGGAACGAACAGGAGCACAAGCGCGCCAACCAGCGGCGTGAAGAGGATGATCGAGAGTATGTGGTTATGCATAATCAGCTTCTAGCTGCTAGCTTCTAGCCCTGCCGCCTAGCTGTCATCGTTTTGCTAGAAGCTAGGAGCTAGGAGCTAGAAGCTGCCGTTCAGTGATACACGTAATAAAACACGAACCCTACCAGGCCGGCGGTCATCACTAGCGCGTACCACTGCACCTGGCCCCATTCGAACAGGCGCGCGGGATAGGAGAGCATTCGTGCCAGAATCGCAGGGCCGTTGACGCCGATGCCGTCGATGATCCACTTGTCCCACCAGCTGGAGATTGTCGCGATGAGGCGCGTCATCCATCCGGCGCCGTTGACCGCGCCGTCGATCACGTTCGCGTCGAACCACGAACTGGCTTCGCCGAGTCCCATCACGCCGAGGCGCACATCGCCGAGCTTGCGGCGTCCGGTGAAAACGTAGTCGTAGCCTTCGTCGACGTAATACTTGTTGAGCAGCACGTTGTAGACGGGCGGCGCGGCGGCGGCGATGGGCTCGGTATAACCCTTGTCGGCGTGGCGATAACTTCGCCACGCGATGCCCCATCCGAGACCCGCTGCGCCCAGGGACAATCCCATAAGCAGCCATTCTGTACTGCTGTTGTGTTCTTCTTCTTTCGCTCCGGTGTACAACTGACCTGTTTGCCCCTCTTGCTGGAGAACGCGAGCTTCGGGCGAGAAAACGGGCTCAAGGAATTTCGTGAAGCGATCGGAACCTCCAAGACTGTGCGGCCAGCCCAGCCACCCAGCAACGATGGCGCAGAGCGCGAGCGTAACCAGCGGGACCGTCATCGACGCCGGCGATTCGTGAATGTGATGTTCCACGTCGTGGCTCATGCGCGGGCGACCGTGGAACGTGAGGTACATCAGGCGGAACATGTAGAAGGCGGTCATCAACGCGGTGGCGTAACCGACATACCAAAGGATGCGATAAGCGCCGCCTTCGCGCGACCAGGTTTCCCAGAGGATGGCGTCTTTCGAGAAGAAACCCGCGAATGGGAAGATGCCTGCGATGGCGAAGGTCGCGATGAACATGGTCCAGTGAGTGATGGGAATGCGGCGGTGCAGGTCGCCCATGTTGCGCATGTCCTGCTCGCCGCTCATGGCGTGAATCACCGAACCGGAACCGAGGAAGAGCAGGGCTTTGAAGAATGCGTGTGTGAATACGTGGAACACGCCCGCGGCGAAGGCTCCGACGCCGAGCGCGAGGAACATGTAGCCGAGTTGCGAGACCGTGGAGTAAGCCAGCACGCGTTTGATGTCGTTCTGCACCAGGCCGATGGATGCGGCGAAGATGGCGGTAAGCGCGCCGACGATGGCGACGGTCTTCATCGACGTAGGCGCGAGCACGAATAGCGCGTTCGAACGCGCCACCATATAGACGCCCGCCGTGACCATGGTCGCGGCATGGATGAGCGCGGAAACCGGCGTCGGGCCTTCCATGGCGTCGGGCAGCCAGATATAGAGTGGAAGCTGCGCCGACTTACCGCAGGCTCCGACAAAAAGGAGAAGCGTGGCAGCGGTGATGTAAGTTAGCGTTTCAGGGGAAAGATTTCCTGCGCGGGCAAGAGTTGTGACTTGCGTAAAGCGCAGCGATCCGAAGATCCATGCGATGAAGAACATCCCCAGCAGGAATCCGGCGTCGCCGATGCGGTTGACGATGAATGCCTTGTTGGCCGCGTCGCTGGCCGACTTGCGGTGAAAATAAAAACCGATCAGCAGATACGAACACAGGCCTACACCTTCCCAGCCGACGAAGAGCAGAACGTAGTTATTGGCCAGGATCAGCGTCAGCATGGAGAACATGAAGAGATTGAGGTATCCGAAGAAGCGGTAGTAGCCGCCTTCATGCGCCATGTATCCGGTGGAATAAATGTGGATCAGCATGCCGACGCCGGTGACGAACAGCAGCCAGATGCTGGAGAGCGGGTCGAGCAGGAACCCGGCGTCGGCGCGGAATTCTGCGGGCGTGCCGGATTGCGTTTTGTAGGTGAGATGGCCGGTGTCACTTCCGAGCCAGGTGTAGAGCGTCTTCTCGTAAGGTTGATGAAAATGTTCTGGCGTCGACGACCACGCGGAGTATTGCCACACCGCGCCGCAAGCCATGAGGAACGCCAGCACGATCGTTCCCACGCACACCGCGTTTACCGTAGTCTTCTGCAGCTTGCGTCCGAAAAAAAACATGACGGCGGCGCCGAAGGCCGGAAGCAGCGGGATGAGCCAGATGTGGTTTAGAAATAGCATTCAGTACTCGAGATACAGCTTCTAGCTGTTAGCTTCTAGCTCCTAGCTAAAACCTTGACGGCTTGAGGGTTAGCTAGGAGCTAGAAGCTAGAAGCTGCCCTCCTACCACTTCAGCAAATTCACTTCGTCCACGTTGACCGTCTCCTTGTTACGGAAGAAGGCGATCAGGATTCCCAGGCCCACCGCGGCTTCCGCGGCGGCGTCGGTGATTACGAAAATTGCGAACACCTGGCCGTGCAGGGCGTTTGGCCCCTGCATGCCCTGCCAGTAATGCGAGAAGGCGACCAGGTTCAAGTTCACGGCATTCAGGATCAGTTCGATTGACATCAGCACGATTACGACATTGCGGCGCGTGAGTACACCGATCACTCCCAGGAGAAACAGTGCAGCGCTGAGCACCATGTAATGCAGCGTCGAGATGTGGAGCATGGATTCCATCCTGGTGCCAGCGGGAGACGTAGCAAGCTACGTCTCCACGAATCAGATCCTCTTCTTTGCCATCACGACCGCTCCGATAATCGCTACCAGCAACAGCAGGGACGCGATCTCGAAGGCGAACATGTACTGGCCATATAAAAGTTTGCCGATGTCTTGCGTGTTTGTCCCTTCCAGACTCGCGGGCATGGGGCGGTCTGGGAAAATTCCCTTTCCTTTTGTATAGATCGTGATGAACAGGCCGCCCAGCGCGCCCGCAGCGGCTATGCCGACCAGCCACTGCTTGTTGAACTGTCGCTCTTTCTGCGCGCGCTCCAGGTTTACCAGCATGATCACGAACAGGAACAGCACCATGATGCCACCGGCATAAAGAATAATCTGGACGCCAGCGACGAACGGCGCGTAGAGCATCAGGTAAAGTCCAGCCTGCGCCAGCAACGCGGCAATCAGCGCCAGGGCCGAGTGCACTGCGTTCCGGCGCGTGATCACCAGGATGCCGCCAATGAGCATGGTCCCGGAGAGCAGGTAAAAGAAAAACGGTGTCGCGACTGGAGGATTCATAGAATGTTTGCCACCCGATGCCACAGCGGCTCTACCACCTGATGCCGCAGTTCCGAGCGCATCCCCATGCACGCGGTCAGGATCAGCAACCCCAATCCCATCGGCAGCAGGATTTTCCATCCCACTTTCATCAACTGGTCAAAGCGGTAACGCGGGAACGTGCCACGATACCAGATATAGAGATACATGAACGCGGCAACTTTCATCGCGAACCAGTAAATATCCTGCACGCGAATGAACACTGCGGGAACAAACAGGGCGAGACCGATCAAGCCAAGCACCGCGCCGAACCCGGCCAGACCGATGGTTTGAATTTTGAAATATGGATGCTTCGGCATGCGCGCCGTGCTGTAGAAGCAGATCGCCG
The DNA here is from genome assembly GCA_050014115.1 of Candidatus Sulfotelmatobacter sp. GTDB lineage: Bacteria > Acidobacteriota > Terriglobia > Terriglobales > Acidobacteriaceae > Sulfotelmatobacter. The sequence goes on along the minus strand of JBEKDY010000237.1, from coordinate 1,659 downwards.
CCAGGAACAAAAATGTGATTCCGGGGAACAGGTTGAAGACCAGGTCCCAAGTCGCGCCGTGCAGCAGATTCGGGAACGGACGCAGCCATCCACCCAGCCACAGGGTGACCGCGATGGACGAAACCGCGATCATCGCGGAATATTCGGCAAGGAAAAACAGCGACCAGCGGAAGCCGCTGTATTCCGTGTGGAAACCAGCGGTCAATTCCGACTCGGCCTCGGGCAGATCGAACGGGGCGCGGTTGGTTTCCGCAACCATGGCGATGGCAAAAATGAAAAATGCGATCAGGCCCAGCGGAAAAAACTTGAAGACGAACCAGACGCCTTGCTCCTGTTGCGCCTGCACGATGCCAATCATGCTGAGCGTGCCGGTGTCACCCGTGCCGACGCCACCGGCGCCGTAAAGTCCAAGCCCGTGCAGGCTGGTCATCAAGATTGCCGAAACCACCGCCAGGCCCATGGCGACTTCGTAGGAAACCATCTGCGCGCTCGAACGTAAAGCGCCAATCAAGGGATAGTGCGAATTCGAAGCCCATCCCGCCATCACGATGCCCAGCACGCTCAACGACGACACTCCCAGCATGAAGAGAATGCCGATATTCATGTCGGTGATGGCGTGCGTAGGACCAAACGGAACCACAACGAACACGGTGAACGCCGCCAACACCACAATGAATGGCGCGATCCAGAACACGAAGCCGTCGGCTTCGGCGGGCATGATGTCTTCTTTGAGAAGCAGCTTGATAGCATCAGCGATGGGCTGCAGCAATCCGTGCGGGCCCACACGCATGGGACCGAGGCGCACCTGCATATGAGCGAGAATTTTCCGCTCCAGCCAGTTCATCGCAATCACCGCGACGGACAGGCCGAGGAAAACAAGAAGAATGTAGACGAACGCCCAGAATAGATTTCCCGCCGCGCCGGGCGTCTGCGTCTTGTTGCCGAGGTAGGACGTTATGTAGTCGATGATGGGCTGCATCAGCGGTCCACCTCGCCGAGAACAATGTCGAGGGTGCCGATCACGGCGACCACATCGGCCACCATGGCTCCGCGGCACATCACATCAAGCGCCTGCAGGTTCACCAAAGACGGCGGGCGTACGCGCACGCGGTAAGGCTGCGTGGAACCGTCGCTCACAATAAAGTATCCCAGCTCGCCTTTCGGCGCTTCAATCGAGTGATACACCTCGCCGACCGGCGGCTTAATCACCTTCGGAACTTTCGCCATCACGGGGCCTTCGGGCAGCCCATCCACGGCTTGCTGGATGATGCGCAGCGATTGCCGGAACTCCGCCATACGCACCAGATACCGGTCGTAGGTGTCGCCATTTTGTCCGGTGGGAATCTCGAAATCGAAATTCTTGTAGTTGGCGTAAGGCTGAGCCTTGCGCAAATCCCACTTAACGCCGCTCGCGCGCAGCACTGGCCCAGTCACGCCGAGCGCGATCGCGTCTTTGGCGGAGATGACGCCGACACCTTTGGTGCGCTCCACCCAGATGCGATTCGTGGTGAGCAGCTCTTCGTATTCGTCAATCTTCGGCGTGACGAAGGCAACGAAATTCTTCACGTCCTTCTCGAAGCCATCGTAAGCCTCGTATTGCAATCCGCCGATGCGAAACGCATGCGTGGTGAGCCGCGCGCCGCAATATTTTTCGAAAAT